>CAYYAG010000012.1:12255-40465 GCA_964470005.1 uncultured Muribaculaceae bacterium
ACCAACACAAACCTTTTAAAAAGATATTACAATTATCATTGATAATTATTCAAAAACTCAACAACCCGGGATGCAATTTCCTTTGCTACTTTAGTCTGAGTTTCAATTGTACTTGCACCTAAATGCGGCACCGCAACAACTTTTTCAGGATATTTTAAAAGTACTGATGATGAAATATCTGGTTCATTTTCAAAAACATCTGTTGCCAAGCCTGAGATAATACCATTTTCAATCCCTTGCACAAGGTCTTGTTCCACAGCAATACCACCTCTGGAACAATTAATGATTTTTACACCCGGCTTCATGAGTTTGATAGTATTAGAATTAATCATACCAATAGTTTCTGGTGTTTTAGGAAGATGCAACGATATATAATCACACAAAGGCAGGATTTCTTCTAACTTGTCAAAAAACTTGTAGTTAGAAATTTTTTGTCTTGAGTATACCAAAACCTCCATACCAAAAGCTTTGCACAAAGCGGCAACACGCGAACCTATTCTACCAAAGCCTATAATACCAATTGTTTTACCATACAGATCATTACCAATAAACCTGCATCTCTCCCATTTACCGGAAAAAGCCGACGCACACGCCATAGGTATTTTTCTTGATAGCGCCAGCATAAGCGCAATTGTATGCTCGGATGTTGCAATAGTATTACCATCCTGTGAATTTATAACACATATTCCTGCTTTATCTGAAGCTGCAATATCAATATTATCAAGACCGGAGCCTACCCTGCCTATTATTTTAAGTTTGTTAGCATGTTTAATAACTTTTTCAGTTATATAAGTCAGATTTCTAAGCAGAATTGCATCAAAATCACCTATAATCCGGCATAAATCATCTTCTCCCAACGAAGGCATAACAACCGTTTCAACACCACCAATATTGAGTATTTCAAGCGCAATACTATTAATATTATCTACTAATAAAGCTTTCATTTAAAACGGCTTTGTCTGGTTAAGCTTAAGTCTCAAGTCTCTAAATCTTGCAATATCTTCCTGCGTCTTTCCAGAATCTCTAAAGACTGCCTGAGTTGCAGGATGTACCATCAAAACGTAATCCATATGAATTTCCAAAAAATTATATCTTCTGGGCGACTGATTAACATTTCTAGGATATATTTCTGCATTTGTAACCGCAAGGAATCTTCTTTCTTTGTCATTTAACAAATCAGTTAGTTCACGATTTGTGTTTGTATATTTAGATACATGCACAACACCTTTTATATCGTGATCTGCTGTAAGAATACAAACTTCTATAGGAACTGTATCAATATTTTTTGCCATAAAACTTCCTCATCCTAAGTATATTATATTTTTAAAGAATTGTCTATATGTAAAGTTTTATTTTAACATAGCCCGCCCAAAACCACCTGCTATATTTTATTAACTCTTTTTTTCAGTCTTGCACCGTATGTTTCATGAACTTCCACAATCGACATGAATGCATTCGGATCTATTTCTCTAACAATTTCCTTAAGTTTTGACATTTCAAGCCTGGAGATAATACAATAAATCATTGTTTTATCAATTTTAGAGTAGCCACCCTGTCCGTATATATATGTAATGCCAATATCAAGCCTGTCGATTAATGTCTGTCCGATTTCATAAGACTTGTCGCTAATTATGCGGACAGCTTTAGAACTATTAAGCCCTTCCATAACAATATCAATAACTTTGTAAGCAATAAAATAAGTAAGCATAGAATACATTGCTTTTTCCCAGCCAAAAACCAAACCGGCTCCGCAATAAATAAATATATTCAATCCCATGATAAATTCCCCGACGGAAAGTCCCCATTTTTTAGACAAAACCAGCGACAGAATCTCCGTACCATCAAGTGAGCCTTCATTTTTAAGGATTATACCAACCCCCGCGCCAAGAATTATTCCTCCGAAAACAGTAGCAAGCAAAAGATCTTCTGTTGCATGATGGCCGTGAAAAACATTCAAAAACAACGAAAACATCAATATAGCATAAAACGTTTGTAAAACAAACTGTTTTCCCATTTTAGTAAAAGCAAGACATATAAACGGGAAATTAATCAATACAACAAGCATTCCCAGATTTTTACCAGTCAAATAGCTTGTTATCATTGAAATCCCGACAACTCCGCCATCAATAATGTTATTCGGCAGCAAAAAACCTTCAATTGCAGCTGCAGCAATAAATGCGCCTATTGTCAAGAAAAACATTTTACGAAAATGCATTAAAATCTTTAATTTTAAAGGAATCGTTTTTGTCTGCATGTTACTTCTTCTTTATGGCTATAAAATTATTTATTTTAAAAACAGTTTTCTTAGCATTTTCTGCTTCATCATTAAGCTTTACACCAAGAATATTTTCAAGATCTGCCTTTAGGGTGACCAAATCTTCATATCTTTTCAATGTACCGTCAACACATATTGATACATCACCGGTTTCTTCAGATACTACAAGACACGCTGCGTCACTGACTTCTGACATACCTATTGCTGCACGGTGGCGTGTACCATATTTCCAGCTAAGCTTTGGATCTTCTGTCAGAGGAAGCAAAACCCCTGCTGAAATTATTTTATCACCATTAATAACTACCGCACCATCGTGAAGCGGGGTATTAGGGTGGAAAATCGTCAGTAAAAGTTCTGTTGATACATCCGCATTAAGTATAGTTCCTACGTCGTAATAAGTATTGCTCAAATCACTTTGGAATACAATCAATGCACCTGTATGGGATTTTGAACAGTATTTAACGGTTTCAACAACTTCTTTTACAACATCAATACTCTTGTCACCAGCATTTTTAGAATTGTCAAATAGTTTATTAATAAAATCCACCTGACCTAAAAAGCCTAAAAAACGTCTGAGTTCCGGCTGAAAAATTACTATCAAACTCAACGAAACTAGGGTTACAACAGATTTCAAAAACACCCCGATGATTTTAAGGTCAAATCTAATTAAAATTTCACTAAAAATCCATAAAAATACGAGAAAAAACGCTCCCTTTACAAACTTTTCGGACTGGGTATTTTTTATGAACTTTTTATAAAAAAACCAGAGAATAAATACAATAACAGCTATTTCAGCAATATTTGTCCATTTAAAAGTCAAGTCGACAGGGGCTATTAAGCTTTGAAAATATGCTAAAATTTCTGAAATCATATTAACCTATCCACATCATGAGATATTAAATCGTCTAAAGTCTCTCTATATACTATAATAGCAGATTGTGAATTATTTACAAGTACCATGGCGGATTTTTGCACGCGATTATAATTTGAAGCCATAGAATAATTGTAAGCCCCCGTATTAAAAACGCACAAAATATCGCCTTTTTCAGGATTTGGAAGAAAAATATTTTTTATTAAAATATCTCCGGATTCACAAAATCTTCCAGCAATTGTTACCTTTTGTAAATTTTCATTATGTTCCGGTTTATTTGCGAGTTGTGCAGTATAATGAGCCTGATACATAGATGGCCTTGGATTATCCGCCATACCTCCGTCCACAGCCAAGTATTTTGTACCCTGCGGAACCTGCTTAGAGCAGCCAACCGTATAAAGAGTGACACCAGCTGTAGATACTACACTTCTGCCAGGTTCAATATATACAACCGGATGTTCCACATCATATTTTTTAACAGCAGCGTCAAGTGACTTCAAGATAACCTCTGCAACTTGTCCGACAGAGGGCGGGTTATCCGAATCTGTATATTTAACCCCCAATCCGCCACCGAGATTAATTTCATTCAATCTGAGCCCAAATTTTTCATTAAGTCTGGCGATTTCTTTTATCAAAATATCAACTTCATCGGAATATATTTGTGTTTCGAAGATTTGGGAGCCAATATGGGCATGTAGACCTTTAATCACTATATTTTTATAATTATTCAAAGTCAAGTCAACAGCCTGATCAACCTGTGTCAGGTCAAACCCAAATTTTGAATCAAGATGGCCTGTTTGAATATATTCATGCGTATGGCATTCAATACCAGGTGTAATTCTCAAGAGGACTTCTGCTGTTTTATTTTTAGAAGCGGCAACAGTCTCAAGTATTTGAAGTTCAGTAAAATTATCAACAGAAATTCTTCCAACACCCAAATCCAATGCCAGAGATAGTTCTTCAAAAGACTTATTATTACCGTTAAAAATAACCGTTGACATATCAACACCGGCTTTGTATACGGTATAAATTTCACCTGAGGAAACAACGTCAAATCCAAAGCCCTCACTTGCAAGCAATTTAGATGTTGCAATTGTACAAAGAGCCTTTGAGGCAAACATCATACGCATTTTCGGGTAAGATTTAAATGCATTTTTATAGTCCTGGCAAATACTTTTAATAGTATATTCATCCATAACATACAACGGCGTTCCGTATTTTTTTGCAAGTTCTACTATATCGCATCCGCCGATTTCAAGATGATTTTCAGAATTTACTTTACACGTTAATGGTTTAAGTGATTGATTTGTACTCATTTTTAGATCCTTTTACTTTATGGCAATATAAATCTAGATTAACATAAATTAAATAAATTTTTCAAGCACAATAGCTATACAAACAAGTGCTGCAAAATACGTGGTTATATTTCTTGAAAGATACAATCTTAAATAAAAACTCTGGGTTCCCTCTCCTTCAATATGCTTCCAATTTCCCAGAGGATAATTCCACCACCTGACAACAGGCACAAATGTTTTATCTTCATTGTATAATAACAAACTCTTATACAACATATAAATCAACGGTGCAGCCAAAAAGGAAATTAAAACCGTATAAATCCCTGAATAACAAGCAAAAATAGTTATCGAGGCATATCCCAATATATAGAAGGCAACAAGAAGCTTTAGTGCATTATTTTTATTTTTAAAAGAACACGCAAGAGTTTTTTTATGGGAGCATAGGTCGCCGTCATAATCCAATATTGTATGTACATACAAAACTGCTATCACAAAAGAACAAAGACTTATTGACAGAATTAAAACATCTAAGGAAAATTCACCTTTCATAACGTAATAGACACCCTCAAATAACAATGGGCCATATGTAAGCCCGACAGCCAACTCGCCGAGGCCGTTGAATGAAAACTTGGAATAAAAAATTATAAATACGCTTGCAAGAAGTGCAATCCAGATAACTCCTACCCCCGCAAGATAAGTTAATAACGCACCAATGCACACTGCGATTAATAAACACAAACATGCTGCAAAAAGCACACCTTTATGAGATATAAGCCCATCGGTAATAAACTTACACTTACACTTTTGCGCAGAGTTAAAGTACCTTTCATCTTTACATAAAATTATATAATCAAAATAATCATCAAAAATATTTGTAGCGAGATGTGCAAAACAAACACCTATTAAGGCTATCAAACCATAGAATGCATTCCCGCCAGAAAAAAGTGCATATATAAAAACCACAAACCATGACATAACAGTCATAGGCAGAGCAAAAGCCCTTGAACAATTCCACCAAAATTTTAGTTTTTCAATTATCATAATAAAATATTTCCCAATCCTGCAACCGCCTCATAACTTGCACCTGCCTCAAGAATTTCCTCTGCTGTAAGTCCAAAAAGCGTAACAATAGCATAAACATCCTTGTTCCCTTTTTGAAGCATATCCACAACAGTTTCAACCGCTTCTTTTCTGGAGAGCCTTGAAAACCTATCGTTTATTCCAAGATGTAGACTTCTTTTCTTAGCCTTGCCCATTTTTATGCACCTCTTTTTCGAAAGCCAGAAGCGTTGCACCAATCATTCCTGCAAAATTTCCCGTTTGAGCTTTAACGACACTTGTCGGAGTTGTTACAATCTGTGCATTCAAAGCCTCCGTAATATAGCCGGTATTAACGAATTCAGCCATGGAGCCGGACAGCACAATAACATCCGGATCAAAAATATTAGCAAGTCCGATAAGCCCATCCAATATATCATTTTGCCAGCGTTCATAAACCTTTGTCATAACGGCATCGCATAATTTATAACCGTCTATTATATCATAAGTCGTAATATTCGGATTATTAGAAATTTCTTGTCCTGTGAGTTTCAGCCCCGTACCTGAGGCATATACCTCAAAACAATCCCAGCCGCCACAGGAGCACTTCCTATGCTTATCCGTGCGCATTTTAAAATGCATTTCGCCGGCAGTACCGTTTTTTCCTTTTAATAGTTTTCCATCTACTATAATTCCACCGCCCACACCGGTTCCAAGAGTTAGAGTAATTGAATTATTAAAACCTTTTGCAGCACCTAGTCTATATTCAGCCCAAGCCGCGCAATTGGCGTCATTTTCAAGAAATACCGGTTTTGTGCTCAAACTTTGAAAATCCGTTGTCGGATATTCTTTTATTATATTGCCGGTAGAACCTAATATTTTTGTATTTTCATTATTAACGGCTCCACAGGTCGAAAACGCGATCAGATTAACATCTTTTTCCTGCTTGCTAATAATATTTTTTAAAGTCAGTATTAAATCTTCATACACCTTTGGTGTAGGTGTTTTATCAACGACGGAAAGGATTTCACCATTTTCGCATATGATAGAAGAATAGATTTTTGTGCCGCCAATGTCAATTGCAAGAGCTTTTTTCATTATTTACTCCCCCTTTGGACAAAACGCTTTGTAATAAGTTGCGGACGAGTAATTGCTGAGCCTATAACAACACAGTGCGCCCCAAGATTAAAAGCCCTGTCAACATCTGCGGGCTCCCAGATTCTGCCTTCCAAACACACGGGTATAGAAACGGATTTCACAAGTTTTTCAAGCAGCGGAAAATCCGGCCCTGAAGGTGAATCTTTTGATTCAAGTGTATAACCCGCAAGCGTTGTTGATAAAATATCCGCGCCTAATCTTGCCGCCTCAATTCCTTCTTCAAGAGTTGAAATATCAGCCATTGCAGCCTTTTTATTGATATGGATATATTTTATCATTTCTTCAAGGGAAGATTTACGCGGTCTTTGCGTCCCATCAAAGGCCACAATATCCGCACCAGCTTCTATAATAGATATTACATCCTGCAATTCCGGTGTAATATAAACAATTTCTTTATAGTTTGCCGGGATAACATCCGGTTTTGTTATTCCAATCACAGGAACATCAAAAAGCATTTTTGCGTTTTTTACATCCCTTATACCGGCAACTCGAAGTCCGCCGGCTCCACCTTTTACAACAGATTTCATCATAGCGGCCATGCACTTTTCCAGATACAACGGCTCACTTGGCATTGCCTGAACAGAAACCACTACCTTATTTTTCAAACGATCAATAATATCCATACAACTAATTATATACTAAAAAAAGTTTTTGCGATATAATTAACATAAATAGAGAGGCGATATGAAAAAAACTTTGATAAAATACCCGTATCTGACCCGGGATGTTGAGGTTTATACACGGGAAAACGGACACACAATAGTTCTGGCACATAAGGAAGGTCTGCTTGCAAATGTAAGTACATGGGTAAAAACAGGTTCCATAAATGAGAATGATAGAAATAACGGTATCTCTCACTTTCTTGAGCACTTGATGTTCAAAGGAACCCACAAACATCCGGCAGGATATTTCGACAAAACTCTTGAAGCAAAAGGAGCGATTGTAAACGCCGCAACCTGGAAAGATTACACTTTTTACTATGTAACTCTACCTGAAGGAGAAAACTGCTGCGATTTGAACCTTGCAATCGAACTTCATGCAGATATGATGCTTGACCCTGTTTTGCCTGAAGAAGAAATCGGTGCACCTTTTGACCTGGATGATAATACGGTAACAGATAAACGTGAACGCCATGTCGTTATTGAAGAAATTAGAATGCGCAAGGATCAATCATGGACAAAGGTTTACAATGCATGTAACTTTAATATGTATACAAGACACCCCTATAAACGTGATGTTATTGGGACTCCGGAAATCATCTCTCGGGTGACTCGAGACGAAATAATGACTTATTACAAAAATTTCTATACTCCAGAAAATATGACAACAATTGTTGTTGGCGACTTTGACCACGAAACCATTTTGAAAAAAATCGAAAAGGAATTTGATTTCAAAGGCCGTGATAACAATACTCATATCGAAAATCAGCCGGATTTACCTGTAAACCAAACAACATACGTAGAACAAACATCCCATATAAACACGGCTTATGCTATGTTTGGCTGGCTAGGACCAAAGGCTAACGATTTAAAAGCAACTATTTGCCTTGATTTAATCTGTATAATTCTGGGTGATGGAACAAGTTCCAGACTATACAAAAACTTAATTGAAAAACTGCCGGTTCCTGTATTTAATATGATAAATTCAGAGCATTATCAGTTCAAAGACGGTAACAACTTCTTCATTCAGGCTAACTTTAAACCTAACAAAAAAGATGAGGCACTTGATTTAATTAAATCTGAGCTGGAAAAACTTTTGACAGAAAGGATTACCGACGAAGAACTTTTGAAAGCTAAGAAAAAGACAAAGTCAAAATTTGCATATACTGCCGAAACTGTTTCTGAGATCGGGGAGAATATTGGTTATTACCTTACTGTTTGCGGGGATCTAAAAATTATTGAGCACTATCTGAACGATTTGGAAGATATCAAAATAGAAGATTTAGAAAACGCAATAAGAAAATATCTTAATTTAAATAATGCCGTAATATCTGTTTTGGTTCCTGAAAATGAGCAATGATATTCAAAAAAAACTTGAGGACATAAGAGAAAAATGTATGGCCTGTACAAAATGTGATTTGTGCAGAACCAGAACTAATATTGTGTTTTCAGACGGAATACCAAACAGCAAGCTTATGCTTATCGGAGAAGCTCCGGGGTATTATGAAGATCAAAAGGGAACCCCTTTTGTTGGCAAAGCGGGACAGTTATTGGATAAAATTCTGGCATGTGTTGACCTTTCAAGAGAAAAAAATATCTACATCACTAATACAATAAAATGCCGACCTCCTGAAAACCGCGACCCTTTGCCTGAGGAGAAATTGGCTTGTAAAGAGTATTTGGATGCACAAATTGATATTCTTAAGCCCCGTATAATCATTTTATGTGGCAGAGTTGCAGTAAATTCGCTTTTGAATACATCTCAAGGAATAACAAAATTAAGAGGCAAGTGGTTTGAGGGTCCAAATTTTTCTAAAATGATGCCTATTTTCCATCCATCATATCTTTTAAGAAATGACAGCCGTGAAAAAGGCAGCCCCAAATGGCTTATGTGGCAGGATATAAAAGAAATCAAAAAAGCTTATGAAATGCTGGATTAACTTAACGTTTCTCCATGCAAATCAGTTCCGCCAGTCATAATAAGTCCGTATTTTTCCGCGGCTTTTTTAACCGTCGCGGTTTTATGGAATTTAATTATTCCTCTGTGACGTTCATACGTATAATAAACCTCTACCCCGTCAAGCCCCAACCCCTTAAGCTTTTTAAAAAAACGATCCAGACTAAATGCCCAGCAGCATGCCGGATGGGCGATTACCGCAATACCCCCGGCATCATGAACGGCCTTTATAAGCCTTTTAATATCACGTTTAGCAAATATTCGTACCATATCCATTTCAGTTTCTCGCTTGGATTTAGCTAAAAAGGGCTTCAATTCATCAGAATTTACATCAATTCCGTATGCGAGAAGGTGCATAAAAACATATCCGCACCAAACGTCAAACTCCACGGCAGGAATAACATTTTCAGGTATTTTATTTTCCCAATAGCCCTGAACAGTATTGTGATCAGAAATCGCAATTGCCTTATACCCTTCACCCTGTTTTATCAGTGAATTAAAATCTCCGCGCCCGTCAGAATAAAGCGTATGTATATGAAGATTAACCCTGTGCTTTGCATAATCTTCTTCGGTAAAACCTTTTATTAATTCTTTGTAATCTATCATTGTTTTTTTAAATTTATTTGTAATAAAATTATTATACATTAAAGGAGAAAATATGGCCAAATTTAAAATAAAAAACAGCCTGTGGAAAATTTTGGGCGAAGGGTTAAAAATTTATTTTACAAACTTTTTAAAATTCACTCAGTATATGCTTTTCCCTGTATTCGGGCAGTTAATCGGAATTGCTCTGATTTTCGGATTCACGGGGTGGTTTACGTCTGCATTGCCATATTTAACCGAACAGTACGCTTTTTTAAATAATTTTACAAGCGTGACTTTAGGACTTTTAATATTAACATTGCCGGGATTTGCAATATTTTTAAAGGCTTTTTGGGATTTTCTGGTTGCATACGGAGCATTAAATTCAATGACGGACTCAATTATTTCAACCGGCAAATTATATGACTTTAAAGCACATAATCAGGTAATAACAACAAAAAGCGGTAAATTTGTATTTTTGCTTTTAATAATAAGTATCCTATCAATTATTGCGGTTAACCCTTTGTTCTGGGTTCTGGGATTAATATTTTTCATATATTTCATACTTGTATTTCAGGTATTTACATTTGAACCGGAAACTTCGGTCAGCGGATGTTTCAAACGCAGCTTCAATCTTGTAAAGGGGAATTTTGGCAGAACATTTATTATAATGCTTATTCTTATTATAATTTCCCATTACCTAATTAATTGGGGCGCAATGTTTATACTGGATATAATAAAAGTAAACGAATTTTTCAAAGGGATTTTTGAAAACTGGGCGTCAACCCTTCCGCTTGCAGAAATTAACGGAATGCTTGAATATTTCAAAATGCCGGCAATAACTCCATTACTAGTTGCTGAAGAACTTCTTGCAACTATGGTATTATTTACGGTTTCCGGTCTTACACTTCCAATGAGAAGCGTTTGCTGGACTTTATGGTACAAAAATCTCCTAAATCAAAAATTCGGAAAAGGTAATTAATGTTTATATGTAAAAATTGCAAATCAGTTGATAAATTTGAACTAATGTTTGCACCGAATTATAAGGGCGAAAAACACTTTGAGCAGCGATACAACTCAAAAAACGAAATTGAAATTACAGTTGACGGATACACCTTTGTACCCGATTTAAGATTTATGAACGAACATGCGGTATGCAGATACTGCGGACAAATTTATATGTGGGACTATGATTATAGGGGGTAATAATGAGAGAGAAACGAAAAAACGATGAAACCCGCAAAATTAAATTCACACACGGTTATACAAAACATGCACCGGGTTCCGTACTTGCGGAATTCGGAGATACAAGGGTTATTGTGACAGCATCTGTTGAAAATACCAAACCGAAGTGGATGGAAAAAGATGACCAAAGGGGCTGGATAACGGCAGAATATTCACTTTTACCGTCTTCTACAAACACCAGATGCCAGCGAGAAAGAACTAAAATTTCCGGTCGTACTCAAGAAATTCAAAGA
The DNA here is from genome assembly GCA_964470005.1 of uncultured Muribaculaceae bacterium. Classification (GTDB taxonomy): domain Bacteria; phylum Cyanobacteriota; class Vampirovibrionia; order Gastranaerophilales; family Gastranaerophilaceae; genus SIG32. The sequence goes on from CAYYAG010000012.1 coordinate 23,569, forward strand.
CTTATCGGCAGAAGTTTACGTGCATGTGTTGACTTAACCAAAATGCCTGATTTAACTGTAACAATAGATGCAGACGTAATTCAGGCAGATGGAGGAACCCGTACGGCAAGTATATGCGGCGGTTTTATCGCGTTAAAAGATGCGTTTGACAAACTTCTAAGAGAAGGTGTTCTAAAAGAAAATCCGATAATTGAGCCAATTGCTGCGATTTCAGCAGGAATAATAGACGGCGATGTCAGATTAGACCTTGATTATAATGAAGATTCACATGCACAGGTTGACTCTAACATTGTTTTATCAAAAAGCGGTAAAATTATTGAATTTCAGACCACAGCAGAAGGGGAGCCGTTCTCTTACGAACAAATGTTACAAATATTTCAAATTGCCAAGAAAGGAATTGATAAAATTATTGCAATGTATTAAAAAAAATGTTATAATTTTATCAGAAGGGTTGGTTTATGAAAAAATATATTACAAGCTTAATGGCTATTATAATCTTTACGGTGCCTGCTTTTGCTGCAAGCAATACCTCCTCAAATCCTGTATCATCTTTTTTCAGCAAATTATGGAATGTTAATGACGATGTCAATACAAAAATAGATGAAATTCAGGCAAAGAATGCAGAGCAGCAACAAAAGTTCGAGGCTAAAAAAAATGAACGAGAGCAGAAAATTCTTGAAGATCAAAAACAACGCCAAGAAATATACGAAGCTAACCAGAAACGTCTAGAGGAAAAAAAAGAACAGTTGAGAATACTGTTAGAAGAATAAAGGAGAAGACACATGAAAAAAACTTTAATCACAACATTAGTTCTTATGTTTACAACAACAGGTGCATTTGCCGGTGCTTTGGGCGATTGGGCTCAACAGACCACAGACAAAATTAACCAACAAGAAGCTGCTGTAACTAAAAAACAAGAAGCTGCAAAGCTTGAACAAGAAAAAAAACAGGCAGAACAGCAGAAAAAACGCGAAGCAGCTCAAAATAAAATAGAAACTAAGAAAAAGCTGTTAAATGAATTAATCAGTGAATAGTTAACAAAAAAGCCTGCATAATATGCAGGCTTTTTTGTGCTAAAATTAGGTTATGACAAACTTGATAAAATTAAACACTTTAACCGGCGCAAAGATTATAACCGAAACGCTAAAAAAACTTGGCGTAGAAAAGATTTTTGGTTATCCGGGCGGAATAGTTTTGAAGATTTACGACGAACTATATAAACAGGACGAGATAGATCACATTCTTGTCCGGCATGAACAGGCTGCCGTACACGCAGCAGAGGGATATGCGAGAGTAAGCGGAAAACCCGGAGTTGTACTTGTAACCTCCGGCCCTGGAGCCACAAACACAGTATCAGGAATAGTAAATGCTTACCTTGATGGAGCACCTCTTGTTGTTCTTACTGGACAGGTTAGCGCAGACTTGATAGGTAAAGATGCCTTTCAGGAAGCCGATATTTGCAATATTACCAAATCCTGCACAAAAAAAGTTTATCAGGTAAAAAGCGTTAAAGATCTTGAAAAAACACTATACGATGCTTTTCAAACTGCAATGACAGGTAAAAAAGGCCCAGTTGTTGTAGATTTGGCAAAAAATATTCTGTATGAAGAAACCGAACTGCAAAATTATCCGGATATTCATCAAAAACCAATACCGCATCCCGATATAACAAATATTTTAAATGAACTCTGCTCGGCAGAATACCCTGTAATTGTTACCGGCGGGGGAGCTTCCGGTGCGTATAAGGAAGTCCGGACTTTAAATAAGCTTTTGAATTTTCCTGTTGTTACAACAATGATGGGGATTGGTGTTTACCCGCAAGATGACGAAAACTATTTCGGAATGATAGGAATATTTGGTGACAAATCAGCAAATAGCTTAATCAAACAGAGCGATTTAATTTTTTCAATCGGTGCCAGATTCAATGACAGAATTACCTGCTGCTTTGAAAAATCTGATTTGGAGAAAAAATTTATCCAGCTTGACATAAATCCGGATGAAATATCAAGAGTTATAAAAGCTCACGACTTTATAACAGGAGACGCAAAAGTTATAATTTCAAATATGATATGCCGACTTAATAGCGAACATTTCTCATTGAACAGCAAATGGGATTTTACTCTTCAAAACTTAAAATCCAAAAATACTAAGCACGAAACCAAAACCAACATGCTTCATTCATTTGAAGTTATGCAGGAGCTTGATAGATTTATTCAAGGCAAGAACCTTACGGTTACAACAGAGGTCGGCCAGCATCAATTATGGGCAGCACAAAACCTGCACTTTACGGAACCTGCAAAGTTTTTAACATCCGGTGGATCCGGTACTATGGGCTTTGGTTTTCCGGCTGCAATTGGGGCTGCTGTATTTGACAACTCTAAACCCGTCATTTGCATTACCGGTGATGGATCATTCCAAATGAATATGCAGGAGCTCGCAGTGTGCAAGGACTATAACCTGCCTGTTAAAATTCTTATTTTAAATAACGGTTATCTAGGTATGGTTCGCCAGCTACAGGAAAAACAATGCGAAGGAAGGTATTTTGAAACAAAAATTTCAGGGCCTGATTATATAAAAATAGCCGAAAGCTACGGCTTGAAAGGTTATAGAGTTCGTAATAAAGAAAATATCCTTCCTGCGTTGCAAAAAGCTTTTAATGAAGAAGGAACATCCATTGTGGAATTTGTTGTAGAACCAATGGAAGTACTTTAACCGAACAATTTTTCTTAAAAATATTTTTCGTGCTATAATCCATTTATGAAAGACATTCAGAACTTAGAAGACACAAGACAGGTAGATATACAAAAAGTTGGGATTAAACATATTGAACTGCCTTTGATAATTCAGCGAAAAAATAATTCTAATCAGATTGTATGTGCAAAAGCACGTGTATGCGTGTCTTTACCCCGAAAATATAAAGGGACACACATGTCGCGTTTTGTTGAAGTTTTAAGCGAATGGAAAACCAAAAACCTTTTGGGTGTAGATATTAAAGGATGTCTTGAGAAAATTATAAATAAACTGCATGCCCAAAGCGGAGAATTAGGATTTAAGTTCAAATATTTTATAGAGAAATCTGCACCGGTTACGGGATTCAGCGCACCTATGAGCTATGAATGCTCTTTTGAGGGTAAAATAGATGAGGGGAATTATAAATTTATTCTTGGTGTTGTAGTACCGGTAACAACACTCTGTCCATGTTCTAAAGAGATATCTGAATACGGAGCCCATAATCAGCGAGCCTATATATCGGTTAAAGTTTCATATGATGAGAATGAACATATTTGGCTGGAGGATTTAATTGAACTTGTCGAAAGCTGTGCATCGTGTCCTGTCTACCCGTTACTAAAACGCAAAGATGAAAAATTCGTTACGGAAAAGGCCTGGGATAACCCTAAATTTGTTGAGGATGTTTTACGTGATGTTGTTATAAAACTGCGCAACAATCCCGTTGTAAATGAGTTTGAAGTTGAATGCGAGGCGTTTGAAAGCATTCATAACCATTCTGCATGGGCTTATCAGAAAGAAACTCGCTAAAATTTATATGACAGAATTATATTTGCACTCCAATTTTGTCCGCTGTTATCTTTTGGATTTTGAAGATTGTAGCGTTGAATTTCGACAGACATTGAGGTTTTATCATTTATTTTTTGGGTAATTCCCCCAAAAATTCCTAAGGTATGATTACTATCAGATGGGCTATCGTAATCAAGCCGGTATGCGTAATAAGGATTAATATAAACTGATGTATTTTTTCCAACATTTTCACACACACCCGGCGACAATCTGAATTGTGTGGCATTTCTGTCGTTACCAAGATATGTTCTGACCCGTGCCTGAATACTATAGTTAGAGTTTATCTGCAAATTCCCTTTCAAATCGACTACCGCACCGGCATAATCATTGAAATTCGTATCAACGCCCGCGCCGGCAAATAGCCTTACATTTTTGGCGGTATAAAAGTCCGCGCCATACATTGCAATTGTCTGATTGTCTCCATTAAATGACTGAAAACTTTGTACAGATATATTCTGTTGTACATCCCCTATATTCGGCATAATATCCCCTTGTTATTTATATAAAAACAAGGGAAATTTAATAATTGCCTTTTTGTAAAGTTATTTTTCTTTCGCCAACTTATCGGCAAGTTTTGTTTCAAGTCTGCCATTAAGGGTTTTGCTAACCTTTTGAAGTTTTTGAGCGATAACTTCCATATTATCTGTCCAGACAAAATTGTCCTTTACATATTTATCTGCTTTTTCAAAATCTTCGTCAATCTGGAGACGAATAATTTCTTTGAGCATTTCTTTTGCGGCAGGGACAACTTTGTCTATATACACATGGATTTTTCCATCAACAAGCTCATACGCACCGCGTTCTGCCATGTATTTATTCTGCATAACAGTTCTCACGCGATGCGCCTGACTTAAAGTAGGTTTAGATTTCAAAAAATTATCAGCAACAACGGTAACAAGAATTTGCTTACGCTGCTCATCTGTGTACATTCCAAGCTCTGTCAAAAGATCAACAAAGGCTAAAGATGCCATATCCGCTTTATTTTCTTCAATAATATTTCTGTATTTACCTAGCTTTTCACAACCCTTTTTAGGTCCTAAGGAATGCGCGTTTTCATGTCCGATAGTAAACCAGTGATCCGCCTCATCAAGGTAATATTTGTGCTGCTCTTTATCCAATATTGCATCAAGTCTTTCCTGAAGTTTTTTCTTATCACTTATAAATCTTATTTGCCTATGATAAACATTACGCCGGCCACCTCCGATTTGGAGAGAAGGTTTATCGTCATTAGGAAGATTTTCTGCCAATGTTATACCTCCCCGGTATGCGCCCACATCACCTGATGCTTGTACCATATCAACATCAACCATGGTCTGCTTTGTATCTTTATTCGGTGAAATATTTTGTTCATATTCGTCGTTATAAGGCATATTTTTGGCAAGTTCCGGAAGGTACTTTTTTATTGCCATAAGAGCATCTGTTCCCTCTTTATTAACAATTCCAACCCTGCCACCCAAGAAATCTTTTGGGGTAGGGGTTATATGGTGCTCTGCAAGAAGGTCTTTAAGCTTTGAATTTTCCATAATTGTACCAGTCATCTCGTCTTCGTAATTTTCGCGAGTAATCGTAAATTCCAAAGGTGTATCTTGCAATGTGGCCCATTTTTTGTCAGCAAAGGCATCAAATGTCGGATCCGCAGTCCTCAAAGCCTTTGCCTGCAATATTAAGTATTCGTTGAAATCTTCATTTGTTGATGTTTCCGCAGCTTTTTCAAGCTCATCAGCAATTTTTTGGAAATCCTCACGAAATTTATCAATGTAATCAATGCCTACAAGGTACTTCCCGCTTCTTTCAACAACTGAGCGCTGGTTTAGAATTTTTTTAACCTCATCTATTTTATTTGATTTAATCATTTCGGATAATATTTTATGAAACTCTTTTACACTTAAGTCTTCGGGATAAACACCCTTTCCAGGTAACTCTTTTATTCCTTTTGCAAGATTAATCTTGTTGGACATAGTGTCCACAGCATTAATACCTTTTTGTGCATCAAAGAGAATTTTGGTCAATTTTGCAAGCTTATTACCATTTTTAATTTCACGTTTCAAATAATCTCTGAACTCCAAGTTTTGGTGACAATCGAGTTGCATATTAATTTTTTCAATAATATTTGCAGCCTTTACAAGGTGTACAAGTGCTTTTTTATCTCCTTCCGCAAGATTAAGATACTCCGGCGAATCAGGTGTTAAAAATCTCTTTGTGACGAGATAGTCCTTGCTTGTTCGCTTTTTAAGTTCTTCTTCCGATAGATTTAATTTAAATTCTCTCATACACAAACTCCTTTTGCACAAAATTATAGCACATTTTTTGCAAAACAACGTCATCTATTTATGGTAAGTTTCACACTTGATAATTTTAAACGCACGGTAAATTTGTTCAATAAGAATAAGTCTTGCAAACTGGTGCAAAAAAGTCATCTTTGACATACTCAGCTTAAAGTCCGAACGGTTTGAAACTTTTTTTGAAAGCCCATAAGATGAGCCGATTACAAAAACAACTTCACTTGTTCCATCATTGGCAAGTGATTGAATTTTTCCTGCAAATTCTTCACTTGAAAGCATCTTACCATTGATTTCTAATGTTATTAAATATGATTGCGGTTTAATATGAGATAAAATTTTTTCGCCTTCTTCATCAAGCGCTCTTTCTATTAAGTTCTCATCTTTTATATCAACCGGTAAAAGTTCAACAATTTCTACTGGAGCATATGGTGTCAGGCGTTTTAAAAACTCATTAATTCCGTCTTTTAAAAACTTGTCTTTAATTTTTCCCAAAGCAACGATTTTTATCTTCATTTCTTCTCAATATAAACAGACTGTGATGGGAATGCAAAGTCTATATTTTCTTCCCTGAATCGTCTTACCACTTCCAAAATAATCTCAGAACGAACCTCAATCAATTCTTTGGAGCTGCTTGTTTTGACATAAGCGTACAATCTTATATTAATCGCACTTTCTGCAAGCGTTTCCACAACCACAATCGAATCGTTATGAACTCTTTTATTTGTGTCGCAAACCTCTTTGATAATTTCAAGAGCCCTTTGAAGTTTTTCATTACTCGTATCATATGTAACACCAAAAACCTCGTTAATTCTACGTTTATGAGCTTTCGAAATATTAGTAATTACCGTGCCGGAAATATTATTGTTCGGAATTGACACAACAAAGTCATCCGATGTACGTATTTTAGTAGACAAAAGATTTATATCTTCAACAGTACCCTCAATATCTCCGATTTTAATATAATCACCAAGTTTGTATATTTTATCTGCAATAATTGCAAGGGTACCAAAAAAGTCTGCAATTGTTTGCTGTGCAGCAAAACCTACTGCTAAACCTGTTATCCCGAAACCTGCTATAAGTGATGTTATAGAATAACCATTACTTTGCAAGAACGATGCAAAGATGAAAAACAGTATTAAAAATTTTATTACCTTATCCAAAATCGGAATCAGCTGCGCCGAAATCGTTACGGTATCCGATTTTAAAGAGTGCTCCTTCAATTTTCTTATAAAAATATCTGTAGCTTTAAAAAGGACAACTCCTATAACTATATTTACAAGAATACTTATAAAAAATCCAAATTTAAGTGTTTTTAAAACCACTTCAATTTTATCAACGACATCTGCAACTTCTGTAATTAAATCTATCATACATACCACTTTGTACCAGAACTATTACTATCATAAATTTACATTTGGAGCGGAAGACGGGACTCGAACCCGCGACGTCAACCTTGGGAAGGTTGCATTCTACCACTGAATTACTTCCGCACAAGTTTATTATAGCATGAAAAGTTTATACAAAACAACCGCGCACGAAACACTTAAGTTAAGCGATTCAACACCATCTTCCATTTCAATCTTAACTCTATCGGTTGCAAAATTTTGCAGATCTTCACTTAAACCATCTGCTTCTGAGCCAAACATTACAAGGCAGGGCAGATTAACTTCAAAACTTTTAAGATAATTTTTTGCAAGTGGGAGTGTTGCAATACGTTCAAAAGAATTAAAAAACTTTTCAAGAGTGCCAAAGTCTTTTATTTCAAATACCGGCAGCCGCCACAAGTTTCCAACAGCAGACCTGACGCATTTTGGATTATACAAATCCACACTGTCTCCGTACAAAACAACCGCATCTATTCCAAAGGCAGCACAGCTTCTCAAAATAGTCCCCAGATTTCCTGCATCTTTTATTCCTTCCAGCAAAACAACTTTTCGAGCAGAATTTAAAAGCTCATAATCGTATTCTTTCTTAAAAGCAACCCCAACCGCTTCCGGTGCAGTATCCGTCGTTGAAATCTTTTTCAATACAGATTCTGTAGTCTTAATCACTCTATCACCCAGAAATGCATATTCCTCTGCTTTTTGTGACAATACAAATACGTAATCAAACTTTATGCCAGAATTATACGCACCTTCAATAGCTTTATAGCCTTCAAGCAAAAACTTTTCGTTCCTATACTTTTTCTGCTGAAGCTTAGCCGTTTCTTTTACAAGATTGTTATTTACGCTCGTAATTTCCATACTATATCACCCCGAATTCTTCAAGCCATTCTTTTTCAATCTTATTTAACATTGAAAAATCAATCAGCTTCTTTTCGTATGGCATTTTTACAAATGAATTGATTCTTCCACTTTTCAAATAACATGAATTTTCCAGCCTTACACCAAAATATTCGGCATTATAGAGCCCAGGTTCAATAGTAAAACACATATTATCTTCTAAAGGTGTTTTTGCGATTTCTCCTCTGCCAAGATTTGGCGGAGCTTCATGAACATTTATGCCTATCCCATGCCCCAGACCATGATTAAACACAAATCCGTCAATTCTATTCTGTTCAAAGAATAAACGAACTTTTTCATCAATCTCATAACCTGATAACCCCTTTTCCACCTCTGTATTATAAGCATACAAGAAAGCCTTCAATACAGTTGTATAAACTTTTCTATGTAGCTCATCAGGTTCACCTTTTACAAAAACCCTCGTAATATCAGTTGCAAGACCACCCTCAAAATACGCTCCGCAATCTATCAAAACCAGGCTTCCGTTTTCTATAATTTCATCGGGTGAGGATTTCGAATAATGCGCGAGTGCAGAGTTTTTATCTTTAGCAACAATTGAATTAAAACTCAAACCCCTTGCACCATTTTTTATAAATTCTTCCTCCAGTCTGCATGCAATATCCAATTCCGAGACTTTATCCGCAGAAATTATATACTCTCTCACCGCACGAACAGCCTTGTCTGTACGTTCAAAAGCATCCTTGTAATGAGCAATTTCTGCATCAGTTTTTACTGATTTCATCAATTTCACCGGATTTGACTTCATATCAACCGCGCGACTGCCCAGAAGCGCATAATCATAGGCATTTACAGATGCCTTATCAACATAAATCTTCCTGTCAAGCCCACTAATAAATTCTTCAAATTTATCAAGCCTGTTTTCCTCAAAAAGCAGTGCTCTGTCGTTTAAAATTAGGGCTTTTGCTTTGATTTTAGCAGAATACGGCATTGAAAAATCTCTTAAGTTAAAAAGATACGACACTTCTTCAAGGTTTGTCAAAAGCATTGCCTCATTGTCATTGAGCTTAATTTTATCAATTTTTTCTTCACTGGTAAGGCCGGTAAGACTTTTATCCAACTGAACAATTTCTTGAACGTTAGGAAATACCGCATTGTCAAGAGGATCTTCAGGTATGAGTTTGATTTTACGCTGTTTCTGTATCAACTCTACAACTGATTGTGGATTTTTTTGTGAGAAAAGTCCTAATAGCGCATCAGTCGGCACTTTTTTCAGCATTTTATCCAGAAAATTTTCTCCAGCCTGAAGTTTTACAACCGTTACAACACTGTGATCCACCTCCAAATCTGCCTGGATATGGTATCTTCCGTCCACAAAAAGCCATACATTGTTTAAAGAAACAAGTGCATCACCGGTAGATCCGGTAAATCCTGTCAAATGATAACGAGAATTTTCATTCAGGGTATTGTATTCCACTAAAAACCTATTAGTGGAATTTATAAGCAGATAATCAACTTTTTGATCTGCCATAAATTCTCTGAGGACGGTCAAAACGTGATTTTTCATTATTTCTTACCGGTAAGCTGTATTAAGTGCCAGCCGAATTGTGTCTGAACTGGATTTGAAACTTCACCGACTTCCATATCAAATGCCGCATCTTCAAACGGCTTAACCATCATTCCACGTCCAAAATATCCCAAATCACCGCCATCTCTGCCTGAAGGACACAATGAATATTCCCTGGCCGCGTCGGCAAAGGATTTGCCGTTTTGAATTTCATCATACAAATCTTTAGCTTCTTTTTCTGTCTTGACCAGAATGTGGCTTGCTTTAACCTCTGTTGTCATAGTTTTAAACTCCTTTTTTTCAAAAGGATTATAACGCAAAAAAAGCAGATGCGCAACCTATACCCCTCAAAAAACACACTTCAGACAAAAAAAAGGAGTAAGCCCAAAATAAACCAAACCCGCTAAAGAAAAATCTTGTCGCAACCCCGAAAAAGTGCCTGGATATCTTGAGCCTACGTATATATGATAACTCTTTTCCGATATATTTTCACCCTTCTAAAGAATTAGTTTCAACACAACACAGGTAGCAGTCCATAATTAATTCTTAAGAACTAGAAGCGAGCCCTTGCATTTTTTTTATTTTTATCCTAGTATAAGGGATGTGCGGAAGTAACTCAATGGTAGAGTCCCTGCCTTCCAAGCAGGTTGTTGCGAGTTCGAATCTCGTCTTCCGCTAATAAAAAACACCCTATAAGGGTGTTTTTTATTGCATAAAGAATAGCTTTAATTTGCATTATGGCGCAAATATTCTTCAATAAAAGCATCAATATCTCCATCCATAACTGCATCCACATTTCCGGTTTCAAATCCTGTTCTGTGGTCTTTAACCATTTTATAGGGATGAAAAACATACGAACGGATTTGGGATCCAAAATTTATATCTACACTTTCACCTTTAAGTTCTGCGAGTTTTTTTTCATGCTCCGCCTGCCTTATGGCAAGAAGTTTCGCCGCAAGCATCTGCATAGCATTTTCTTTATTCTGTAGTTGAGAGCGTTCCTGCTGGCATTTAACAACTATGCCTGTCGGTTTATGCAAAATCCTGACAGCAGTCTCAACTTTGTTAACATTTTGCCCGCCCGCACCGCCTGAACGCATTGTATCAATTTCCAAATCCTCAGGCGGAATGTGAATTGTTTTTTCGTAATCTTCAATAATAGGAGCAACTTCAAGGGATGCAAAACTTGTCTGACGCTTACCATTAGCATTAAACGGGGAAATCCTGACCAGCCTATGGACACCTTTTTCAGCTTTTGCATAACCAAACGCATATTTACCGGTAATTTTGATAGCTGCTGACTTAATCCCAGCATCTTCACCATCAAGTTTGTCAAGCAACTCCACTTTCCAGCCCCTTTTTTCCGCCCATCTAATATACATTCTCAAAAGCATACTTGCCCAATCCTGAGCATCAGTACCGCCTGCTCCTGCATTAATTGTCAAGATTGCATCCGCTTCATCATATTCACCTGAGAGCATCTGCCTGAGCTCAAAACTATCCAACTCTTTTAGCAGTATTTGTAACGCATTTTCACTTTCTGTCATTAATTCTGGATCACGAATTTCAAGTGCAGTACCAGCATCATCAAGAACAGATGTCCATCGCTTCAACATATCAAGATTTTCCTTGATATCTTTAATCTCTGCACCGAGAGATGATACTTTAGATTTATCAGACCAAATATCCGGAGCCTGCATTTTTTCTTCAGCTTTTGATAACCTTAACTCAAGCCCCTCAGGGTCAAAGACACTCCTTTATTTTTTCAACCCGCGGTCTTAAAACATTAATCTGTTGTTTTAGTTCTGTTTCCATAACGTGATTTTATAATAAACTTTTTTCTATTGCAATTATTAACTAAAAATGATATTATAGAAAGGTATTAAAAGGAGCTTTTTATGTTAGGAATAAAAGATGCAATAAGAAAATTATACTCAGGTGAAGATATTCTAGTAAAACATATAATGCTGTTTGTGCTTACAGGTGTGCCGGTAATGCTCTCAACCCCTTTAAACGAAATAAGCAAGAGGGTTATGCTAAGCACAACAGATGTTGTACTATCGTTAATTGCTCTATTAGTTATAGCAGTTATATCTATTTATCTTGGCGGATATTTATACGGAGTTATACATAATTCTTTTGACGAAAGAAACGACAGCATACTGCCGGATTTTGACAGAAGTTGGTTTAAAATTTTCTTTAAGGCGCTGCCTGTTCAGATTGTATGGATTTTGTATATAATTTTGTTACTTATAATTGCAGTTATTTTAAAAGTTGCATTATCCCTGGTTATCGCGCCTAAAGTTGCCGGACTGATTCTTTTAACTTTATTAGGCATTATAATTACAATTATTTCTTTAATGCTGCCATTTGTGTTCACTGTTTTCTCAAAGGAATACAAACGTAATGGACTGTATAATTTCAATTTAATATTTAGTTATTTCGGCAAAACCATAAAGAGTGTTTTATGGCTTATGGTAAAACTTATCCCAATATTTTTGATTACTGCTATAATCAACATATTAGGACGCGGAAACGATGTTTTATCATATATTTTTATAGCTATTGGCGGTTATTTGACAACTATTATGCAGTATATAGCAAGTTACTGCTACGTGCAGATATACAAAAATAAAATTGAGCAATAAAATTTTTGAATATGGAATATTCTTTTAAAACTCCATTATTTGGCATTGCCATTTTTCGGAAAGTATTTCAAAAAGATTAGCCGCGTTATTGTCAATAACTTCCAGAAGCACTATACCCGAATTTACGCATTTATTCTGAAAAGTATCGTGAAGACCTATTCTGGTTTTAATTGAGCAGCCGAAATCCGTAATTATATTCTGGAAGTCTGCCGACTCATTCATTCTGTTTTCCAATTTAACACCGATAATTGTTTTCATTTTTCCTCCATAATTTATACACATAATTTTTCACACTGACGATGAAATTTTCAGCGAGCAGAATTCCGGATTCAAAAAAGCAAGTGTTAGGAGTTTTTTCAAGCATTTTAGTCACGGTACTATCAATAAAATATATTGTGCAAAAAAATAACACCCGCAATTGGGTGTTATTTTTTATACAATATGATAATCATCTACTGTTGATCATCTTCAGCTTGAAGCTGTTTTTTCATCATGTTGTGCACCACCGCATCAACCAATAACTCATAAGACTTCATATTTTCAATATTTGGAAATTCCGCCTTAAGTTGTTCTCTGACCATTGCTTCCAGCTTTTGTGCGTCAGACATTGACTGCAGTTCAACCCCGCTTACCATCTTGATATAATCAACAGAGGTTTTATCTGCATTTTTATTTGTGAATTTCAGCCACCTGAACTTCGGGCTGATTTCTGATTTTAATTTTTTAACAATCTTCAAATTCTGGAATCGATTGAACATCACTACCTCAAATTTACCTTCTGGTACTATTTTAAAGTATCATCAAAAAAATTATTTACTATTTTAGCACCATTATTTACAAAATTTAATATTCAGTATTGAATCCAGCTTATAGCCTGCTAAAATCCGCAAGAACATTATATTTATTTTTCAATAATGTTAAGAGAGCAAGCCTATTTTTCTTAACATTTATATCCGAATCATTTACAAGAACCTCGTCAAAAAACTTCTGAACAACCGGATTTATGGCTTTTAACGCATCAAGGTAAGCCCCGTATTTAAAGTTTTCGTTAACAGATAAGACAGCTTCATAGAGCATGCCCTCAGCCTGTTCTTTAAACAATTTTACATCAACAGGTGCGGGATTTTCTTCTTTAAGTATTCTAATAACCCTGTTGGCGCTTTCAATCATATCGGGAGCATCGAGATTTGAAACGATTTTAACTCTTTCGATATAGTCATTCAAATCGCAGAGCGGATTTTTAGATTCAGCACAGGCTTCCAGAACATTCTTTTTAAATTTATCCGAAAGCATAATAATCAGGCGCTGTACAAAGAATTCATTAACCTCGCCGGCGCAATCCTTTTGGATCGGCAGGAGTTTAAGTGTTTTTTCAATATATTTTGCAAGATCAATTTTCAAACCCGAATCCAGAACTGTTCTCATGACACCGAGAGCAGCACGTCTGACGCCAAGCGGGTCTGAAGATCCTGTTGGTTTTTTACCGTCAGCAAAAACCGCACAAATTGTATCAAGCTTATCGGCAATACCCACGACTTGTCCTTCAATACCTTTTGCGGTTTCACTTTCAGCATTGAGCGGGAAATAATGTTCTTTAATTCCCAATGCAACTCTTTCATCTTCTTTTGAGACTTTTGCGTAATCCGCGCCGATAAATCCCTGTAATTCCGTAAACTCAAACACAAGGCTTGTTGTCAAATCAGCTTTACATAAAAGAGCTGTTCGGTCGATTGCAGGTGAAGTTACGCCCAAATCAGCTGCAATTTCTTTTGAAAGAGTAATAATTCTTTGGGTTTTATCATAAACAGAGCCCATACCTTTTTGAAAAGTTACGCCTTTAAGGGCTTCAACGTAATCCACTAGAGGTTTTTTGGTATCTTCCGTAAAGAAAAACACCGCATCATCGAGTCTTGCCTTAATTACGCGCACATTACCGGCTTTGATATTTGCAAATTCATCGCCGATATAATTTGTCATAGTAATAAATTTATTAATCAGTTTACCGTCTTTATACAGTGCGAAATATCTTTGATGAACAGCCATAACGGTAACGGTAACTTCTTCCGGAATCTGGAGATATTTAGGGTCAAACTCACACACGACAGGCACCGGATATTCCGTAATATAAGTAACCTCATCCAACAAATCATCCGAATATCTAACAGTTGCGCCGAGCTTATCGGCTTCTGCTTTAGCTTTTTCAGCTATGAGATGTTTTCTTTCATTTTGATCAACAATAACACAGGCATTGCGCATTGTTTCAATATAATCATCAGGATGTCCTATCAGAACTTTTTGCTGTGCAAACCTGTGTCCGCGTGAATAGTTTGAAGATTCTTTATCAATAATTTTTATTTTAACTTCATCTCTATCAAGGACTGAAACAATCCAGCGGATAGGGCGGGAAAACTTTTCATCGTTGCAGCCCCATCTCATAAAGTGAGCACCCTGGAGTTTCATAACAATTGAGGGGACATTTTCTTTTAAGAGTTCAACAATCGGCTTGCCTTTTACAGTAATTTTGGCATGGATATAATCATTTTCAATATAAATATTTTCTTGTTTAAGTCCGTTTTTATTTAAGAAACCTTCACCGGCTTTTGTAAGGTTACCGTTTTCGTCGAAAGCGACTTTTTTAATAGGACCTTTAATAATTTTTTCTTCGTCAGAGCTTTTAGCCGCCAGCCCTCCAACGATTACTGCCAGACGGCGGGGTGTTGCATAAACCTCAACCTTATCAAAACCGACCTTGTTAGAGTTTAAAAAGTTTTCAAAACCTGCTTTTAACTGATCAATTGCCGATGGAATAAATCTATATGGTAATTCTTCCGTACCGATTTCCAATAAATATTTACTCATGTTCTGTCCTCATTTGTTGAATTCAACATTTCATAACTGTTATTCTACCCGATTATAACCAAAACAAAATCCGTTGTAAACAAAAAAAAACGCCGCAGACTAGTCAGCGGCGGCAACATCCGGGGGGATGTTTAAGAAAATTGTTTTTCCAGCTTTTCAAGACGTTTTTTAAGTTCCTGATTTTCCTGTTTAAGCTGTTTAATTTCCTTATCATGCTTATCTACTCGTGCAATAGTAGTTTTAATCTCGTCAACAAGTGCTGTCAACTTTGCATCAAGTTCTTTTATTGCATTTACCATTGCATAAAATATATCCTCTCGGCGCATTAGCAAATAGCCGTCTGAATCTTTTATTACAGCATTTGGAAATACTTTTTCCAAATCCTGTGCCATTATCCCTACTCGCGGACGTTTTGTTTCATCTTTTTTATAGGTGTAATTATATACCTTTAACGCTCTTATTTTATTTAATCCGTCCGTAAAAACATCTCCCACATTTTTCAATCGCCTGTCGGACGACACATTTGTCCCATTAACTACTAATGATCCCGGTATTTGTACAGTAGCGGTGGAACTACCCAAATACACAACATTAGATGTATCACTGGCGGCTGTTACCGTACTTGATGAAGGCCCTGCGTTAGCGCCTATACAGGTCTTATATGATCCCGTTACATAATGACAAGCACGTTCTCCGATTGCCGTGTTATAACTGCCTGTGCTATTTTGGGATAATGCATAATTCCCAACCGCCACGTTCGTGGTGCCTTTGGTATTGGAGTTTAATGCATAATACCCAATCGCTGTGTTATTATTGCCTTCGGTATTTTTGTATAATGCCCTAACACCAATCGCCACGTTATGAGAGCCAACGGTATTGGAGTATAATGGCTCTTTCCCAAGCGCCACATTGCCCGCACCGCCTGTGCTATTGTATAATGCATAATACCCAACCGCTGTGTTAGAATAGGCAGTATTGGTATTATTGCCTAATGCTCCATACCCAACCGCCGTGTGCTCAATGCCTTCGGTATTTTTGTATAATGCACCATACCCAAGCGCTGTGTTATATTCGCCTGTGGTATTGGAGTATAATGCACCATACCCAACCGCTGTGTTATATTCGCCTTCGGTATTGGAGTATAATGCCCTAACACCAGCCGCTGTGTTATATTCGCCTGTGGTATTGGTGCCTAATGCACTAGACCCAACCGCTGTGTTATAATCGCCTTCGGTATTGGATTGTAATGCATAATTCCCAACCGCTGTGTTATAATTGCCTGTGGTATTGGCTTGTAATGCTTTATAACCAAGCGCTGTGTTATTATGGCCTGTGGTATTTGGGCGTAATGCATAATACCCAAGCGCTGTGTTATTATGGCCTGTGGTATTTTGGCGTAATGCAAGATACCCAAGCGCTGTGTTATAATTGCCTGTGGTATTGGAGTATAATGCATAACTCCCAAGCGCTGTGTTATAACCGCCTGAGGTATTGGAGTATAATGTTTGATACCCAACCGCTGTGTTATTAACACTGCCTGTTGTGAAACTTGCTCCACCAAAAACACCTATACCAACTCCTGTATTGTTTGCAAACAAGCTTTGTATTTCATCTGCTTTTCCGCCTAATATAAGAGAGCCTGATGACGATGACATGCGCAATTGACCCACCTTTGTTCCGGATTGTGAAAACGTCATATGCGCCTGAGATGAGCTTAGTGTATTT
>CAYYAG010000013.1:0-29247 GCA_964470005.1 uncultured Muribaculaceae bacterium
AAATTTGACAGTTTCAGTGAACTGTTTTAATATAGCATTAGTTTACATTAGAAGATTTGGAGCGGAGTATGAAAATGCGGGTAACGCGTAGAAAAGTTGCTATAGTTATTTTACTTATTATTATATTGCCTATTATTTATAACAAAGTAAGCGGGAAAATTTCTGCAGTAATACAGAGTAAATTAAACAGCCTTCCAAAAGAAGTGGTAATTGACAATCCCCGAACCGAGGATGTTTTTATTAGTGCGGAAGCAACAGGCAGAGTGGAGGCGAAATATTCTGTTGATGTTATAGCGCGTGTCCCCGGTTTTTTGATAAAAAAGTTCTTTAAAGAGGGCGATGTTGTTAAAAAAGGTGAACTTTTATTTCAAATAGATCCGAAAGAGTATCAGTTAGAGGTTAACAATGCTCTTGCATCCGTAAATCAATACAGTGCACTATTGACAAATGCACAGCAGGAGCTGGATCGTGCAAATGCGTTGATTAAAGAGGACTTAATCAGCCGCTCGGATGTGGATCAGAGTCTTGCGACGCGCAATCAGAACTTGGCACTTCTGGAAGCCGCAAAACAACAATATGAGCTTGCAAAAGTAAACTTAAGCTATACATATATAAAATCCCCGATAGACGGGCGTATAGGAAAAGTTAATATAACTGAAGGTAACTATGTTACTGCAACCTCAGGATCGCTTGTTAATATTTCAAGCACAGATCCTGTCTATGTATCTTTTAGTTTGAAAAGTGATGACTTTGTAACACTTTTAAAAGCTAGTGATAAGCTAAAGGATGTTCAGGTTCAGGTGCAGTTTGATGACGGCGGTTGGTATGAAAAAATCGGAACTGTGGATTTCGTAGATAATCAGATTGATAAAGATTCGGGATCCATAAGCTTGCGTGCTGTATTTGAAAATGAAAAAGGCTGGCTTGTACCCGGCAACTACATGAAGGTAAAACTTATTGCGCCTAAAATGGTAGGCTATTTGACCGTACCACAGGCATGTACAAAAGGAGACCCGATGAGCGGGTATTATGTTTGGGTTGTTCAGGATGATAAAGCCGTAAGGCGTGACATCAAAGTTTCGGATAGTATAAATAATAACTGGATTGTTACTGAGGGACTTTCTTCCGACGATGTTGTTGTTGTCTCCGGTATCCAAAATATTGCCGCTGAAGGACAAAAGTTAAAAACAATTAATAATGCAGATTACCAAAAAACTTTAAAGGCTGATAATGAAAAAGATAATTGATAAAGATAAACTTTACTTTTTTATTCAAAAACCCAGATTTGCACTTGTAATATCGGTGTGTATTGTAATTATGGGTTTAATTTCGTTCGCCAATTTAAAACAGGAAAACTATCCTGATGTAACACCTCCGCAGATACAGGTTTCTGCTTCATACACAGGTGCAAATGCTGAAGTTATTGAATCTTCAATTGCAACGGTTCTGGAAAATAAATTGAACGGCGTTGAAGATCTTTCATATATGACTTCAACATCATATGACGGTACATATACTTTAACAATGTACTTTAAAGTCGGTTCTGATAAAAATATAAATCTTATGAATGTTCAAAACAGAATCCAGCAGGTGTTGTCGCAATTGCCTGAAGAAGTACAAAGAACCGGTGTAACAGCGCTCAGCCGTACATCCGGCTCGGGAGCAATAATCTTGAATATTATGCCGGTAGAGGGTAATTGGACTCAGCTTGATATGACAAATTACGGTTCAATTTACATTAAAGACGAGCTCAAACGTGTGGAAGGCGTTGCAGATATTGATGTTTTCGGTTCGGGTGATTATTCAATGAGAATTTGGCTTGATCCCCAAAAAATGGCAGGACTCAACATATCTACATCTGAGGTTCAAACAGCTATAGTAAATCAAAACACTCAGGTTACGGCAGGCTCTTTGGGGGCACCCCCGACAGATAACGAGCAGGCGCTGCAGCTTACTTTGAAAACAAAAGGCAGATTGTCGGAAGTTAAGGAATTTGAAAATATAATTATTCGGTCCAATATGGATGGAAGTAAAGTGCGGCTCAAAGACGTTGCGCGTGTTGAATTAGGCTCATCTTCTTATTCAAGTTTAGGTAAGGTAAACGGTAAACCTGCCGCATTGATTATGGTATCACAGTTATCAGATGCCAATATCCTTAACCTTTCAAAAGCTGTAAAAACAAAAATTGCCGATTTGAACTCCCGAATGAATAACGGTTTAAAAATCCAGGTTATAAAAGACGATTCGGATTATATTCATGAATCAATGAAAGAAGTCGAATTTACAATTCTGCTTACAGCGTTAATTGTTGTTGTAATCATATTTTTATTTTTGGGCGACGGAATGGCAACTCTTGTTCCGTGTGTAACAATTCCTGTGTCACTTATCGGTACTTTTGTCGCGTTAAAAGCATTAAATATGAGTTTAAATCTTTTGTCATTATTTGCACTTGTACTTGCGGTTGGTGTTGTAGTAGACGATGCGATTGTTGTAATAGAAAACGTAAAACGTCACCTGGAAGAAGGTAAATCTGCGGTTGTTGCTACTCAGTTAACAATGCAGGAAGTTGGCTCAGCGCTTGTCGCCATGGCACTTGTGTTGATGGCTGTATTTGTTCCTATTATATTTATGGGCGGGATGACCGGTGTTATGTATAAACAATTTGCCGTGTGTATTGCGGTATCAATTGCGGTATCTGCAATTTGTGCACTTACCCTTTCGCCTGCTATGTGTTCTCATTTTCTCGGTCAGGAAAAAAATGAAAGCTATAATCTTGCAAAATTTCCGTTTTTGGGGAGATTTAAGCATATAATTGATCGTATTCGTCAAAAAACAGCCGTGATGGTAGAAGATTTTAACAAATTTTTTGAAAAAGTTGAAGATTTTTATATTGAATTTGTAAACAGATTTGTTCACGACAAAAAAGGTACAATTATAATATACCTGTCACTTGTTGTTTTAACACTTGTGGCATTCAAGATGGTGCCGACAGGATTTATTCCGGATGAAGACCAGGGTGTTCTTTTGGCGAGTATAACTTTGCCGGATGGAGCTTCGCTTGCCAGAACGGAAGCAGTAGGTCAAAGACTTGTTGAGCAGATAAGGGATTTTGACGGTGTTGACGAAAACAAGCTTATGGTATTTGGCGGAAACGGCTCGACAAACAGTGCAACCGCGATTATATCGCTTGATGATTATGCGGAAAGAAAAATTACGGCAATAGATTGGGTTAAAAGAAAAATTCAAGGTCGACCGACAGATCTTTCACATACTGCAATTTTGAGTAAGATAAGAGCTGTTGCTGCAAATATAAAAGAAGCATCTATTGTAGTATTTTCGCCGCCTGCAATCAGCGGTATGAGTATGATGGGCGGTTTTGAGTTCCAGATGTTGTCACGCGGTGAATATACCCCCCAGGAATTGGAAAGCTGGGCTAACAAGCTCATTGCAGCTGCAAATCAGGATCCGTCACTTTCAAGTGTTTATACTACATTCCAGGCGAATGTGCCGCAATATACACTTGAAATTGATTACGAAAAGGCAATGGCTCAAAGTGTTGATTTGCAGGAGCTTTATTCAACACTTTCATCAATGCTCGGTACGTATTACGTAAACGATTTCAATAAATATGACAGAGTTTTTAAGGTTCAAATGCAGGCAGAGAGTAGTTTTAGAAATACAGCCACTGATCTTTCAGGAATTTACGTAAAAAATACCAACGGTGTAATGGTTCCGATACTTTCGCTCGTAAAATTAAAACAAACAATAGGTACGGCATCAATTACAAGATACAACCTATATCAATCAGTTCAAATTCAGGGTCAGGAAGCTGCAGGGAAAAGTTCGGGCGATGCTATGAACGCAATGGAAGAAGTTGCAAGGCGTGTTTTGCCGTCAGATATTACATTTGACTGGTCAGGTACATCTGCCCAGGAAAGAGAAGCATCAGGGCAGACTGCTCTTATTGTAGCAATGGCACTTGTGTTTGTATATTTATTTCTGGTGGCATTATACGAAAGTTATTCAATACCAATTGCTGTACTTTTGATTTCGCCGATTGCAGCTTTGGGCGCCTTGATATTTCAGATGATGATTAACCAGTCTTTTGATATTTATTCACAGGTTGGTATGATAACCCTGATAGGTCTTGCAGCAAAACAGTCAATTTTGATTGTTGAGTTTGCAAAAGAAGAACACGAAAAGAATGGCTTGCCAGTTAAAGAAGCTGCTGTAAAGGCTGCAAAACTAAGATTTCGTGCAATTATGATGACGGAAATAGCTTTTATCCTCGGGGTATTGCCAATGCTGTTCGCATCCGGCGCCGGAGCAAATTCACGAATTTCTGTAGGTTCTACGGTATTTGGCGGCATGGTTGCGGCAGCTACTATTGGTGCGGTTTTAACTCCGGCCTTCTATGTAATTATTCAGGAATTTGTTGATAAGTTCCCGCATAAGGAAATTACCGAAAAAGATTTGGAGTATGTTGAAAAATGAAAAAGATTTTAAGCATAATTTTGATAGGGATTTTGCTTTCAGTTAATGTTATCGCAGCTGAAACTGTTAATACAACGGCTGAAGATAATTTGGCAGCTGAAAAAACAACCGAAAAAACAACTGAAAACCATCTGGCCTTAGGAAAGAAAAAGAAATCTAAAAAAGTTCAAATCGTTGAACCTGAAACAAAAAAAGTTAACTGGAAACGTGAACGAAAAAAAGATGTCGAAAATGCAAAAACTAAAACACAAACCTCTAAAGAAGCTGAAGGCATGTATGAAACAAAATTTCCTGTTATAGACAGCCGGATTGAATATACTGAAATGAACGGAGAAATTACACTCGCAGATTGTATTAAACTTGCAATTACGCATAATCCTGCTATTATGTCTGCTATCAGTAATGCGGAAATATATAAATCCAGAATAGGGCAGGCATGGTCCAATTACTTCCCGACAATTGGTGCTGGTGTTAGTTATTCAAGAAATGATTCGCTTATGACCATGCGATCTAGCGGAGCGTTTTCAAATATGATGAACAGGCGCTATGACTTGTACTATACTCCGACACTTTCGGCAAATATGCTTTTATTTGACTTTGGTAAAACTAAAGCGAATGCTGATATGGCAAGAAGAAACTATGAAGCATCACGCTATGATGCAGAAACAAGTATAGAACAGGTTATTTATAATGTTAAGGTCGCCTACTATAATGTTGTTTTTGCTGAAATACAGAAAACTGTTTACGAAGATACGGTTCAGGATTATGAATTACAGTTAAAACAGGCACGTGCTTACTATGAAATAGGCAAAAAGGCTAAAATTGACGTTACAACGGCTGAATATAACCTGGGTAATGCTAAAGTTAATTTGATAAAAGCAAAAAATACACTTGAACTTGCAAGTGTTCAGCTTGCTAATGCCGTAGGTATTCCGGAACTGGAAAATTTTATTTTAAAAGATAAATTGAATACAAAAGTTTATGATGTAAATTTTAAGGATTTGCTTGCAACTGCTGAAGCGTCTCGCCCGGCGCTTTTAGCCTCTAAAAAATTGATGGATGCTGCGGAAATGAATGTCCGTAGTGCTAAAAGAGCATTCACACCGGATTTAAATGCTTTTGGATCATACCAGAATGGTGGTGCTAAAATGGATATGGACTATGGTTATCAATTCGGGGTTGAATTTTCATATACAAATTTGAATTTAATGCTTTTGAAAAAGCAAGTTGATGAGGCAAAAGCTACATACAAAAAATATGTTGCAGATTATGAACAACAAAAACAAAATGTCTATTTGGAGGTTAAAAGTGCCTTTATTAGTCTTTTGAACTCACGTGACAGTCTTGATGTCGCTAAACTCGCTCTACAGCAAGCAAAAGAGCAGCAGTATCAGGCCTTTAGGCGTTATCAGGTAGGTCTCGGCAATGCTATTGAATTTAAAGATGCTGAAAATACTTATCTGAACGCACAGTTAAGCTACTATTCTAATTTGCTTGACTATAATGTTAATGCGGCTGAATTAGAGCGTGTTATCGGGGCTCCTATCAAAGAGTCTGAAATTGAATTGTAAAAATTGGTTTGACATTTTATTTTTTGTGCTAAAATCATAGTATACTTTCCCGGATCGTCTAGCGGCAGGACTGAAGATTCTGGCTCTTCCAACGGTGGTTCGAATCCATCTCCGGGAATTTAATAAAAAAAATTAGTAGTTGAATTGCTAAAACTTTACAATTTTATAACTATTGCGGCAATGTCAATTAATTTCTGCACATAACTATCAGGCCAGATTGGTCATATAGTAATTCGCGGGATAGGAATGAGCAAGTTCTTTATTAACCTCTACAACTTCTTCATTCATATGTTTGTTTGCGTAAGTTTCGTCAATTATTGGAAGCATATCGGCTTGTTCCTGTGTCTTAATCACTTCTCCTGCTGGCACATAGCGATTAGGGGCTACTTTTACACCTATAACCTTTGCCGTCGGCTCAATTACAACATTGTCTCCGATTTCGGCTTTGTAAACAAACGATTGCATTCCTGCGAAAACATTATTACCTATTTTTGCCGGGCCGTGTACTTGAGCTTGATGCGCGAGGCTTGTATTTTCTCCGACATAAACTGAATACTCACGATTGTCATGTGTTACTCTGCCGTGTTTAAGCCCGTGAATTACGACTCCGTCTTGAACATTCGTTCCCCGTCCTATGTAAATAGGTGTGCCTTCGTCTCCCCTTATTGATGCAAAAGGTGCAACATTAACATCCGGCGCTATTATAACCTGACCGATTACACTTGCTTGAGGGTGGATTGCGGTATTTTGCATTATATTCGGCATTAACCGTTGAGGTGTAAAACTTGTTATCGGGTTTGGCATTATATTTTTCGGGTACATTAATACTGGCTGCATATTACTCCTTTTTTTGTTTTAAATTTCATAAATTTCATTTTTTGTTAGGCTGTTTACAAAAATTAACCTTCTATACGAGCGATGGAATGTTTTTCAAGCATAACCATAAGAACTGAAATATCAGCGGGTTTGACGCCACCAATGCGCGAAGCTTGCGCAAGTGTTTTGGGGCGTATTTTTGCAAGTTTATCTTTTGTTTCGGATGAGATATGATTAATTTTTGTATAGTCTATGTCATCTGGAATTTTATACTTTTCAAGCTTTGAGCCTTGTTCTACCTGAAACTGTTGACGTTTAAGATAACCCTCATATTTTATGAGGATTTCCGCCTGTTCGTATATATCGCGCGGGATATCTAATTCTGCTGTTGTTCTGTCAACTTCTCTTAAAATTTTATAATCTATATTAGGGCGTTTTAAAAGTTCTGCAAGTTTTACACCGCGATCAATACTTTCGCCGTATTTTGCAAGAATTTCATTGACCTCGCACGATGGAGAAAGTTTTGTTTCGGAGAGCCTTAAAAGTTCGTGCTGAATTGCCTCCTGTTTATCAGTATATATTTTATACTGAGCGTCATCAATTAAACCTATTTTATGACCGATGTCGGTAAGTCTTGCATCAGCATTGTCTTGTCTTAAGAGCAGTCTGTATTCGGAACGGGAGGTAAGCATTCTGTAAGGGTCTTCAATATCCTTTGTTACCAGATCATCAATAAGAGTTCCGATATAGGATGAACTTCGTGATAATTCAAGCATTTCGCTATTGTTAAGGTAATTTACGGCATTAATTCCTGCAATAAGCCCTTGAGCGGCGGCCTCCTCGTAGCCGCTTGTGCCGTTAATCTGACCGCCGAAAAACAGTCCCTTAATCTGTTTTGACATTAATGAATGTTGAGTTTGAACAGCAGGTACATAGTCATATTCAACAGCATATGCGGGTTTTATAATATGTGCTTTTTCTAATCCCGGAAGTGTTCTTAACATTTGTATTTGAACATCTGCCGGCAAGCTGCTTGAGAAACCCTGTATATAAACTTCATATGTTCCCAAACCTTCAGGTTCTATAAAAATATGGTGTGATGGGTTTTCGGAAAATCTAACAATTTTATCTTCAATTGACGGGCAGTATCGTGGTCCTTTACCATGAATTAATCCCTGATACATGGGTGATTTATCCAGGTTGGCGCGAATAATTTCGTGCGTTTTTTCATTTGTTCTTGTTAAATAACACGGATACTGTGGTCTTACAGGACGGTTCGGCTTAAAAGAATAAAAGTTTAATTCACTGTCTCCGGGCTGAATTGTCATTTTGGAGTAATCTATTGTTCTTTTGTCAACACGCGATGGAGTCCCTGTTTTAAGCTTTTTTGTTTGTATTCCTAATTTGTGCAGGGAGGCTGAAAGTCCAATCGCAGCTTTTTCACCTAATCTTCCGGCGCTGTATGAGTTTAATCCTACCCAGATTTTCCCTTCAAGTGAAGTTCCTGTTGTCAAAACAACGGCGCGTGCCGTGTATTCTATACCGAATTCATCTGTGGCTCCGGTAATTTCTCCGTCTTTTGTTAAAAGTTCTGTTATGCAGCACTGTTTCAAATAAATATTATCGGTATTTTCAATAATATTTCTCATATATGCCATATACTCTTTTTTATCCGACTGTGCACGGAGTGCTCTTACAGCCGGACCTTTAGACGAGTTTAGCATTTTCATTTGAATATAAGTTGCATCGGCGGCTTCACCCATAACCCCGCCAAGGGCATCAATTTCTCGTACCAGCGTTGATTTTGCCGGACCGCCGATTGCAGGATTGCAGGGCATTAAAGCAATATTATCTATATTTAAAGTGCATAATAGAACTTTACACCCGAGCCTTGCAGCTGCTATAGCAGCTTCGCAGCCGGCATGGCCTGCGCCGACAACTATTATATCAAATTTATTGTTTAAGTAATCCATATCCATATTATATTACAAAGATAATGCAACCTTATGCGTTAATACGGTTTGGAATTTAGAAAATAAATTTTTTAGCCGGGATTATGCAATATATTCCATTGGCTAATACATTCGTAGGATATTTTATTTAATTAATAAAGTTAAATATTTTTTTGCCGAAAATATTCCTATACACTTTTATTGGAGCTCAAAATGTCAGAACAAATTTTAATGCCCATAGGTGCAAGCAATAAAGAAAATGCACGCAAAGCACAGTATTCATTGGAAAAAGCCAGACAAGCGCATGAAAGATATTTAATCAGGCAGCAAAATAGTGATTTACAGGAGGCAATTGAACATTATGTTGACGCAGTAAAGCTTGATCCTGCAATTCCGGAAAGTTATTACAGGCTTGCAAGTTTAATGTGGGAACAGGGACAGATAAGCCTTAATACTGCAATAGAACAGTGCAAAACCGCTTGTTCACTGGCTCCATCGAATATGAATGCGCATATGTATACGGGTTTTTTTATGAAGCTGGCGCAGGATTATAAGTCGGCTGAGGAAGAATTTAAGTCCGCAATCAAGATGAGTAAGTTTAAATCCGCAAGGCCGCGTCTTATTCTGGCACAATCAATCTTGCAGAAGATAAACGCGAAAGACGGTAACGCCGGTGATTATGCCGGGTTTTTGTATTATTTTCTGACCGGCAGCATGATGCTTGCATGGGACAAGCCTGCTCTTAAAATGTTTTATAAAAATATAGCTGATGATTTTTCAGTTTTTAAATATAATACAATAGGAAAAGTTTTTGAAAAATTTAAACTTCTTCCTGCTGCTGAGAACTTGTACAAAAGAGCAGTGTCCGAAACTGAACATGACGAAATTTTTTATAATCGCATGGGCGATATTGCCATTAAAAATAAAGAATACGAAATAGCCCTCGATAGTTATAGAAAGGTTCTTGAGGCTAATCCGTTAAATCGTGATGTCTGGGCAAAGCTTGCAACAGTTTTGCAAACATTTTTCCCGAACTTGAAAGATGAAACAATTGACTGTTATGAAAAGCTTCTTGAACTGGATGAAAATAGAGCTCCGATTTACTATGAACTCGGTCATCTTTATCTCGCAAAGGATGATAAAATTAATGCGATTTCCGCTTTTAAACTTGCTTATGATCTTGAGCCGGAAAATCCGTTTTATAATAATTCCCTGGCATTTGCATACTCTAAAGCAGAGTTGTATGAAGACGCAATTCATCATTACCAAAGAGCAATTGACTTAAATCCTGACAGAGAATGGACATCTATTGTATGTCAGGCATTGGGTGCTTTGTATGCAGAGATTAACGGGAATATTGATGCCGCTGTTGCAACTTATCAGGCTGGTCTGCTTCTGGATCCAAATAATTATGACCTGTATCTTGCACTTGGCGATATATATATGGCGGAATATGATTTGGATAAAGCAATTCGTGCATATTGTGATGCTATTACCCTTAATCCGTCTGACTACAGGGGGTATTCAAAAGCAGGAATTGCACTCTGGGAAAAGGATTATCTTGAAGAAGCACTCGTAGCGTATCATAAAGCGGTTGAGCTTAATCCCGAAAATGAATTTGCACGCAACAATCTTGGAATTTTATACCTTGACGGATTGATGGATGCAGAGGAGGCTCTTGAATATTTTGAACAGGCTATTGAGCTTAATTCAAGTTATACACTTGCTTATTTTAATGCGGGCAGAGCATCTGAAAAAATGGGCTTTACTAATGATGCCGCACATTACTACCAGATGGCAATTGACTTGAATAAGGTTACGGAAGATCTTGACGAATATGATATAAGAGAAAGACTCCATAAACTTTTTGAATTATGATAATCCCTTATTAATGGTATAAAACTCATAGGGTGTTTTAGATGGTACAGGCTTATTAACTTTTCTTAACTCCCCACTTGAATTTAATTTTTCTTTAAGTTAATATCTGTTATACGAACGTGCGTCGGTGGATTTATTGTGGAAGAAATCATCTCAACACCGATTTAAGGAATTTTATTAGTACTAGTAAAATATAAAGGAAAACAAAAAAATGAACCCTATTATTGAAGAATTAGAAAAGCCGTATTTGGAAAAGGAATTGCCGGAACTTAATCCGGGTGATACTGTAAAAGTTTTCGTAAGAATTATAGAAGGAAACAAGGAAAGAACTCAGGCATTTGAAGGTACTATCATCAAAATGCACGGGTCAGGTATTAACAAAACAATTACCGTAAGAAAAGTATTTCAGGGCGTTGGCGTTGAAAGAGTTTTCTTAGTTCACTCTCCGCGTATTGAAAAAATCAATGTACTAAGACGTGGTGATGTAAGACGTTCTAAATTGTACTATTTAAGAGAACGTTCAGGTAAAGCAACTCGTATTAAGGAAAAAATTGAAAAAAGATAAGCTTCATATTCACTGGTATCCGGGGCATATTGCCAAGGCAGAACGTAAGTTGAAGGAACAGCTTACGCTGGTGGATGCAGTTATAGAAGTTATAGATGCAAGATTACCGTTTTCAAGCGGTTATGACAATATTGCGGGGCTGTTAGGCGACAAGCCCCGTTTAATTTTGCTTAATAAATCTGATTTGACCGAAAAGACCGAACTTTTGCCATGGGTTAAAAGAATTGAGGAGGAAACGGGCTTTCCTGTTATCCCGACTGATGCAAAAAACTCAAAAGATTTGTCTGTCATTGTTAAAAAAGCAGTTGAGCTTGCAGAACCGCGAATACAAGCGCTCATTAAAAAGGGGCTCTTGCGTCGTCCTGCAAGAATTATGGTTGTTGGTATGCCGAATGTGGGTAAGTCAAGTATAATCAATAAGCTCACGCGATCTTCAAAAACAAAAACCGGTGCAAAAGCCGGTGTCACACGTCAGCAGCAATGGGTTAGGATTAATCCTCAATTGGATTTATTGGATACTCCGGGTATTATTCCGATGAAACAGGAAAATCAGCAGGTTGCGCAAAAACTTGCCTTTGTAAATTCGGTATCTGAAAATGCTTATTCAAATGAGCTTGCTGCTGTTGAGCTTCTGGAACTTTTAAGTTCAAAATATCCTCAGGCTGTTAAAGATTACTATAAAGTTGAGGAGGTTTCGCTTGAAAATATTGCACTTTCTCGCAACTGGATTATATCAGGCGGGAAAGCCGATATTGAACGGACGAGTGTTTATGTATTAAAAGATTTTAGAGAAGGCAAAATAGGGAAGTTTATATTAGACGATGTTAGTGAAAAGTGAAAAAATTAAAAAATATACTGATAAAGAAAGTATGGAAAAACATACGGAGGAAGAAAAAGAGCGGATAAGTAAACAAGTTAGCCGCCGTCTTAATACTGAACTTACGGAGGATTCACCGATTATAAAGCTTTTTGCTTTTGATATGCAGGATGACAGGACTGTAATAGGTACTGATGAGGCTGGCAGAGGTCCTGCTGCAGGCGGAGTTTTTGCAAGTGCAGTGTGTTTCAGAGAGAAAAGCAGGAAATTAATTGAAGATTTAATGGTTTTGAACGACAGCAAGCAACTTACAAAAAAGAAGCGTGAAAGCATTTATGATGTGATTTTAAATAACACGATTAACGCGACTGCCTGTGTCGAGGTTGATGAAATTGAAGAAATTAATATTTTGAACGCTTCTTTAAAAGCCATGAAAACGGCATGCGATGAAGTTTATAATCGTTTGTGTAATGAATTTGAGCTGCCGTGCCATAAGCTAATTGTCTTTGTTGACGGAAACAGATTCATCAAATATTTGAATTATTCACAAAAATTCGTAATAAAAGGCGATGCCCAATCTGCTTCGATTGCCGCTGCAAGTGTACTTGCAAAGGTTACCCGCGACAGGTATATGGAAAAGCTTGATGCGGAATTTCCACAATACGGCTGGGCGCACAACGCAGGCTACTTAACCAAAGATCACCTTGATGCAATAGATAAGTACGGGCTTTGCAAGTATCACAGAAAATCTTTCCTGAATAAGCATTTCGCAAAACAGGAAGAAGAAAATTCTCAAAAATTACGATTTACTGATGCAGAAGCGAATATTGAAATCGCAGCAGATGCTAAAACTGTACCGCATTGCCAGCTTAGTTTGTTTTAGGTTAAAATTATAGCCTTAACTACTTTGTAGATGTTTTCAATTTTGTCGCGGTCGTCTTTTACTGAATCAATAATTGCGTCAATTTCCGTTATCAAATCCTCGGTAGGCTTTAAATGTTCTGCCGTAAACAGTTCATCAATAGTAATCCCAAGACAGTCAAGGATTTTTTCCATGGTCTGTGCGGTCATAAAATTTTCGCCTGTCTCAATCCCTGCAAGCGACCGCGTGGATATCTCCGCTTTTTCAGCAAGCTTTTCCTGCGTTAATCCTTTTTTTTGCCTCAGTCGCTTTATCTTGTATCCAAGCTGTCTTTTTATGTCCATAATGATAGGATACCAGCTTTTTTGAAAAAGAAAAATGAGGAAATGTTGCGTTAATTTTTATATTTATGAGTTTTTATCTCATAAATTATTAAGAAATATGAAGCTGGAAAGCATTGCTGTTTCGTATTTTTTAAAAATTACGCAGTTTAATTTCATTTTTAAGGTCAATTTTAAAAATGTCAAATTTTTTATATCAGTGGTAAGGGGAATCGATTTCACACAGGTGATACACAAAAATTTTTAGGGAAAAAGAAAGGAGTTAGTTATGTCAATTACAGCAATAGTAAGAAAATTAATCTATTCAGAAGGAAAAGCAGTGAAAACAATTATGAGTAAAGGTTTTAAAGCAAAAGGTACACTTCCAAATTCAGCATTAAAACAAATTCCGGAAGCGGATAGTTTTGTAAAAACTTTACGAGAACTTGGACATAAGGATATTAAATTAGATTTTGGAGTTAAGGGCGGAAAAAATACCGTAACAGGTCGAGTAAACGCATATTCAGGTAAAAAATATATCGGGTATGTAGCTGGAGGCATTGACAAAAATGGAGCAAAACCGATTCTGCAGTTAAGAGGTTCACTTCCTACTACTAAAACAGGTCAACCAGTAAGTTTTAACGGTATATTAGACGCTAATAAAACACTGAAACATCCGTTGGAATCAGCAGTAGAGATTTCTATGAAACAAGGAAAGGCAGTTTGTGACATGGACCTTGGAGGTATTAAATCCCAGGTTGCCGCAGATGTGAAGTCCGTAATGGATATCTCAAAACATTATGGTGAAGGTGACCCCGTAAGGAAGTTGAATGATATTCATAAAGGACTGCAAGACATGTGGGCAAACATGTTTCCTAAAAAAACATAGAATTCTTAAAAAATAACATTTTACTAATATGAGAATCCAACATAATAAAAAGCCCGCAAATTGCGGGCTTTTTATTATGTTGTTAATAATTTTTAATCACCAGGAAGAATTTATATTATGTTCAGGGTGAGCGGAGTTGGACAAAACTATTTCGTAGAATTCGTTTTTATCAATATTGACGCCCATGGTTTTTGTGTCGCAATATTTTTTCTTCTTTTTCTTCAAAAGTTTTTTATAATCGCCTGTCACTATAGAATTTCCTCAATAATTTTATTAACCTGTGCCTCAAGCGCCGCGAAATCCGAATTGTTATCTATTATGTAATCCCAGTCTTTAATGTTGTCCAGTCCTGTTTCAGTTACATCACTTTCGCCTATAAGCTTACCCCGTGCAGCGCGTGTTTCACGTGAGGCCTCGACCCTTATAGTAATTGCACCGGAATTTTTGAATACATCATATTCGTGCGGTACTCGAACATCTGTTACGATAATATTTCCGGGTTGTTCAAGAATTTTCTTCAGCCAGTAATCCGCATCTTGCGCTCGCCCCCAGTTGCCAAGGTTGATTAAATCCTGACGGTATTCGGCTTTGTTTTTTTCGATTTCTTCATAGGTCAGACCTTTTTCCTTGCCGTAGGTTAGTTTTATAATATCACCCATTGCACAGCGTTTGAAATCCGGCATTGCATCAAGCATAATCTTTGCGGCGGTGTCTTTCCCAGAATACTGTTTACCTGAAAATATTACTATTTTGTCTGCCATAATCTGATTCTCCTTGTATTTATTATAACATATAAATTAATAGTTTTTAACAAATTAATTGCAATTTTACTATGTCTGTCGTATTATGAACGAACGAGTGTAATTTTTACAATAAAGGTGCGGTTATATGGCATTGAATTTTCAGGAATTAGTATTTAACTTACAAAAATTTTGGTCGGATTACGGGTGCATAATCCAACAGCCTTATGATATTGAAAAAGGTGCTTCAACAATGAACCCTGCGACATTTTTAAGAGCTTTGGGACCGGAACCCTGGAATACAGCCATGATAGAACCCTGCCGCCGTCCGACTGATGCAAGATACGGAGAAAACCCCAACAGGCTCGGACATTATTATCAGTTTCAGGTTATTTTGAAACCTTCTCCAGATGATGCTCAGGAACTTTATCTTAAAAGCCTTGAAGCAATGGGGATTGATTTAAAAGAACACGATGTGAGGTTTGTTGAAGATAACTGGGAATCCCCGACTTTAGGCGCTGCCGGTGTGGGCTGGGAAGTATGGCTTGACGGTATGGAAATTACTCAGTTTACTTATTTTCAACAGGTTGGCGGGCTTGAGGTTAAACCTGTTGCGCTTGAATTGACTTACGGATTGGAACGTATCGCAATGTATTTGCAAAATAAAGAATCCGTTTTTGATATTATGTGGAATGATACCTTGAAATACGGCGATATTTACCTTCAAAAC
Source organism: uncultured Muribaculaceae bacterium (assembly GCA_964470005.1). Lineage (GTDB taxonomy): Bacteria > Cyanobacteriota > Vampirovibrionia > Gastranaerophilales > Gastranaerophilaceae > SIG32. The sequence goes on from CAYYAG010000013.1 coordinate 15,635, forward strand.
GAAATTGAACAGTCTAAATATAATTTTGAAGTTTCTGATGCAAAGTCATTGTTTACAATGTTTGATTTGTATCAAAAAGAGGTGGATAATTGTGTTAAGGCAAAACTTGTTTTGCCTGCTTACGATTATGTTTTGAAATGCTCTCATACCTTTAATCTTCTTGATGCAAGAGGGGTGATAAGCAAGGATGAACGAATCAACTTTATAAACAGAGTTAGAACAATGGCATCAGCTGTTGCAAAATTGTACGTAGACCAAAGAGAACAAATGGGTTTCCCTCTTTGTAAGTAAAGGAAGATGAATGGCAGAAAAATACAGTCGCGCGACTTTAACCCGCAATTTTTTAAAAACAATTACAAGAATTAAAAACCCCGATGAAATGATTGCAGACGCAGGTAAAGCCGGTCTTGAAAAAACACTCGGCGTGTGGGATTTAATTATCTTAGGCGTCGGTGCAATTATAGGTTCCGGAATATTTGCCGTTGTTGGAATTGCAGCAGCCGGCGGTGACTCATCGCTCGGTGCGGGTCCGGCATTGATGGTTTCAATGGTAATTGCCGCAATTGCATGTATATTTTCAGCATTGTGCTATTCCGAATTCGCAACCATGATACCGGTTGCGGGTGGTGCTTATACTTATACGTTTGCAACACTCGGTGAATTTGCGGCTTGGATGGTCGGTTGGGTGTTGATGCTTGAATATGCAATCGGATTCATTGCGGTTGCATGTGCTTGGAGTAACCATCTTGTGCAGTTTCTGAGCGGATTTGACAGGTTTTTGCCTGCTTGGCTTTCAAATCCTCCTGTTTGGCTTGTAAATGATCCGTTTTCAGCTTCCCGAATTGTGGCATCAAGTCCGGATACTTTTGTACCGCATATTTTTGGTGTGCCTATTTGTATAAATCTTCCGGCTATATTAATTGTATTGTTAATTACTGCAATTCTTGTAAAAGGTACAAAAGATTCCGCAAAAATGGCAGGTATTATGGTATTTGTAAAACTTGCGGTAATTGCTTTATTTATTATTGCCGGTGCTTTTTATGTTAAGCCTGAAAACTGGACACCCTTTGCTACTAACGGAATTGAGGGAATATTTGCCGGTGCTTTTTTAATCTTTTTTGCTTATATTGGTTTTGACGCACTTGCAACTGCGGCAGAAGAATGCAAAAATCCGCAAAAGGATTTGCCTATTGGAATTATCGGTTCATTGTTTGTGACAACGGTTGTGTATGTCCTTGTTGCATTAATATTGACCGGTATGCAGGATACGGCTGCACCTGTCCCGGCTGCATTTTTGAAAGCGCCTATGGCCTATTGTATGTCGCTTGTCGGACAAAATTGGGCGGCAGGGTTGATTTCTATCGGTTCACTTGCAGGTCTTACTTCTGTTCTGTTGGTTCTTGAAATGGCTGCTACAAGGATTTTGTATGTAATGAGCAGAGATCATTTTATCTCTAAAAGATTTCAAAGACTTCACCCTAAATTCAAAACACCTGCGCTTTTGACCTGGACTGTAGGCGGGTTGGCAGTTGTCGGGATTTTAACATTGAATTTGGATGTGGCAGCAGAATTGTGTAACTATGGCACATTTACTTCTTTTATAATTGTTTGTGTAGCGGTATTAATTTTGCGAAAAACAGATCCGGAAAGACCAAGACCGTTTAAGGTTCCGTTTTCACCGGTTGTACCGGCACTCGGTATAATTACGTGCGGGGGGTTAATGGTGTATAAGTCAATGCAGCCTTCAAGCTCAGCACTTTTATTCCCTGTTTGGCTTGGTGTTGGTGCAATAATCTATCTGCTGTACGGGTTTGTTAAAAACAGACTGAATGAAAATAAAATTCATAATGAAAAAGTTCACTATAAAAAACAGGAAGTATATAAATAAATGGCAATAAAGACAGTAATAGCAAATATGTTAATCAAAAAAAGCCCCGACGAACTTATTGCGGTGAGCAAAAAATCAGAGCTGAAAAAAACATTGAATGTTTTTGACCTTATAGTAATAGGGATAGGCGCGGTTGTCGGGACGGGAATTTTCACGATAATCGGTAGTGCCATTCAGGGCGGACCTGAAGGTGCCGGTGCCGGCCCGGCTATTATTATCTCAATGGCGCTGGCAGCGATTGCGTGTGTATTTTCTGCACTTTGCTATTCTGAAATAGCAGCTATGATTCCTGTTGCAGGAAGCGCTTATACCTATACTTATGCTACTATGGGTGAATTTATGGCGTGGATGGTCGGCTGGATTTTAATGCTTGAATATGCTATCGGTAATATTACTGTTGCAAGCGCTTGGACAGGATATTTCGCGCAATTTTTGAAAGGATTTAAGCATATTCTTCCTGCTTTTGTAACTGATTTTCCGATGTGGTTAAGGAATGATTACAGATTTATGTTTGCTTATTGCGATAAATACGGGCTTGATCCCCATACGCAGATGCCGTTTATTTTTGACAAAATACCTGTAGCAATTAATCTGCCGGCTATAGCCATAGTGCTTGTGTTAACCTTACTTTTGATCAGAGGTGTAAAAGAATCAACAAGGGTTGCCAGTATTATGGTCGGTATAAATATGTTGATGATAACATCTTTTATTATTGTAGGTTCTTTTTATGTAAAACCGGAAAATTGGACACCTTTCGCCCCGAACGGGTTTGAAGGAATTTTTATGGGCGCATTTATAATATTCTTTGCGTATATAGGTTTTGATGCAATATCTACAACGGCAGAAGAAACAGAAAATCCTCAAAGAGATTTGCCTATAGCTATTTTAGGAACACTTATTTTATGTACGGTTTTATATGTTCTGGTTGCACTCGTTTTGACGGGAACTGTACCGCTTCACCATATTGATACACAGGCGCCTATTGCGCATGCCATGCGCATGATTGGAAAAGACTGGTTCGCAGGGCTTTTATCAATTGGGGCATTGTGTGCATTAACATCAGTTCTTTTGATTTATCAGCTGGGAACAACGAGGATTTTGTATGCAATGAGCAGAGACAGATTTCTGCCTAAATCTTTAAGGCTAATACATAGAAAATACAGAACTCCGCATGTTTTAACCTGGATAGCCGGAGCGGTGGTTATTATTTGTGCATTGTTTATGGATCTGAGCATATCTGCAGAACTTTGTAACTTTGGTACATTTACTTCATTTATCATAATATGTATTGCGGTATTGATTTTGAGAAAAACAGAGCCGGAAAGACCAAGGCCATTTAAGGTTCCGTTCACGCCGTTATTTCCTATTTTGGGAATACTTACCTGCGGAGGTTTAATGGCATATTCAATGAAGTATTTGACAACTTCTTCCCTTTATTTTCCACTATGGTTGCTGATGGGTGTGTTGATATACGCAAGCTATGGATATAAGCAAAAACGTCTGGAGGAAAGAAAACGACCGGCTCGTCCTTCCAAAACTTTAGGAGCGGATAAAACGGGTGTATCTTAATCCTTATGCTGAGTCGGGCTAAAATTTATTGTAAAATTTACCCTTGCATTTCGACTTTGATTAGGTATAATCATATTAAGGGAGCGATATATGATTGAGCTGAACTATAGATATGCCGACTCATCGCTTATCGGTGAAGAAAACGGTTTGAATATTCAACAAAAATTTGATGAATTTAAAGAAGCAATCGCAAATATTATACTTGATTTAAATAAGAGAAAAGACAAACCGGGCCAGTGGCTCAGGTGGATGAATTTGGGCTATAGTGAAGAAACTGTATGGTATGTAAAAGAGTATGCGGCACTTGTTGAAAACAGATTTGAAAATATTCTTGTGCTAGGTATAGGCGGATCTGCTCTCGGCGGACTTGCGGTGACGGAAGCTCTTTTGAAACCCTATTGGAATTTGTTGTCACCTGAACAGAGAAAAGGTTATCCCAGAATATTTTTTCTTGATAATATTGATCCGGATTCTATTGAAGGACTTTTGGATGTTTTGGATTTATCAAAGACTTTAGTGAATGTTATTACAAAATCAGGCTCAACTGCGGAAACCATGTCTCAGTTTATGATAATAAAAAATCGCCTGGAAGCTGAACTTGGCGACGACTACAGAAAAAATATTGTGGCAACTACCGATAAAAATATCGGGGTATTAAGGCAGATTGCAGAGCAGGAAGGTTATAAAACTTTTATTATTCCCGATGATGTGGGCGGGAGGTTTTCGGTATTTTCTACTGTCGGACTTTTACCCTTTGCGCTTGTTGGACTTGATATTGATGATATAATAAACGGTGTTAAGGATATGGATTTAATCCTTAAAAATACTGACATCAGAGAAAATATTGCGGCTCAGAATGCTTTAATCCACTTTCTTATGGATACCCAAAAGGGTAAAAATATTTCGGTAATGATGCCATATTCAAGCCGTTTGAGATATGTTGCTGATTGGTACGCACAGCTATGGGCAGAATCTTTGGGCAAAGAAAGAAATCTTATTGGTGAAACCGTTCATATAGGCCCGACTCCTGTTAAAGCACTTGGCGCTACAGATCAACATTCACAAATTCAGTTGTATAATGAAGGGCCGAATGATAAGGTTATTAATTTTATAAGAGTTAAAAAGTTTGATAAAAATCTTGTGATACCAAAGATTTTTGAATACACGGGAATTGGTTATCTGGGCGGAAAAACAGTAAATGACTTGTTGAATGCGGAGGCTGATTCAACCAGGATTACGCTGATGGATTATAAAAAGCCTACAATTACGATTACATTGCCTGAAATCAACGGTTATTATATAGGTCAGCTTCTATATATGTTTGAAATTCAAACTGCAATTGCAGGTTCGCTATATAATATTAATGCTTTTGATCAGCCCGGCGTGGAACAGGCAAAAAATTATACTTACGCCCTGATGGGACGTGTTGGCTATGAAGAATCTGCAAACCTTCTTCGTGAAAAAATGGTACTTAATTGATTTAGGATAAATTTCTGTTATATTAAATATTATGTGGAAAAAAATTATAAAGTTTTTTATATTGTCGTTGTTTGTACTTACTTTTTCTCTAAATGCCGGCAAAAGTGAGGATTATAATAGTAGTGTGTTAAAGGCAGGTATCTCATTACAGGAAAAGTTACCAAATTCATTTTATGGCACCTGGCGTGTCAAATCTGTACTGTCAGAAACAAACAGTCCCGGGCAGTTTAAAAAAGAAAATACAGATATCTGGAACTTATCCAAAACCGGCGACGTCATTAATCTTACAAACCCTTTTACGGGTGCATCAGCCTCTATAACATTGAGTTATGTGGGCGATGATGCAATCAGATTTACAAAGCAGGGAAACTATGGCGGGCAGGTTTTGACGGATACGGTTGAGATAAAACTTGTAGGTGACAGTTTTTCAGGGACAAATACGCTTGTTCTTGAAACGCTTTCTGATGTGGATAGTTCTGTTATAAAAGCTGTCAGGGCAGTTTATTTGCTTCAAGGTGAAAAGATAGCAGGTACAAGTATTAAGTGAGGATAAAGATGCAGGTTAGGGAATTTGATACAGTAATTTTAGGCGGCGGTCCGGCAGGACTTTCTGCAGGAATTTATGCATCACGCGGTGCTGTTTCAACAGCAATTGTTGATATAAATATGTTTGGCGGTCAGCCTTCCAACTATCTGGAGTTGGAGAACTACCCGGGATTTGTGACAATAGGCGGGTTTGATTTGATGGAAAAGTTTGAGGAACACGCAGATAAGTTTGGAATAAAAAAATTTCCTATGCAGGAAATTGAACATGTAGATTTAATATCAAATCCTAAGATAATTTTGACAAACGAGTATGAATTTCGGGCAAAAACCATAATTATTGCAACTGGTGCCCAGCCTATGAAACTCGGTGTCCCGGGCGAAAAGGAATTTGTCGGCAGAGGGGTAAGTTATTGCGCTATATGCGATGGGGCTTTTTATAAAAATAAAGTGGTTGCAGTTGTGGGCGGTGGGAACGCTGCTGTTGAGGAGGCTATGTATCTTACCAAATTTGCGGACAAAGTTTTTGTAATCCATAGACGTGATGCCTTAAGAGCTGATAAAATAGTAAGGGAAAGAGCCTTTAAAAATGAAAAAATTGAATTTGTATGGGATTCAATTGTTAAAGAGATTAAAGGTGAGGATTTGGTTAATTCTGTTATTATTGAAAATGTTAAATCACATGACCTTTCCGAGCTCTTTGTAAATGGTGTTTTCCCATATATTGGTATGACACCTAATATAGAATTGTTTAATGGACAAATTGAGCAGGATAAAGGCGGTTTTATTATAACGGATGAAACCATGAAAACATCTGTTGACGGTGTTTTTGCCGTGGGTGATGTAAGACAAACCCCTTTGCGTCAGGTTATAACAGCAGCTTCAGATGGGGCTGTAGGCGCAGTTTATGCTGTTAAATATATTGAAACGCATGAAGATATACCTGTTACGTCAGTAGATAGTGCTATGTGAGTTTAATATTAAATATATGTAAGAGTCAATCTTTAGCAAATGGCTAAAAATGGGCAAAAAATAAATCAACACTTTCGGATTGTTTGATTTATTCCATGAAACTGTTGATATAAAAGAAAAGTTGCCAAAGATTATTCGGCAACATTAAATAAACACGAGGATATTAAGAGAGAGAGTATAAAAAACTTTTTCTTTTTTCTGTCCTTACAACTTCAAGAACTGAAAATTTGCATCATTTAATATCCAATTATTAACTTTTTAAATTTCCCTTACATTTATATAAAAAAAATTTCTGCATAATAATTGCCCTTTTATAGATTTTTGTAAATATATCTTAACAATGTTGAAAATACAGAGGAGCATTGCTTTAAGTTTGTATTTGGCCCAGGTATTTACAAGAGGCTATTAAAAATAGAACGAGATAATTTACTCTTGTCAACATAATAATGAAATGTTATAATTCAATTTAGGGGATAGCTTCATGGAAGAATTTAATATAATTGAATTTTTAAAAAAGGCAGTGAGTATAGGTGCCTCAGATATACATTTGCATGTTGGAGAATATCCTTCAGTCAGGTGTGATGGTAAAATTATTAAAACAGATATGCATGTTTTAACAGATGCGGATGTTGTTCAGGCATGCTATGAGCTTGTTCCGCAGCATTTAAAAGATAGTATAAAAAGCATGTTGGATGTGGATTTTGCTTATGAAATAAACGGTACGGCTCGTTTCCGTGTGAATGTTTCTCGTCAACTTGCTAAATATGCGGTTGCAATACGTGTAATACCATATACTATTAAAAATCTTCAGGATTTATATTTGCCGGAGGCAATAAATCAGTTTACTGAATTTGATAATGGTCTTGTTCTGGTGACAGGTCCTACTGGCTCAGGAAAATCTACAACACTGGCATACATGCTTGAGCATATAAATACCCATTATCAGAAGCATATTATTACAATTGAAGATCCGGTGGAGTTCATTTTTAATAACAAAAAATCAATTATTTCTCAGCGCCAGTTGCTTGTCGATACTCCGTCGTATTCGGATGGTATAAAATATGCTTTGAGACAGGATCCGGATGTTATATTTATTGGTGAAATTCGTGATAAGGAAACAGCAAGTAATGCTTTGAAAGCGGCTGAAACCGGTCACCTTGTTTTTGCAACAATCCATACAAATAATGCCATTCAGACTGTTAATAGAATTATAAATATGTTCACGCCCGCAGACAGACCGTTTGTAAGAAATCAATTGGCTGAAATATTACGAGGAACAGTTTCTCAAAAACTTGTGCCTCTGGCAGGCGGTGTTGGCAGACATCCGGCATGTGAAATCCTTGTGGTTACTTCAACTATTAAAGATTTTATTGAGAAGAATGAACTTGAGCAGATTTATGACCTTGTTAAAAAAGGTTCTTTTAATAATATGATTACACTGAATATGTCTTTATATGAAATGTTTCAACGCGGTGATATAACGAAAGAGGCTGCACTTTCGGCATCAAGTAATAAGAATGAACTCAAACAAATGCTTAGAGGCGTATTCCACGGTACAGGCATGGATAATTAATGAATAACTTTGTTACCGATGCTATAAATTTAAAAGCATATAATCTGTCTGAAGCGGATAAGATTATTGTTATGTATTCAAAAGATAAAGGGCTTATAAAAGGTGTTGCAAAAGGTGTAAAAAAACCTAAAAGCAAACTCGGCGCCAGAATGGATCTTTTGGTCGCAAATAAGCTTATGCTCTATAAAGGCAAAACTCTTGATAGAATCTGCCAGGCTGATGTGTTGAATACTTTTAATAAAACTCGCCGAGATATGGATAAAATTTTTTATTCATTTTACATAACTGAAGTTGTCAGTAATTTTGGAGTGGAAGATGATCCGTGTTCAAAAGAGGTCTATGAACTTTTATATAAGGCTCTTGAACGGATTTCCGAGGCAGAAAATAAAGTGCAGATTTTAATATCTGTTATAAAATTCCAGTTAAAAATGATGCAGATATCAGGCTTTGGCATTGAATTTGAGACGTGTCTTTGTTGCGGGTGTTATCTGGATAGCAAAAATATGTATTTTTCTGCCGGCATGGGAGGTGTTGTCTGCTCCAAATGTAATGAGACTCTGCACCTGAAAACAATTATGCATCACAGATTGCGTGATTTTTTGAACGCACTTGTGCAATTTGATTTTGATTACAAGTCGGAATATGAGGAAAAAGCTACTGAAAAAGTTTGTACAGTATGTTTTGAACTCTTGAAAGAATACATAAATATACACTCATCTAAAAAGTTTAAAACAACGGATGTTTTGCAGGAAGTATAGTTTCCTCAAAAAAAAAACGAATTTTTGCGATAATTGCTCATATTTATTATAAAAAATAAACTAATTATTAATTTAACATTAAAAAAAACTGATTTTTTTAAAATTATGGTTAAAATAAAACTATAAGAATAAAAGGAGTGGATTTTAATGGTTGATATTAATCGTTTTACAAATTATTCACAGGAGCTTCTGTCAAGTGCGAATGCCCTTGTAAATTCTAATAAAAATACAGAAATGCAACCTGAGCATATTATGCTTGCAATGATAAAAGATAACGGTATAATCAAGGATTATCTTGGTGAATTAAAACTTTTGTCACAATCATTTATAGATAGAATTGTTGCGGCCATAAAGTCTTTTCCGACAATATCAGGTCTGCAAAATTCTCAGCAATTGTTCTTGTCACAGGAAACCAACAGACTTTTGGATTTATCCGGAGATGTGGCAGACGAACTGAAAGACGATTTTATAAGTGTTGAAGATATTCTCCTTGCTATGTCAAGGCTGGAAAATTCTAATATCCAGAAGATTTTGGCTGATTTCAGAGTAAGTCCAAATACTATTTTAAATGTAATGAAAAAGATAAGAGGTAATAAAAAAGTGGATAATAAAAATGCAGAAGAAAATATGAAAGCACTGGAAAAATATTCAACAGATTTAACAGCGCTTGCAAGGAAAGGTAAACTTGATCCGGTAATCGGTCGTGACGAAGAAGTCCGGAGGATTATACAGGTATTAAACAGACGCACCAAAAATAACCCTGTTTTAATTGGTGAGCCGGGTGTTGGTAAAACAGCAATAGTTGAAGGCTTGGCTCAGCGTATTGTAAGGGGAGATGTGCCTGAAAGCTTAAAGGAAGTTAAACTGATTTCACTTGATATGGGTGCTCTTGTTGCCGGTGCAAAATTCAGAGGTGAATTCGAAGAACGTTTGAAGGCAGTTCTTAAAGAAGTAGAAGATTCAAACGGTGATATAGTAATGTTCATAGATGAACTTCATACAGTTGTCGGCGCTGGTGCAACAGAAGGCTCAATGGATGCAGGTAATCTTTTAAAGCCTATGCTGGCACGTGGTGTATTGAGAACAATCGGTGCAACAACAATAAATGAATACAGAAAGTACATTGAAAAAGATCCTGCGTTAGAACGTCGTTTTCAGCCGGTTATGGTTGACGAACCAAGTGTTGAAGATACAATAAGTATCTTGAGAGGTTTAAAAGAAAAGTATGAAGTTCACCATGGCGTTCGTATTCTTGATAGTGCACTTATTGCAGCAGCAAAGCTCTCCGACAGATACATAACAGACCGTTTTCTACCGGATAAGGCAATTGACCTTATTGATGAAGCCGCGTCTTCTTTGCGAATCGAAATTGATTCAATGCCGGAAGAAATTGATTCTATGATGCGTCAGAAAATTCAGTATGAAATCGAGCGCGAAGCGCTTAAAAAAGAAGAAAACGATGAGGCTAAAGCAAAAGTTGAAGATTTGACAAAGCAGATTACGGATTTGGAAGAAAAAATTAATAAGTTGAAAATTCAGTGGGAACAGGAAAAATCTTCGATAATTGGCGAAGCTGCAATTAAAGATGAAATAGATAAAGTTAAAAAACAAATTGAAGAAGCTGAACGAAATACTGACTTGCAACTGGCAGCCGAACTTAAGTACGGAAGACTTCTTGAATTGGAAAAGCAGCTTAAAGCATGTGAAAATCGTGACAAAAATGATAATCAGTTGCTCAAAGAACAAATTGATGAGGGCGATATTGCGGAAGTCGTAAGCAAATGGACCGGAATACCGGTAACAAAGCTTGTTGAAAGTGAGATGCAAAAACTTATTAATATGGAAGAAATTTTGCATAAACGCTTAATAGGACAAGATGAAGCTGTCACAACTGTTTCTGACGCAATTCGTCGTGCGCGATCAGGCTTAAAAGACCCGAAAAGACCTATTGGTACGTTTCTTTTCTTAGGGCCTACAGGTGTCGGTAAAACTGAACTTGCAAAGGCACTTGCAGAATTTATGTTTAACAATGAGGATGCACTTATACGTATTGATATGTCTGAATATATGGAAAAGCACAATGTCGCAAGACTTGTCGGGGCTCCTCCGGGATATGTGGGCTATGAAGAAGGCGGTCAATTGACTGAGGCTGTAAGAAGAAAACCGTATTCTGTTGTGTTATTTGATGAGATTGAAAAGGCCCATCCGGATGTTTTCAATATAATGCTCCAAATATTTGATGACGGACGTTTAACGGATTCCAAAGGCAGAGTTGTAGATTTCAAAAATACATTAATTATTATGACGAGTAACCTTGGAAGTGATATTATCCTTGAAAAAACACTTGATTCTATGCTTAACCAATCAGACTTTGACAAGACAAAGGAAGATATTTTGGCGCTTTTGAGAACAAAGTTTAAACCTGAATTTTTAAACAGGATTGACGAGATAATTTTCTTCAAAGCATTAACATTACAGCAATTGAGTGCAATTGTGGATATTCAGACGGATTATTTAAGAAAACTTCTTGCCGATCAAGAAATTGAACTTGATATAACAGAGGAAGCAAAAGAATTTCTTGCAACCCGCGGGTTCAATCCTGTATATGGTGCAAGACCGTTGAAAAGGGTTATCAGGCAGCTGGTTGAAAATCCGCTTTCCAAACGGATTCTTGAACAGAAATTCAAGCGTGGCGACAAGCTTATAATTGATGTTGACAACGATGAAATTCAGTTTGTCAAAACAGACCAATAGTTTCTTAATTTAGTGCCACTCATTCTAACAGATTGGGTGGCATATTCATGTAAAACTTTTATAAAAATATTTAAAAAAACAGTTTTTTGATGTTAGAATATTTTTTATAGAGGAGAAACTTATGTGCGGAATAGTAGGATATGTGGGTTACAGACCGGTAGTTGATATTTTATTGGACGGCCTGGAACAGCTTGAATACAGGGGCTATGACTCATCCGGAGTTGCTGTAAAATGTGACGGAGACATAAAAGTCTACAAGGCAATCGGTAAACTAAAAAACTTGCGGGAGGAGTTAAAATCTTACGTTTCAGAATTCGTAAAGTCTACAATGGGTATAGGCCATATCCGTTGGGCAACGCATGGTGCACCGACAGTTTTGAACGCACACCCGCACACCTGCAATCATGGTAACCTTGTTCTTGTTCATAACGGAATTATAGAAAATTATAAAGAATTAAAAGAACAATTGGAAAAAGAAGGCTGTGTTTTTAAATCACAAACAGATACGGAAGTCGTTGCGCACTTTATTGCTAAAAAATACGATGAGGTGAAAGATTTAACAGAGGCTGTCAGGCTTGCCACAAAGGAAATTGACGGTGCTTATGCTCTATGTGTTATGCATAACGATTATAAAAATACAATTGTTGCAACTAAACGTAATGCCCCGCTTCTTATTGGGATAGGTGAGGGTGAATATTTTATAGCATCAGATGTGCCGGCTATAATAAAATACACCAAGAAAGCAATGTATCTTTCAGAAAACCAAATTGTTACAGTAACTCCGGATTCAATGAAATTGATTGATAAAGACGGTCATGAAGCTTATAACAAAATTGAGCTTTTACCTTGGGAACCTGTTGCATTGAGCAAAATGGGCTATAAACATTTTATGCTGAAAGAGATTCACGAACAGCCGGATGTAATTAGAAATATCCTGACCGGGAAACTCCATACAGCATCTGAACCGGTAGTTTTGGATGAAGTCAAACTTACCAAGGATACTTTGAAAAATTTAAACAGAATACAGATTATTGCATGCGGAACTTCACTTCATGCAGCAATGGTCGGTAAGTATTTAATTGAAACATTTTGTGATATTCCGGTTGATGTTGAGGCGTCAAGTGAGTATATATACCGGCATACTGTTACCGATAAACATACCCTTGTTATAGGGGTTTCTCAGTCAGGTGAAACTGCTGATACCTTGACGGCAATAAAACAAGCAAAATCAAAAGGATCTCATATCCTTATTATTACAAACCGTCCGGATTCATCCATGGCGCGTGAGGCAGACAGTCTTTTATCAGTGAATGCAGGTATAGAAGTTTCAGTTGCGGCTACAAAGTCTTATATAGCCCAATTGATGGCATTTTATCTTCTGTCATTATACATGGCAGAGATTAAAAATAGTACGGATATCTCTATAATTCAGTCAATTAAGAATGAATTGATTCTTTTACCGCAAAAAATAGAACAAATTCTTTCAAATACTGATGAAATTCAAAAATGTGCCAGAAAATTTTCAGGTACAAAAGATTTCATCTATGTTGCGCGTGGAATAAATCTTTCGACAGCGCTTGAAGGTGCATTGAAGTTGAAGGAAATCAGCTACATAAACGCAACCGGATATGCTGCAGGTGAGTTGAAACATGGACCGATTGCAATGCTTGATGAAACAATGCCTGTATTATCAATACTTATGAAAGGTGTCGTCTATGAAAAACTTCTTTCAAACAGCGAAGAAGCAAAGGCACGAAATGCAAGGATGATTGCACTGACAAATTCTTGTGATTCGAAGCTGGATGACCTGTTTGAATGTATAATAAGAGTTCCGGATGTTCAGGAGCTTTTATCTCCAATAATTGCAGTGATACCGCTGCAATTAATTGCCTATTACATTGCTGAATTTTTAGGTAAAGATGTTGACCAGCCAAGAAATTTGGCAAAATCTGTTACCGTAGAATGATTTTTGACAATGTGGCAGGTTTGCCTCTCTCGGTGGAGTGAAGCGGAACGGATTTTATAATATGTAGAGCTTGCTCTACCAACAAAAATCCGTTAAAATAAAATTAATGCC
>CAYYAG010000013.1:29347-39854 GCA_964470005.1 uncultured Muribaculaceae bacterium
ATGCCGATATAGCTCAGTTGGTAGAGCAACGCATTCGTAATGCGTAGGTCAAGGGTTCAAGTCCCTTTATCGGCTGATATACTGAATTTTGCATGAGGGATTTTATGTATAATATCGTTTTATGTACAACAAATTCACGAGAAAATGCAGAAAAGATTGCTGATATACTTGTATCCAACAGACTTGCAGCCTGCGTGAATATAATTGACTCAGTAGCTTCTTTATACAGGTGGCAAGGTAAAGTCGTAAAAGATACTGAATTTCTTTTGCTTATAAAATCAAAATCCGAACTTTTTGAAGAATTAAAGGCAAAAATACTTGAAAACCATTCATATGAAGTGCCAGAAGTTATAAGTCTTGATATAAAGGATGGTACAAAAGATTACCTTGATTGGATTGGAGCATCGGTTTTATGATTACATCTGAGTTCGTAAAAATAAAGTTTGTTGGCGATAATAACTTAATTGAACGTGAGCTTCAAAGTCTCGGTATAGATCCTTTGCGGTGGTCTGTTGCAGAAGTTCTGGCGGATGGTCTGTTAATAAGTGTTTCATATATTAAGTAAAATTCAATAATTATTTGATTTTGTATTTTTAGCAAGTTATAATGTGGTCTAAATGGAGTGGCCGGGTTGGAATTAAAAAACTTACCGGCGGTAAAAGAATTAAGGAGAAAAACAAATGACACTAAAAAATTTTTTATTCACTTCCGAATCAGTAACGGAAGGACACCCCGACAAAGTTTGTGATCAGATATCTGATGCGATTTTGGATGAGTTTTTAACAAAGTATCCCCAATCACGCGTTGCAGCAGAAACAACTGTAACAACAGGTATGGCGCTTGTTTGTGGTGAAATTACGGCAGATTGTTATGTTGATATTCCGTCTGTTGTCAGAAATACTATTAAAAATATCGGTTACAAAGGAACTGAAGGCGGTGGTTTTGACTACAAAAACTGCGCTGTTTTAACAAGTATTGATGAACAATCTTGTGATATAGCAGGCGGGGTAAATAAAGCCCTTGAATCCCGCTCTGATAATGCAGATACATCAGTTAGTGAAACTGAAAACCTTGGTGCAGGTGATCAGGGTATAATGTTTGGATATGCCTGTAATGAAACTCCGGAATTGATGCCGTTGCCGATAAGTTTGGCGCATAAATTATCACGGAGATTGGCTCAGGTTAGAAAACAGGGTATTTTAAATTACTTGAGACCGGATGGCAAATCCCAGGTTACAGTTGAATATGTTGACGGAAAACCTTCAAGAATTCATACTGTTCTAATTTCCACCCAGCACGATCCGGAAATTAACGGCGAAACCGATAATTATAAAGTTCAGGAGATTATAAAACGAGATATTACAAAATATGTAATTGACTCGGTTTTTGAAAATGAGACAATCAAGATTGATGACAGGACAATTATTCTTGTAAATCCGTCAGGACGTTTTGTAGTAGGCGGCCCGCAGGGTGATGCTGGTTTGACCGGACGTAAGATTATTGTTGATACATATGGCGGCTATTCAAGACACGGCGGCGGTGCTTTTTCAGGAAAAGATCCTACAAAAGTGGACAGATCCGCAGCTTATGCGGCCAGATATGTGGCAAAAAATATCGTCGCTGCCGGATTGGCTGAAAAATGTGAAATTGAATTGGCTTATGCAATAGGTGTTGCAGAACCTGTTTCAATTATGGTTGATACTTTCGGTACCGGTAAAATTTCAGATGATGAAATTTCCGGATTGGTTTACAAAAACTTTGATTTAAGCCCGGCAGGAATTATAAAACAGTTTGATTTGAGAGGTTTACCTGCTAAAAACGGAGGGAAATTCTATCAGCTTCTTGCGGCATATGGCCATATGGGCAGAATGGATATTGATGTTCCGTGGGAAAAAGTTAATAAGGCTGATGATCTTAAATCTCAGGCTTTGGCTTGTTCTGCAAGCTGTTAACAAATTTTATATACAGAGGGCGGTCGTAAGACCGCCCCTTTTTTGTGTTGTGATTCTGCTATGATACTTAAATTTTTTCGGATTGTTGGGTATGTTTAATCGCCGTAATGATTAAACCTGAAGTCTTCAACATGTTTTGTCTTAATTAAGTAAGAGCTTATTATTGCTGTAATCGGTACGCAAGCAAGTATTGCAATGCTTCCGATAAGTGCTGAGATGATTTCGCTTGCAACTTGGTTGAGGTTGAAAAATTTGTTTAAGTCAATGTTGTTTGATAAAAGTACAAGCGGGAGAGAACTTCCAAGATAAACTAGAATAAGCGTGTTGGACATTGTTCCTATAATATCCCGTCCTACATTCATACCTGATTTGAATAACTCTTTTATTGAAAGGTTTTTGTCGGTTAAATAAATTTCATTAATGGTGCTTGCAATTGATACTCCTGTATCCATAACAGCCCCCAGAGCGGCAAGCATCATTGATGCAGATAGAATCCCCGTGAAATCAAGATCAGGACGCGCAGTGTATAAAAACATAGGTTCTTCTCCTGCAAATCCTGTAAGCGTAGCAAGTTTTATTGCAAATATTGATAAAAGTGCTGCAAGTCCGACGCTTAAAATTGTACCAAGAATTGCTGATGTACTTTTGTAGTTAAATCCGCCGACAAGATATATCGTGATAAGTGTTGAAAGCACGCATACAACCAATGATGCAATTATAGGAGATACATCGTTTAAAATCATAGGTGTCATTGCAAAGAAGATTAATGATACAGTTGCAACTATTGAAATAAAACTTAAGACACCTTTTTTACGGCCGATTATCAAAAGCATAAAGAAAAATATTCCGGTAAATATGTATATTGAATTTACCCTTTCTATATCAGAGATAAAAAAATCAACATCGGAAACATCTTCCACAAATTCAACCCGTGGTTCAAGATGAAGGATTATTCTGTCGCCTTTTGACAGCATAATGTCATAGGCAGGATTGCCTGTCAGCATATTATCAAGTTCAACGGTTTCCCCTTTGAATCTGCCTGTCAAAATTTTTACCGTTACATCCTGCTTAATCTGATTTTGCTCTCCGCCTTGGATATTGTCCATATCTGTATATTGAATATTTTCAACAATACCCTTTTCTGCAGGCAATACAGGATTTTCATTTGCAAGCGCCTGTGTTATAAATCCCAGAAACATAAAAATTATAATTAATATTTTTCGCATAATAACCCTCGTTTTTAGTTTAGCATAAAAATATTATATTGTTTGTGGTATTATTAAGCTACAGGAGAGGACTATGATAAAAGATTATTTTTTGAATAAGGTTGAACAAGCAATAGAAAAAGCTGTCAGTGAAAATAAATTGGGTCAGATGACCGAGTGTGAAAAAGGCTCGCTTGTTGTTGAAAGACCGAAAAATTCTGATTTTGGCGATTATGCGGTTAATGTCTCAAGTCTTGCTCGCATAGCCAAAATTGCCCCGCCGGTTATTGCTCAAAATATCCTTGAATTTATTGATAAGGATGATAATGAATTCACGGTAGTAGCAGGATTTATTAACTTTAAGGCAGGTAATAAGCTTCTGTGCAATCTTATTGATGAAATAATTAGAAAAAAATCATTATTTGGCAAACCGGAAAATATCAAAAAAGAAAGGATTATTCTCGAATATGTTTCTGCCAATCCAACCGGTCCTTTTCATATCGGACATGGCAGATGGGCTGCAATGGGTTCGGTTCTTGCAAACCTTTTGAAGTTTTACGGTCATGATGTTTATCAGGAATTTTACATAAATGATGCAGGCTCCCAAATCCAAAAATTGGGCAATTCTCTTGCAATAAGAATTCGTCAGGAGTTGGGTGAAAATGTAGATTTTCCTGTGGATGAGGCAGAACGCAAAAATTATTATCCGGGTGATTATTTAATTCCGGTTGCAAAAGAATACCTGAAAAATCATAATGGCCTGCCGGAAGATATTCAAGAGCTGTGTGACTTTGCAAAAGATTATGAAGAAAAACTTCAGCGTGACCTGCTGGAAAAATTCAGAGTGCATTTTGACAATTTCTTTTCGGAACTTTCGCTTCATAAGTCCGGCAAAGTTGATGAATGCGTTAATAAATTAAAAGCAAGTGGAAAAATTTATAAAAAAGACGGTGCTGATTGGTTTAAATCATCTGAATTTGGGGATGATCAGGATAGGGTTATCAAAAAAGCTGATGGTTCAAATACTTACCTTACCGCGGATATAGCTTATCATATCGGAAAGCTTGAGCGCGGATTTGACAGGATGATTGATATCTGGGGCGCCGATCATCATGGATATGTGGCGCGTGTTAAAGCATCAATCGAGGCACTCGGATACGATCCGGATAAGCTCGAAATCCTTCTTGGTCAGCTCGTAAACCTTGTTGTGAATGGCGAAGAAGTTCGTATGGGCAAACGTAAAAATATGGTTACGTTAGAGGATTTGATTGATGAAGTGGGGATTGATGCAACCCGTTTTTGGATGGCTATGAGGAATATAGATACAACGCTTGATTTTGATATTGATCTTGCAAAGAAAAATTCCGATGAGAATCCGGTTTTTTATGTCCAATACGCACATGCAAGAGCGTGTTCCATTATAAGAAATGCCAGCAATGCGAAAATAGATACAGAATCCGGAAAAACTGTTCCTGCAATTTTGTCTGAATCTGAGTATAAAAATTTAATTGAAAACTTTGATAAATCTTTGCTTGAAAATAATATTCAAGATGCCAGAAAACTAGTCTTGAAGCTTGAAGAATACAAGTCGTTGATTGAAAATTCGGCTAAGACACGGCAGGTTTATACAATTTGTCGTTATGTTCAGGAACTGGCAGCAGAATTCCATTCATTCTATAATGCGGTTCGTGTAATCAGCGATGACAAAGAGCTTACTAAAGCACGTATTGCTCTTGTCTATTCTGTAAAAACCGTTTTGAAAAATGCGCTTGACATCCTGGCAGTTGCAGCTCCTGAGCGAATGTAGGCTTACAAATTGGTGAAAAGATCTTCGTCAACCCATTTTAACACTGTTTTGAAGCAATCTAAAATGTAATCTGCAGGGGAAATTTTTATTATCCGCTAATCTTTCCTTTGAGTTGTTTGTGTTCTTTATACCTTTGTTATAATAAGTCTAAAAATTTGTTAATTAAATGCTGTTAAGAATTATAATTATTTTATCATAATTTTCTTCCAGAACCAACTTTGAGCGAAGGTGCTTTGCGTTTTGAAATCCTGAAAGGTAATAGGGATAGAATTTACGCATAAATTTTATCCCTGTAATTTCCCCGCGAAGTTTAATTTCTTCTTCAAGATGATACTTTAACATATTAATCCGTTCACCGAGCGAAGGCGGTGGAAGTTTTTTTCCGGTTTTTAAATAGTGTTCAATTCTTAATATAAGAGAAGGATCTCCGAGTGCACCTCTGCCTATTGCGACACCGTCGGCTTTAGATTGTTCAAGTGCCTCAATGGCGGTATCAATTGAGGTAATATCTCCGTTTGCGAAAACAGGAATATCAACATTGTCTTTTAACTTCCGGATAAGTTTCCAGTCAGCCTTGCCTGAATACATTTGAGAACGAGTCCTGCCGTGTATTGTTATAAACTGTGCTCCGGCACTTTGCATTTTTTGGCCAAATTCAACAAAATTTAGTTCGTCCATTGTAAAACCAAGACGGAATTTTACGCTTACGGGTTTGTCTGTTCCGTCTTTGACTGCTTTTACCAGATCTGAAGCCAGGTTCGGATTTCGCATCAATGAGCATCCATCCTGACCTCCTATAACCTTTTTAACAGGGCATCCCATATTTATATCTATCATATCAGCCATAGGTGTAAGAGTTTCTGCTGCAAGTTTCATTAAATTAGGTTTGTGTCCGCTGATTTGATAAGATATGGGGCTATGATCAGGATTTCGTTTTAAAATTTCCACCCCGCTTCTGCCTTGAAGTGTTTGCGCCAGATACTCGGAGCTTATCATTTCAGTTGTTATAAGACAGTCTGTTGAGTATTTTCTGACTAGGCTCCTCAAAACATAATCAGTTATACCTGCCATCGGCGCTAATGATACCCTGCTTTTTAAAAGTTCTTCAATTCCCATTTTTTAATTCTTCTGCACGTGATTTTGCATATTGTTTATATTCATCGTCTTCGGCATTTGAATTTGCATAGTCGCTGTAATATTTCAAGGCTTCTTTGGTGTTTCCTAGTGCATCATAGTCTGCCGCTATCATGTAATTTAGAATTGTAAATTCTTTATTTAATGTGTATGCCTTTTTAAAATCGTCAATTGCCTGCTGCCTTTGGTTCTTAGCATCGTATATCATACCTCTGTAATAGTATGCGTAAGAATTTGATACGTCTGTTGAAAGAATTTGGTTTAGTAACTTCAAACTGTCGTCGTATTTTTCAGCTTCGTAATAGGATATTGCTTTGTTAAGCGATTTAAGGCTTAATTGTTCATTTACGCTCTGCATAAAATCAAGAGATTTTTCATTGTTTTTATTTATTGCAAGAGATTTATCAAGATAAGACTTTGCGTTAGCCCAATCTTCTTTTTGGGCGTATAAAACAGCGATATAATAAGGGATATCAGAGTCAACAGGTTTTAACTGCAATGCTTTTTGGTAGTATGTAATTGCATTGTCGTAATCTTCCATAGCTTGGTAGCTTGAAGCTATTCCAAGCATAGAATCTGCAGTAGGCGGATTTATTTTTGCGTATTCTGCAATTGCGTTATTATAATCTTTTATATCGTAGTAGGAAGCAGCTTTTGCAAGCCTGTTATTAATCGCATCTTGGGTTATGGAATTAATTGCGTCTTTCAGTTGAGTATTGGAAGGGAAAGAGGCAGATGCACTTTTCAAAGTGTTTAGTGCGGTTTCCGGTGCTCCTGACTGATTTTGTGCAATTGCGAGGTTAAGATATATTTCAGGATTTTTTGTATTTAATTTTAAGGCTTCATTATACATAGTAATTGCATCCGCAAGCTTATTTTGCTTATGCAAATCTAGTGCGTAGTTATAGAACAAGTCCGCAGGATTTGATGCCGCAAGATTTTTCTTTACGTAATCAATAAATTGCGAAGTTGTCATGGAGCCTTTTACGAGGTTAAGCATTTGTGTTTGTGCTTGAGTGTTTGAAGGGTCAAGCGCCAGGACTTTTTGATAGCCTGCTATCGCTGCTTTTGTATCGCCTAAAGAGGCATTTGCCTGTGCTTTATAAAGATTTGCATTTACGTTATCCGGATATAGTATTAAAACAGAATCGTAGGCTTTTATTGCAGTTTTTGCATCACCTTTTTGCTGGTATAAAGTCCCTACATTAAGGCGGGTGTTTATGTTTGACGGATTAAGGTATTCTGACTTCTGGTAATACAAAAGCGCCTCATCAAACTTACCCTGTTTTTGCATTATGGCGCCCAGATTGGCTGTAATATCCGCATCGCTTGGAGAATTTTCAAGTTTCTTTTTGTAGATTCTTTCTAAAGCATACAGAACTTCTTTATTATCGGTTGTTTTTGAAAGTATATAATTATATTCCACAACTGCAGCATCCTCGTTGCCTAAATTATCAAGCATTTTGGCATATGCAAGACGGAGCTCAATATCCGTCGGTGCTACTGCAATAGCTTTCCTATAATATTCTGCTGCTTTCTGGTTATTGCCCAAAAGCTTCATAACATCCCCTACTTGTTCAAAGCTATCTTTTTGAAGGCTTTTGTCTGCAAGTGTCTGATTGAATTCATATGCTGCTGCTGCAAAGTTTCCCTCTGCCCGTAACTGTTTTGCTGTTTGAAATCTGTTTGCGGGAGAAGTATCAAATCCTGTTGCGTTAAGGCATCGGTTTAAGATTCCAGTTACCTGCGCTACTGTATCCGCAGAGGAAGTGTTTTTTGTAGGATAATAAACCATGTAAAATAACGCGCTTCTATAATCATCCGCTGCTTTTGCATAATTTTTTTCTTCTTTTCCGTAATACATGCCGCGGGCAAGATAAGAGTTTATCAGCCCTATTCTTGCTGAATTATCCAAGTAATTTATTCTTAAAGCGTTTTTGAACTCAGTTATTGCTCCTGAATACTGGTAATTTGCTAAATACTGCTGACCCAAATCATAATGCTCTTTAAAACCAGCAAAAGCACAATTTGAAAGTAATACGGCTACCATTGAAAGCTTTAAAAGATTCTTGAAACACATAAATTTCCCCTTTTGATTCCATTTTAATACAAAGTCATTGATATGTATATAGCCGAATACAATAAAAAAGGATAAACATACTGTTTATCCTTTTTTAATTTGAGTTTTAACCCTATTCAAAGTTTGCTATTGAAATAAAGTTAAGACATTCGTCAAACAATTTTTGAATCGGTAACGACATGTCGATTTCTTCCGTGTTGCTCATCCCTAACAATTCAGCTTGTGCTTCAATCATAATACTTATACTCCTATATTGTTCGTTTGACATTTTATGTATCGGCTTGTATATTTAAAAACTTTAACCATGTGGGGATGTTTTTTTATTAAAATTCCATATGGGGCGTGCATTTTGGGGGTAAAAATCCGTTTTTACATTTTGTTACAAAAAAGTTTTTTTAAGATATATGGCAATTTTTGATATATTGTGCTATTATAGTCAAGGTAATAGTAATATAAGGAGACAGAACAATAGCTAACGACAGACAACAGAAGGATCAGGCAATCATTAACGAGAGAATCCGCTCAAAAGAAGTCAGATTAATTGACGATAAAGGGGTAAACCACGGAATAGTAACCACTTCAAAAGCTTTACAAATGGCATACGATGCAGACTTGGATCTGGTCTTGATAAGCCCTAATCAGGAACCTCCTGTTGCTAAGATATTGAATTACGGAAAGTATAAATATGAACTTGAAAAACGAGCCAAAGAAGCCAAGAAAAAGCAGCATGTTGTTGATCTTAAAGAGGTTAAAGTAAGGTATAAAATAGATACCCATGACTATCAAGTTCGTATTACAAATATAAAGAAGTTTATTGCACAAGGTAATAAAGTCAAAATTGTTATAATGTTAAGAGGACGCGAAATGCAGCATAGTGAGCTTGCTTTTAATCTTGCAAATAGGTTTATTGAAGATTTAAAAGATGAACCGCTGCAAATTGAGAAAAAACCCTTGCTGGAAGGCAGAAATGTAACTTTATATCTTGGACCGCAATAAAAAGGGAATTAGATAGCTTTTCTTAAAATCTTTGCCAGAGCTGCAAGTATTACGCATAGCATAAAAACATTAATTAATAGAAGCTTCTAAAAGTTTTTTAAATTCCTTTTGTTATGCTTCAAATGGTTTAAATAAATCTTCAAGGTCAAGACGCTTGGAGTCAAGTTCAGCTACAATTTCTTTAATTCTGGCAGCATTGTTAGACTGAGTTCTTTTTGCAGTAACCCTTTTCCAATTGCTAGGATGGTAATTGTTGTCAATACGTACTGTGTTTAACCCGTCGTCATAGAATTGTTCATCAACATATCCCGTATTTCTATAATATCTTCCCCTTCCGCTCGGAAATTCTATGCAACCTGAAGGCTGATTATCCTTATAACCCAACTGCGTAATATTACCTTTTTTCGCAATAATATAAGGGCGTTCTTTACCAACCTGTTTCATATAAATTAAATCTTCACTACCATTACGAATCCACTCTTTATGTAAAGAACCGTGGTCATAGGTTGTTATAACCGGTTGTCGTTTTCCGGCTCCTGTTTCAGGCAGGAAGTAGTATCTCTTAACAGCACCGTCTGGCTGAACTTTTTCAACTACTTTTAAATCTTCAATATTATAACCCGGCAAAACTTTACCGACAGTTACGCGAGGTCTTTTGGCAGCAAGTTCAGTTTGTAGCTTTTCTTCTGCAAGTTTTGCAGCCTTTTGAGCCTCTTGAGCCGCATCGGCGGCTTTAGCTTTTGCCGCTATTGCACGGGAGTATGTTGTATCATCTCTTGAGAAGATACCGTGATTTGAACGTGTATTGAAATATTTATTATCTAAACTCCTTATTGATGTTGATAATTCATGTTTGTAGTTCAAATGTTTTTCCGGTTCTACTAGCATATCCGCGACTGATGAATTTAGATTTCCAACTTCACGGTCTTGAGTTGCTCGTACTTTGTAGCCGCTGCCGTTTGTATAATCAATTGTAAGCTCCTTATGCTGCAAAATCCCGTCTTTATCATAAACTTTTACTAAAGTTTCATTACGCCCTCGATCGCTGAATGTATTTCTATAATTTTTGTTAATTTGAATTGTTTTACCACCCAGAATATTATCCGGCTCTATACTAATAGTTTTTGTTCTGTCTATATCAGCATGGCCCAAATGGTATTCTCCGCCTTTGGCAGGTTTTACAAAAACATTGCTTCTTGTCATTCTGGTTCCATTAGGCAAAACCTGTGATTCATTTTTAACCAAATGAATATACGGATCGCCGTGTTTAGTTAAAACATCAAACTCACGCTGAGAAGTTGTAACTCCGGAACCGGCATTATAATATGAAGTT
>CAYYAG010000014.1:0-33559 GCA_964470005.1 uncultured Muribaculaceae bacterium
TACAGCCCTATTTCCCCTTTTTTTCCTTCGCGACCTCTTTCGGTCGTTTTTTTTTGAAAGAAAAAGAAATTATCACGATATATTATTTTAAAGCCATATATAATCGGGCAAAAAAGCATGCAACATGCTGGATTGAATCCACACGAACCCACTGACGTGTTGCTTTAAAGCGAATTGAGCCTACGGACTTTTCAGGATTTTTATGAGAATAAGAACTCAAACAATTGTTAAAAAGTAAAAACTGGCATTTAGCTGTTAACATACAGGCATTAAGAAGCTTATCCGCCAATTCAGACCACCCAAGACGGTTTGCCAGGTAATACGCTGCAACAAGCCCTTCAGAGCGGGCGCCATCCGGATAGAAATGATCTCCGTAGTCGTAATAATAACCGCCTTCGTAGTCAATATATGGTGAATCATCGTGTTTATAAGTTTTTTGAATCATCGTCTTAGCATCATTGAATACAAATGCAAGATAATTGTCTTTTTGAAACTGTTCATCTTTAGACCATTCTTCTATTGCCTGCATAAGCCACGCATCTGAAGGCAGTTTTGTGAACAAATCCGAATAAATTTTTGGTCTTTCATCTACAATCCAATCAAGAGCCTTTTCTGATAATCTTTTAACTTCATCAACCAGTTCCGCATCATCAACAAAATTATTTGCAAACAGAGCAAGTCCCAAAAGTGCTTCACCCGGATAATAGAATGAAAAAGTCTCCTTCCGCTCCTTATCCGACATTTCAATTAACGGTTCACCGTTATGGTAAGCAGGGTGAATATAGTAGCCCAAAAATTCACCGCTTTTACAAATCCGGCTCAAAAGATGACGTGCGTAACCTTTTATGTATTCATCATAAGAGTTATCACCCGTCGTAATCCTATATTGCATCATTGCAACCAGAAGAACCCCCGTTCCTCCGAGCTTTGCCTTATCATTACAAAAAGCATAACAGCCCTTTCCCCATTGGGTTTCATGCTCACGTGTTATCGAAACGCTCCAGTTTATCGCTTTTTTAGCTGCTGCTATATATTTTTCATCAGAAGTGAGCTGATATAGTCTTACGAGTGAAATTATACCTCCACAGTGACGAAGATCGTTGTAATAAAGGTTATCTTCAGAGCGTTTAGGATGTTCATGGTCTTTTCTCGTATCATCGCAGCAATCGTAGTAATACAAAAATCTGCCGTCATCATACATGTTTGTTATAAGCCAATCAACAGAAGATTTTAGCTGAATATACAGTTCATCAAGATCAAATTGGTCATATAAGATATTTCCGCGATATAACGGGATACATTTATCTTTAAATGATACAAACGCTTTACTTTTAAAAAGGTAATACTCAAAGTCTTTATCCTGCTCTAAAAGTTTCAACCGTTCTGAAATTTTATCAGTCATTTTGCCAATCGGTGACTTTTTAGCAAGAGTTTGCAGCACCTGCAAAAGTCCCATATGACTCATGGTAACCGCGTCAGTCGGCATATAGTAATAAGATTTATCACCTTTTTTTAGCTCTAAACCGTTAATGCCAATCTCAAATCTATCCTCGTTAAAATATATCTGATTTAGTTTATCAAGTGAAGTTTTTTTTCTGTCAGTCATATATTCAAGCATAATACGGCATTTATTTTCATCCGCAACGTCAAATTCACCAAATCTTTTGTGCTTTCTGAGCATTTCAATGTCACGGTTAAGGGTGACTAAAAAATTATTACGACGGCTTCCGTAACGTATAAATTTTCTTCCTGCTTGGAAAAGTGTAATATAAGTAAGAGTTTCAGATGGATTATATTTTATGATTCCAGAAAGATTTAGCCCTGTCATATTAACAGGGGTACCTGAAACCAGAGATGCCCGGATTGCCGCCAACAGTTTTGCAACCTCAGAAAAATCCTTTTTAAAATACTCTCTTTCTTTGTCGTTTTGGTCTTTAAAATCCTGAATCAATACTTTCATGCTTAAATAATAATATCATTAATCGACCTTTTGCGCAAATTTTAAACGTAAAGATTTACTTAATATTTTGACAAGTCTAAAAAGTTATAGTTCAATAATAATGAAACTTGGTAGGAAATTTATATATATATGTACATAAAACAGCTTGAAATTGATAACTTTAAATCATTTGCGAATAAATCAGAAATACCGCTGTTAAAAGGCTTTACAACAATTTCAGGGCCGAATGGTTCAGGAAAAAGCAACATAATTGACAGCATACTGTTTGCACTCGGCCTGGCAAATGCCGGAGAGCTTCGTGCGGAAAACCTGTCACACTTTATTTCTACCTATACAAAACGCAATGATGCAATGGTAAAAGTTACATTTGGAGATATGGAAGGCGGCAGAGAATTGTCAATTGCAAGACGTATCCGTAAATCCACACAAGGATACGCCAGTACCTATTACTTGAATGACAGCGTTACAACTCTTTCTAATATTCATGCCGTACTTGAAAAATATAATGTCACCCCAAACAGCTATAATGTAATGATGCAGGGCGATGTTATGGGTATAACAAACTGCTCGCCTAAACAGCGCAGAAAAATTATTGACGAAATAGCAGGCATTGCAGATTTTGACAGAAGAATAGAACAGGCTACTAATGAATTGACAACCGTAGAACAACGTGTTGAACGTTCAACTGTAATTTTAAACGAAGTTGACATAAGGCTCGATCAGTTAAAAGAAGAAAGAGAAGTTGCTCTTAAGTATCAAAAGCTTCGTGAGGAAAAGACTTCTCTTGAAAGCCAGATTAATACGGTAAGATTCTTTGATATAAAACGAAACCTTGAACAGGCGCATGAAAATATTCTGGAATTTTCCAAAAAGAAAAAAGAAGAAGAAGTTAAAAGCAAAGATCTGGATGAACGCCTGTTATTAATAAAACAAAAATATCAGGAAGTTTCAGAAAAACTCAAAGCAGAAGGCGAACAACAACAAATTAATCTAAAGAAACAGGAAGAAGAATTAAAAGGCGAAATAGATAGAAAAAACAATGCAACGACTTATGCAGACAAACAAATTCACGATGGCCTGCGTTCAATTGAAAATGCAAAAAACGGTATTGAAACTTACAACAAAAAAATTGAAGATTTTAAGTTGAAAATTAACCTCAAAAATGATGAAATTAAAATTATAGAAAAAAATATTGATGATAAAAATGAAGAATTAAAGAAAATTTTGGAAGACATGACCGGTCTTAATGCAACCGCAGACCAGCATATTGAACGCCGAAACAATTTAAGAAAGGAGCTGGAAAAGCTTCAAGACAGTGAAAATGCTCTGATTAAAGAAAGGCTGCCGCTTGAAAACGAACTTAAAAATTTACAAAAAGAAGTCGGGGATGCCAGATCAAAACTTACTGAGCTACAGGAAATGAAAAAAAACTTCGGGGAAAATCAGGCACTTAAACAAGAACTTGTTGAACAGCTTGAAAAAGAACTCCAAGATTTTAAGATTATTCAGCAAAATGCACTTCACGATTTGGATACAACTAAAAATGAAATTAATGATTTGAATTATAATATTCAAATGGCATATAGAAAAATTTCTTCAATGGAAGCCAAAAAGCAGGCTTTTGAAGATGCCAACTTCGGTAGGGCTATTGATACAATTATAGGTGCCAATCTCAAAGGAGTTCACGCTCCTCTTGTAAAGTTAGGTACTGTCGATAAAGAGTATTCTACTGCAATGGAAGTAGCATTTGGCGGCAGAATGTCACATCTCGTTGTTGATGATGAACATGTTGCATCCGTTGCTATTGAACTTTTAAAATCAGCCGGCGCTGGACGGGCAACATTTATACCTCTGAATAAAGTTCAAAAAGCCCCTGCTAAACTACAGCTGCCTAAGGAAAAAGGTGTTATTGATTTTGCAATTAATCTTGTTGACTTTGAAGATAAGTATATAAATGCGTTCTTCTATGCAGTAGGAGACACTCTTGTTGTTGAAGATATGGACTGTGCTAAAAAATTAATCGGCAGATATCGCATGGTTACACTGCAAGGCGAACTATTTGAAAAATCAGGTTCTATTACAGGCGGCTCTGTAAGACGCTCCGGATTAAGCTTTAGCCAGAATGATGATGCAGAGCTTGAAACGTTTAAAATAAGATTAAAAGATATGGAGGATAAATTATCCGCACTTGAAAAGAAAAAAACAGAACTTGAACAAAAACTTGATACAGTACGTACAAATTATTCCGACTCAATGAGCGAATACAGCAAGTCTAAAATTGAATTGGACAGCATGAATTCTAACTACACCCAAAGTGAGACAATTTTGAATGAAAAAACAGAATTTATAAAAATTACAGTCCCGAGAATTGAGGATTTAAATAAAAATCTTGATAAAATTGAAGAAAAACATGTTCAAATATTAGACAAAATTTCAACTGTACAAACCCAAATTGAAGAAGTTGAAAAACTTATTAATGACAAAGATTTAAAGGAGCTAAAAGAAAAAACCGAAGGTGTTGAATTTGAAATAAAAAGGCTTCAAACAAATCTTATGAACGCAAATAATGATGTAAATGAGCTTAACAGGCAGATAGCTTTTCATGCCAACTTAATTGAGACTAAAAATGAAGAGATTGTGTCTATAGAAAAAAATAACCTTAAACTTGAAGAAGATAAAAAGCAGTACAAAACAGACATCGAGGCTTTAAATAAAAAAATAGAAAACTTAAAAGAACAAATAGAAGCAATTGACGAAAAGTTGGGTAAACTTCTCCAAGAGAGGGACGAAATTAATAATGATTTGATTGAGCTGGAGAAACAAAAGCACATCAAAACTACTGATATTGAGAGGATATCTGAACAAATTGAATCCTTTAAGGCAAGACGCAGAGAACTTGAACCTGAAATGGATAAAGCACGTGAAATACTTGAAAATGCAGGTGTTGAAATAAACAAACTGGAGCCCGTTAATATTTCAATTGACGAAATAACATCAAAAATCCAAAGGCTTGAACGCAGAATGGAGGAATTAGGCGACGTAAATATGCGTGCACTTGCAGCATATGAAGAAGTCCTTGCCCGTCAGGAAGAATTAAAACTTCAGATTGAAACTTTGTCAAAAGAAAGAAAAGAAATTTTGGACAGGATGCAAGGCTATGAACAGCTTAAAAAAGAAACCTTTATGAAAACATATAACAATATAAATGAAAACTTTAAAGAAGTCTTTCATCAGTTATCAGAAGGTGAAGGTGAACTAAAATTGGAAAATCCGGATGATCCGCTGTCCGGCGGTCTTACTATTGAGGCACAACCGCGTGACAAAAAACTTCAAAGGCTGGAAAGTATGTCCGGTGGAGAAAAGTCACTCACTGCTCTTGCATTTGTGTTTGCTATCCAAAGATACTTGCCGGCACCATTTTATGCATTTGACGAAGTAGATGCCAGTCTTGATACTATGAATGTAGAACGTATAGCACATATGGTGCAGAATCAGTCAAAAAATACGCAATTTATAGTAGTTAGCCACAGAAAACCTATGATAGAATCAGCTAATAGGACAATTGGTGTCACACAAAAAGAAAAAGGCATCACTCGTGTTACAGGGATTAAATTAAGAGACGAAGAATAATGACAGAACAAGCAGCAATAAATTATGATATAAACAGTGAAAATTTACCTGAGCTGATACAGTCAAATGATGATGAAGGCATTGGAATTCTCGTTTCTATGGCAAAAGCCGGAAAAATTGACCCCTGGAATGTTGACATTATTGATGTAACAGATAAATATCTGGCACACATCTGTGAAATGAAGTCCCAAAATCTAAGATTAACAGGTAGAACTTTTCTTTTTGCTGCTGTACTTTTAAAATTAAAGTCAAATGTCCTGGAGGGGAATGAAGGAATTCTCCAGATAGGAGAACCCGATTATACTGAAGGCTTGGAATATGACGATGACGGTTTTATTGTAGAGTATCCTGATGAAGATTTTACTCCGTCAAGTAATATTGTTTCAATTGATGATGTTCTACAAAGAAGAACCAGTGTAAGATTAAACAGAAACCGCGTTGTAACCCTCCGAGATTTGATAAGACAACTACAGTTCTATGAAAAATTAGAAAAAAAACAGTCGCTGCAACAGGCTCACGAACGTGCAAAACGTCGGGTACAATCATACTCTCGCTTTACGCCGGATGATATTATAAATCTTGCGCATGAAGAATATATTGAGGACTGTATTTTAAAGCTAAAGGAGAATTTAACGCAGATTTTTGAACGTGAGGATAAAATAGAATTAAAAGAACTTACATTACTTGGTATGGACAAAATAAGCGCTTATATTGCTCTTTTATTTTTAACTGCAGAAACAGATTACGATTTAACTCAGGATGAATTTTATTCAGATTTATATGTGGTAAAAGGAAATTGTAATACCTTAACATCAGATGAAGGAGCGGTAGATGGAGCAGCTTAAATCCAGAATCGAAGCTGTTTTGTTCACAACAGCAAAAGCGCTGAGCGCAAAAGAGATTGGCGAGATACTTGAGGCAGACGCTGATACGGTAGAAGAAGCGCTGCTGGACTTGATTATGGACTATTCTTCCCGCGCCGGGGCTCTGGAAATTGATGACGAAAACGGTTACATCCTACAGGTCAAAGAAGAACACATGGATATTGTCGAAAAACTTTGTCCTGTAGAATTAAAACCTGCAGTCCTGCGTACACTTTCTATCATAGCTCTTAAAGAACCACTAAGACAAACCGTCCTGAAAGATATGAGGGGCTCAACCGCTTATGAACATGTTCAGGAACTTCTTGAAAAAGGTCTGATTTCCAGAACAAAGGATAAAAACGGCAGAAGTTATAATTTAAAAACAACCCCAAAATTTGCCGAATATTTTAAACTAAAAGGTGATACAAAAGCTTTAGCAAAAATGCTTGATCTGGAAAAAAGGATAACCGATGAAGCTGCAACCTAAAAATTTTATTTTGTTTGTAATTGTTCTAATCGGGGCATACTGCCTGACTACAATTATGACACCAAAAATTCTATTTTGGCACGGGCAAACGCTTTATAATAATAAAAATTACATCGGAGCAATTACATACATTAAGAAGGCGTTAATTTTTCAGCCGGATAATCACGAGTATAGATATTACTTTGTAAAATCACTTTCTGAAATTAAACCCACCTACAAAGTACAAAAATTAATGTATGAAATAGCAAACAGCGAAAAAGACGACAGTGCAAATTTTCTTGCTAAAGAAAAAATAACTGAGTGGAGACGTAATATACATGCCAATATCGGCAACAACTATATTGAACAGGCTCCGGCTGATAGCAACGTAATAAGATGGAATAAATCATCCTTCCCCTTGAAGATTTACATAGATAATAGCACTCTTGAAAACTTACCTGATTACTACAAATCAGCAATATCAAGAGCCCTCAGTCAATGGGACAAATCAGTAGATTTTGTAAGCTTCACTTCCACAGAAAAAAAATCCGATGCCCAAATATTACTCTATTTGAAAAAAATGCCGGATAACGTATGTGCCGAAGGGATATGCAAATTTGTTACAGGGTATACCAGTCCAAAAATTTCAGGTCATAGATTAAAGAATATGACAATTACAATTTATGACAAGAATCCTATTGGAGAATACTTTTCCGATAAAGAAATATATAACACCGTATTGCATGAATTAGGACATGCGCTTGGAATAATGGGGCACAGCTACAGTACTAGTGACTTAATGTACATGCAGGCACAAGGAAAAGACAGCATTTTTACACCTTACCGTGAAGACTTCCACTATCTTTCCGGAAACGATGTGAATACTTTGACACTTTTATACATGTTGGAGCCCAATATAACTGATACGCCGCCAAATGATGATGAAAAACTGATATTTACTCCCATAATCCTCGGCAGTAAAAAAGAAATAGCCGAAAAAAAACTTGAAGAAGCACAGGATTATATAAAATCATCACCCAATCTTGCAGCAGGATACATAAACCTTGCCGGTGCGTATGCTGATTTAAAAGAATATAAAAAAGCACTTGTAAGTTTGGAGTCTGCACTTGATAACGCTGGTACCGCCGAGGAAACGTATCTTATTTATTATAATTTTGCCTACATATATATCAACATGGAAAAATACGCTGCCGCACTTGATTATGCAAGACTTGCACACAAAATTCACCCAACACAGGAAGTAATTGAATTGCTCAATATTATTGAATACAATAGGCAAATTAAATCCGAAAATTAGACTGCCCCTAATTCGTAATCAGCTGGCTTAAGTAAGTGAACTGTAAAGAAGTATTAATTTAATAGCAAATTTATTATTTACAATATTTATAACAAAAAAAAAGGATTTTTATGCAGATAAATCGAACTAATGGAACAAATTTCACAGGTGTGATACCAGTAAGGGTTTTACAAGACGGAAAAGAAGTGCGGGACAAAGAATTAATCAAAAAAACATGCCATGCAGTTATAAAGGGAATTGCTGGTCCTTTGCCTCAAAAACAGGAATTTAAAACTACTGCTGCTTTACTTTCAACAATGGATAGTGAATATAAATATCCAATAGCATATTTGGGCTATACCCGAGATTTACCGAATGAACAAGTATCACAATTTTTCAAAACAATTTTTGACAAATCTGACCGAGGGTATATTGTAACAGGTAAAGCCTCTGAAATATTATCCGAACGTGGCAAAGCGATAGGCATAGCCACGAGACAAGTATATCTGGGCAATGTCAGTCCCTCGGAAATTGCTAATGCGGAAAACAATTACTGGGAGGCATACCATACTATAGTAAATAACATGGCGCTGCGTATTAGAGAAGCTTTTTCTCCCTACGGACAAAAACTCGGAAAATATCAGCAGATGGATGTCCAGATTACTACAAAACCTCACAAAGTTAAAGGCAAAGAAGATCTAAAAGTTATCTTGGATAAAATAAGTTTCAGCGAAAGAAATCAAGGTTAACAAAATCTTCACAAAACCTTTTAATACAAATGTATTTAAGTTATATTAGATAGGTTGAGATATAAATACCGGAGAGAACAATGTACAATGTAGCTATAATAGGCGCAGGACCGGCTGGAATTTTTGCCGCGCTGGAAATAACAAAACTAAGACCCGAATGGAAAGTAATTTTAGTAGAGAAAGGCCAAAAAATAGAAACCCGAAAATGCCCTCTGCGCGAAGGGTCACCCAAATGTACAAACTGTAAACGCTGCGGACTTTTATGCGGCTGGGGTGGTGCAGGCGCTTTTTCTGATGGCAAACTGACACTTACTCCTGATGTAGGCGGCAACCTTATTGATTATATGACAAGACAAAAGGCCGAAGAACTTATCGACTATTCAGACAAATTATATCTAAAATTCGGTGCAACAGAAGAAGTTTTCGGAACCGACATGAAAACCTTTCATGAGCTAGAGCATCAGGCAGTTCTTGCGGAATTAAAACTTGTGCACTCTCCTGTAAGACACCTCGGAACCGAAAGAAGCCTTGATGTTTTAAAAGCAATGCAAGACTATCTGGATGAGAGAATAACAATTTTGAATAATGTGTCTGCCGACAGTCTGATTGTAGAATGTGAACAGGTAAAAGGGATTAAATTAAGCAACGGCAATACAATTTGCGCAGAATATACAATTATAGCACCAGGCAGAGAAGGCGCTGACTGGCTTACCAAAGAATTTGCAGAACATAAAATCGGGATGGTAAATAATGCTGTTGATGTAGGTGTTCGCGTTGAGCTTCCAGCTCCGGTATTTGAACCTTTAACTTCAAAATTATATGAATCAAAACTTATATATCATTCTCCGACTTTTGGCGACGAGGTCAGAACCTTTTGTATGAATCCAAACGGAGAAGTTGTACAGGAAAATTATAACGGTATTGCAACCGTTAACGGTCACAGCTATGCAAATTACAAAACTCCAAATACGAATTTTGCACTTCTTGTTAGTGAAAAATTTACAGAACCGTTTAAAGAGCCTATACAGTACGGACAGCACATTGCAAGCCTTGCCAATATGCTTGGAGGAGGTATTCTGGTACAAAGATTCGGAGATCTTTTAGAAGGCCGACGCTCAACACCTGATAGAATAAAATCCAGTATAATTACACCAACTTTAACCTGTGCAACACCGGGCGATTTAAGTCTTGTAATTCCGTATAGACAATTAACAAGCATCAAAGAAATGCTTTTTGCTCTTGATAAAATAGCACCGGGTACTGCGTCACGCTATACGCTTATGTACGGTATTGAAGTAAAATTCTACTCTGCAAGAGTAAAATTAACTGATGAACTTGAAACAGAAGGTGTAAAAAACTTATTTGCAATAGGCGATGGTGCCGGAGTAACAAGAGGATTAATTCAAGCCTCCGCCTCAGGAGTTCACGTTGCAAGAACTATTTGCTCCCGCGGATGAATAGTGGTATAATTTTTGTATGGAAAAAAAGGTGAGTTTAACAACACAAAACCGGCTTATTATATTCGGACTTATCTTGAGCACCCTACTGATAATGGCGATAGCTGTTTTTTCTGTTCTTAATATCCAAAAAAAACTTAATGAAGGCTATCATAATTTTGGTCAGGTAATTTCTAAAACACTTGCAATCGAAAGTAACGAACTTACAAGAAATCTTCCGGCTGAAGAAATCTATAACACCATCAAATCGCATACCGATAGCATCTTAAAGAGTCATAATGATATAGTATTTATAGAATTTACTGATAAAGACGGTAATATAATATATTCCGGTAAAAATGAAGCACATAAAAGCACAAAAAGACCTAATATAACAGTGAGCTCACCCCTTACGGATATGACAAGCAACTCCCCTATTGGTTCCGTAACCGTTGGGCTTTCCGGAAATATCATAAGCCAGATTTCAGCAACAACCAGAGCATCACTATTATTTGTATTTGCTGTTGCATGGCTTGTATTTGCCTTTGTAATTTTGATAAATACCTATCTTATAACGCGCGAGCTCAGAATTCTTCATGACGGAGTACAAAAAATTTCTACAGGAAACTTTGGTTATAAAATTGAGGGAGAAAATGTAAGCAGCGAAGTCCAAGAACTTTTCAACTCTTTTAACGACATGTCTGCAAGATTACACCTATATGAAGAACAAAATATTGAACAGCTTACGCTTGAACGCAACAAGCTTGAAGCTGTTTTGATGAGTATTGCAAACGGCGTTGTTGTATGCGATAACAATGATACCGTTGTCCTCGTAAACAATCACGCCCAGAATCTTCTTGAAGTAGAAGAAAGCCAGATGCTTAATACATCAATCCAAAATTACATTGATACCGAAGGGAATTTCTGCTTCAAAGATAAGATTGAAGAATTTAAGTCAAGTGAAAATAAATTTGTTACCTTCAATATAAACATTGACAAACGCATAATTAAATCAATAATTTCTCCCATGTACACAAGAAGTCTGGAATACGTGGGTTATATAATTGTTCTGATTGATGTTACAAAAGAAACTGAAATGGATTTAATGAAGTCCCAATTCATTTCAAATGTTTCACATGAGCTTAGAACACCCGTAACTGTTTTAAGAAGTTATATAGACACCCTCTATACACTTGGAAATGAATTTGATTATGAAACCCAAAAAGAATTTATAGGAACTATTAATAACGAGATTATACGCTTACAGAATATGGTAAATGACATCCTTGACTTTTCAAGGCTGGATTCTGATGCTGAACTTGAAAAGACTTACAATGATATTAGCAGGCTTGTAGAAACCTGTGTAAATCAAATTCAAATTCTTGCGCAGGAAAAGAATCTTAAAATAGAAGTTTCCAAAGAAGAAAATCTTCCCGAAATATTGTTCAATTATGACAGCATAGAACGCGCGTTACGAAACCTTTTATCAAATGCGATAAAATATTCTCCGGATGGTAAAGAAATTCGCATACGCGTTTATAAGGGCAGTGAAACTGACATTGTTGTAACTGTTACTGATGAAGGATGCGGAATATCACCCGAACATCAGAAGAAAATATTTGACAGGTTTTATAGAGTTGAAAATGATACCCATACGATAAAAGGTACAGGGCTTGGGCTTCATCTTGTTAAAACTGCAATCGAAAAACACCATAACGGAAAAGTCTTTGTTGATTCCCGATTAGGCGAAGGTGCAACTTTCGGATTTACATTACCAATTAATGCTGTTGTAAATGTTTAACCTATTCCGGCTACAGAAATATATTTTCTAATTTTTCCAGATAGGAGCTGAACAAGCCTTCGGATATTCTATCAAACTTTTTGTTATTAAACCCTGTAATGTTACGAAGAAATTTGACATAAAAGTTACCTGCCGGAACAATTTACGATTATTTATAATTAGTCAAATAAACCGTTGATTTTATCAATAATGTCCTGGGGATCAATTTCACCGGTAACCTTATTTATATCCTGTGCAATCTGATAAAGTTTTGCAGCTTCAATTTTATCACCGGTAATTGCAATACATCTGGCAAGGTTAAAATGAGCAAGAGCATAATTCGGGTTATATTCAACAGATTTTTTAAATAATTCCATAGCCTTTTGAACCCTGCCAAGATCGTCCAGATAAATTACTCCTAAATTATTGTAAGCTATGTCATATGTATTATCATACAAAATCGCCAATTCATACTCTTTAATTGCTTCATCAATGTCACCTTTTCCCCAGTACAAAAATCCCAGGTTACAATGTATTCTGGCATTTTCCGGCTCAAGATCAAGCGCATTTCTGTATACAGCAAGTGCATTATTATAATCTTCCTTATCATAAAAAGCACTACCCAGATTTATGTAAATATCGATATCTTCGGGCGTTAACAGGTAAGCACTCTGGTAAGAGCTGATTGCCGCATTCAAATCAGATTTATTTTCCTGAAAAACATACCCTAAAGTTTGATTAATCACACTTGTCCAGTGCTTGTTAGGATTAAGAGTAACCGCAGCTTGAAAATGGGATACAGCGCCGTCCACATCACCTTTTATATAAAGGATATTTGCAAGATTTGAATGAAATTCAGGAATATTAGGCATTATCTGAATCAGCTTTTCATAAATTTCAACGGCACTATCATAGTCTCCGAGTTCTTCATATGCCTGACAAAGATGCCTATAAGCGGAAATATTTAAACTATCCAACCAGATTGCCATTTTATATTCAGTAATAGCATTGTCAAACTGCCCCACAGAACGATAAATATCCCCGAGAAGGCAGTACAACGGTACAAAGCCTGGAGCTTTTTCAAGAGCTTTTACATATACTTCAATGGCCTCTTGCAAACCCTTTGTCTGCACCATATAAAATCCCCTGGTTAGCATTGGCATAAACTTTAAATATGAGATGGTTTTTGCAACATTTTTTATAGCCTGTATATCAAATGGCAGAGTTAACCATGAAAGCACCAGCTCCCATTTAGATTTTAAAGTGGTTTTCCAGCACCTGTAGGAAGAAACTTTGTACAGCGAATACAATAAAAAGTGAGCACAAGAGTTTCTAAACGGTTTATATTTTATAGATTTTTTTGCATTCAAAGCAGCTTCTAGAAATCTGGCTTTTTTAGTATAAGTTTCAGCCAGCAAATAATACGCTTTTGCAAACTTTTCATCTTTTGAAATAGCCATATCCAGATAATTTATGGCCTTATCCAAATCTCCTTTATAAAACTGAGCCTGTCCTATTTTGAAATAAATCTCAGGCAAATCAATATAAGTTTCCAAAGCTCGCTGGTACTCAGTTATAGCCTCATCAATATACTGACATGAATTATAAATATCAAGATGCCATGCGAGAAATAAATCACCAAGACGAATATGCAAATCCGCATTGGTGGGGTCATTTTGCAATCCTATCTGGCATAATTCAATTGCAGACTTAACATTACCTATTTTAACTTCTTTATTTATCTTTTTCTCTAATATTTTATCCATATGCTAACATTGTAAATAACTTCCGGGAAAAATGCAAGTTATTAATATTTCGTGTATAATATACATTAAAAAGAGGGATTGGCCATGGGAAAAATATACTTTGTAGATGTTACAAACAGGGACGGTGTCCAGACTTCACGGCTGGGGCTTGCAAAACTGCAAAAAACCATAATTAATATTATGCTTGACGATATGGGAATAACCCAATCCGAGTTTGGTTTTCCTACAACAAAACACGAAATAAACTACCTGAACGGCAATCTTGAACTTGTAGAACGTGGTGCAATTCAAAGGACTTTGCTTTCCGGCTGGATGCGAGCAATATCAAAAGACGTAGAAGAATCATTTTGTAATGTCCCGAAACTTAAGTACGTAAATCTTTCCCAATCCACATCCGAGCAAATGACACTTGGCAAATATCAAGGTGGAAAAACTCTTGATGATATATTAAGAATGACCTGTGAAGCGGTTGAATGTGCGGTATCGCATAACGCTAAGATTATTGGCATTAACGCTGAAGATGCTTCAAGGAGTGATATTGATTTTTTAATCCGATATGCTAAAGAAGCGCAAAAATGCGGGGCACACCGTTTCAGATACTGTGACACCCTTGGTTATGATGACCCTAAAACAGCTTATGATAGAATTTTTGAGATAGCTAAGCAAACTAATATGCCAATAGAACTACATTTTCACAATGATTTAGGGATGGCAGCAGCATGTTCTGTTATGGGTGCAAAAGCAGCAGTTGATGCAGGTGTAGACGCATACATTAATACTGCAATAAACGGTATGGGAGAACGTGCGGGGAATGCTGATTTGGTTTCCTGCCTTTTAGCTGTGCTTAAATCTGCAGGTTTCAAAAATAAATATAAAATTGACGAGAATATAGATTTGAGCAAAGCCTGGCATCTTGCCAAATATACGGCCTATGCCTTTGGAGTTCCTATACCTAAAAATCAGCCGGCAGTTGGCGACAATGCTTTTGCTCATGAATCGGGTATACACGCTGACGGTGCATTAAAAGATCGCAGGAATTATGAATTATACGACTTTGAAGAACTAGGCCGCGGTGAACCTGAAATAATTGAAACCGGCCGAATGATTACAACCGGCGAATATGGTGGAATAAAAGGTTTTAGAAATGTTTATAACAACCTTGAAATAGAATTCAAAGATGAGCTTGAAGCACGTAATATTCTTGAGCTGGTGCGTTATGCTAATGTCCACACGCAACAACCGCTCACTACAGATGAACTGAAGTTTATATATTACTATCCTGATATAGCTGCTCAAATTATGACCGTATCACCTTATTATGAACCGGCCGGCGCGATTAAAGAACGTGTAAATACACAGATAGCAGAAGCATTATACAGGAGGACAAAATGAGGCAAACTCTTGCTGAAAAAATAATATCAGAACACGCAGGAAAAAAGGTAAAAGCAGGAGAATTAGTAATAGCTAATATTGATGTATGCGCTGTGCAAGACGGCACGGGGCCTTTAACAGTACAGGAGTTCAAAAAGTTAGGCAAAGATAAATTATATAACCCCGAAAGGACAATCCTATTTATAGATCATGCTTCCCCGAGCCCTAAGAAAGAACTTTCGAATATGCATACAACTTTACGTGAATTTTCACGGGAATACGGGGCGGTTTTATCAGAAGTTGGCTCAGGTGTCTGCCATCAACGCTTAATAGAAAGTTATGTAAATCCTTGCGAAATTCTTGTAGGAGCGGATTCCCACACCTGCACATCAGGTGCGCTTGGTGCCTTTGCGACAGGCATGGGCTCAACCGATATAGCTGTTGCAATGGCACTTGGTAAAACATGGCTAAAGGTTCCTCATACATTTAAAATTGTAGTGAACGGCGAATTCAATAAAGGAATTTGCTCTAAAGATTTAATGCTGCACCTTATAGGGCTTATAGGAGCTGATGGTGCAACATATAAAGCACTTGAATTTTCTGGAAGCACAATTGATAACATGGAAATGTCCGAACGATTTACACTCGCTAATATGGCTGTAGAGGCAGGTGCTAAAGCAGGCCTGTTTGTTGCCGATGAAAAGACAATGGCTTACTTGAAAGAACACGGTCGTGAAGATAAATTCAGAACAATACTACCGGATAGAGATGCATACTATGAAAGAGTTATTGAGATTGATGCACGTGACATAAAGCATACTGTATCCTGCCCCCATACAGTTGATAACACAAAGACCGTTGATAACCTTGAAAGAATAAATGTTGATCAGGTCTATATAGGTACATGCACAAATGGCAGACTTGAAGATCTGCGCGTTAGTGCAGAAATATTAAAAGGAAATAAAGTTAAAGAAGGGGTAAGGCTTCTAATTTGTCCTGCCTCAAAAGATATCTATATGAGAGCCCTTGACGAAGGATTAGTAAAAATATTTATGGAAGCAGGTGCTACAATTTTACCTCCGGGATGCGGCCCCTGTGTTGGTGTACATGCCGGAATCCTTGCAGATGATGAAGTTTGTCTTTCCACACAAAATAGAAATTTTCAGGGCAGAATGGGAAACACAAAAGGATATATCTATCTTTCTTCCCCATACGTTGCAGCATTTAGTGCGATACGAGGGTATATTGCTGACAAATAGTATTATTTTAACTCCAAAAATATAACCGGTTTACTATATAATAAAGAATGAGTATTTCCCGTAAAAAATTCCTTACTATTAAAGTAAGGAGAATATTATGCAGGGAAACCAATACAAAAAGATGTCTCTTGAAGAACTGGTTGTTTTATCCCAAAAAGATGACTTGAAAGCCCTTGAAGAAGTTATACGCCGCGAACAAAAAAATGTATTTACAGCATTTTCTTATCTGAGCAAAAAACGTGAAAATGTCGCCGACCTAACTCAAGAGGCGCTTTTAAAAGTTGCAAAGAATATTCATACATTAAAAAATCCAAAAAACTTTAAAAGCTGGCTTAATCAGATTATTTCAAATCTTTTCTATGATGAATTAAGAAAAAAACAGCGTAGACCGGATGTAATTTCAATAGATGAAGAAGATGAAAATGCTATAAAAACACAATTACCCGATAAAAAATGTAAGCCGCATGAAAAATGTCTTTCCGGGGAGCTGGAAGCGATAATTAAAAATGCAATTAGAGAGTTACCGGAACCGTTTCGGATAGCAATTATTTTAAGAGAACTTCAGGGGCTTTCCTATGAGGAAATAGCAAACATTACAAATTCAAGCGTCGGAACAGTTAAATCAAGAATTGCCCGCGCCAGAGGAAAACTACAAAACGGACTAAAATCTTATATCTAAGGAGAACAAAATGGAAAATGAATTAACCTGTAATCAAGTAATCGCCTTAATGAGCTTTTACGTAGAAGATAAACTCAATTCAAGATTAAAAGAATATGTGGATGAGCACCTTCGCAAATGCCCTAAGTGCAGGCAGGTATATATGCAATCTAAAAAAATTGTCAACCATATCATTTCACTTACAGACATTGAAGATGACACTTCACCCTACCATACAAGGCAGTATAGTGATTTCAGACATAATCTTTCTGCATACATTGACAATGAATTAAGTGAAAATGAAAGTATTCGTATAAAAAAGATAGCCATATCCAATCCGCTTGCACGTAAGGATTTAGAGGATATGTACTCTTTCAAAAAGCTGCTACATAATTCGTTTGAAAGAACACGTTCCGAATGGAAAAACGACTACTCAAAACTTATTATAAATAAATTAAACAAACCGGAGGAACAAATCCGAATAGATCCTTTTTACAAACTCATAGGCGCTTTCACAGCACTTATAAGCATTTTGGTATTCGGTTTTTTAGTCACTTTATATTTTTAAAGAAGAATTTGAATGTTTAAAGGCTGCATATTTCATATAAGTATCCATAGAAATTCCTCTCGGATAATTGACCTTTGTCTGATTAAAATTATTCATTTCTACCAACTTTTTCTGCTGTCTTGAGGCGGCATATTTATTGCGCAATATCGGGGTAATAATATTGCAGGATAATATCGAACCAACGGTCATTCCTATAACATCCATACCATTTTTGAAACTATTATATTCATCCTTGATCATGTCAAAATTCATCATGTTTTTTATATCGAATTTTGAAAAGTCAAAATCAGGATTTACCTTCCATCTGTTTTTGGTTTTTATATTAATACCTGATTTTGTAAGAAACTTACGTATTTCAGGTGTTGCGATCTTACCAGATGATACAAGACGTGAAGTAAGATTTTTAACTGCAGAAGTAACAAGGAAAAAAGACATTACGTTAATAGCGCCATCGCCTATTTCCTGAGGAATTAAAAACATCTTCTGCTCTTTAGGAATATTATTGTTAACAGCTATAGCAAACACTTGCGCAGCAGAGGATAGGAACCAGCCGAGAACTCCGGTATATATAAGCATTTTGGCAGGATTTGGACCATATTTTGTTAAAATTGTATTTTTAAAATTATTGAAGGCAGAAGCTATACTCATTTATTATCGCTCCTTCCTGCAAGAAAATTAGTCAAAGCCTTGGTAAGAGGTGCATCAATTAAGAAGTTTGTAAAGACCATAATACCGAGTCCCATAATTGTGCCAAGGGTATTTTTATACTGACTAAGCTCTTCTGCCGTACTCTTCAAGGTAGGAGTTAAAAACTGCCGTAATTTCTTAAATCGCATATCCGGCTTAATTTCGCTGCTGAGTTTAGAACATGCGGCAATAGCCTTAATAGAAAGCTTTCGAATAGTATAACCTGTTGCTGTTCCTACAACGATTTTTGCTATAGATCTGCAAACAGAATATCTGCGTGTTTCGTCATCAACATTTTTGTTTGAGGCATCAATAAAGGGTTGGGATAAAAGCGCAGATGCACCTAATATCAAACGATTTTCCGCAGACGAAAGTTTTTTTCCTATCCATTCAATACGTTTAATAGTTTTCGGGTTAGAAATTGTAGGCAAATCTTCATTGTTTCCTATCAAGTTCAATGCAAACCTTGATAGCTTACGATTGAATCTATCGTAAGCATGAGAAAAAGAATAATAATTTTGTGGTTTTATTGACGCCATATTCCTACCCAAACATGTAAAGATAGTCAATGTATAGAATTGCCTTAAAATCTCTTATTATTAATAAATATTAAGAGAATTAGACACAATCAATATAACATAAATAGAATATTACAAAATAGCACCTTTAGGCACAACAGTAACACCGCCTGGTGAAACATGAAATCCGCGTTTTATATCTTCTTCCCAGTTGTATCCTATCCGAGTATTTGGCGGGATTTTAACATTTTTATCAATTATGGCCTTACGAATTTTAGAGTACCTGCCGACCTCTACATTCTCCATTAAAATACTGTCACATACCATAGAGTAGCTGTTAATACGAACCTTTGGTGATATCACGCAATGCGACAGCACACCGCCTGATACAATACAACCTTCCGATACCATTGAATTTGTTGCCATCCCGACGCGGTCGCCTTCTTGCCAGATGAACTTTGCCGGAGGATAGTTATAATTAAATGTTCTTATAGGCCAATCTTTTGAATACAAATCCAGCTCAGGAGATGCCTCTAACAAGTCCATATTAGCCTGCCAGTATGCATCAATCGATCCCACATCACGCCAGTACCCCCGCTCTGCTTCTGAAATTCCTGCGCAGATATTATCGTAAAAATTATAAATATATATATTTTTTCCTTCATTTAAAAGCATAGGGATGACATTTTTACCGAAATCATGGTTAGAGTTTTCAATTTTGTCATCTCTTTCGAGTGCATCTACCAAGATATTTTTATTAAAAATATAATTCCCCATAGACGCAAGGCACATATCCGGATTTCCCGGTAATGTTTTCGGGGGGGATTGAGGTTTTTCAATAAAATTTACGAGTTTCCAGTTTTCATCAACTTCAATAATTCCGAATTCAGACGCTTCAGATATAGGAATTGGAATAGCTGAAATTGACAAATCAGCATTTTTACTTTTATGAAAATCAAGCATCTGGGAAACATCCATCTTATAAATATGGTCACCGCCAAAAATACAAACGAATTTGGGATCTTCATCAATAATGTGGAACATATTTTGATAAATCGCATCCGCAGTGCCGCGATACCAATCACTGCCCGTTCTCATTTGAGCCGGAGCAAGATCAATATACTGATTTAAAAAAGGAGACAGCATCCATCCGCGCGTAATATGTTTATTTAACGAATCTGATTTATACTGAGTAAGAACTTTTATCTTAAAAAAACCTGAATTAATAAAATTGTTAATTACGAAATCAATAATTCTATATCTGCCGCCAAATGGCACGGCAGGTTTTGCTCTGTCTTTGGTCAAAGGATAAAGCCTTTTGCCTTCGCCGCCAGCGAGAATCATAACCATTGCATCATCAATAGACATATAGAATCCTCATTTGTAAATATATATTAATTATACACAAAATA
This sequence comes from uncultured Muribaculaceae bacterium, assembly GCA_964470005.1. Lineage (GTDB taxonomy): Bacteria > Cyanobacteriota > Vampirovibrionia > Gastranaerophilales > Gastranaerophilaceae > SIG32. The sequence continues at coordinate 20,421 of CAYYAG010000014.1, forward strand.
TTAAAAAATATTTATATCTTTTCTAAAAATTTTATGTTTCATAACAATTTTAGCCGCATAATTCATAAGAATAGGGAACGGATTATCACTAACAGTACAAAGTGACAGCACTCTGCCACCATCCGAGTACAAACGATTATCCTCTAATCTTACACCTGCATAGTATACTTTCACCCTGTCATCTTGAGGAAGAATAATTTCGTCACCTTTTACAGGATTGTCCGGATAACCTTCGCTGGCAACGGTAAGACAACCCGCGTATCCTTTTTTATATACCGGTGTCTCATTATTAAGTAAAACAGAAAGAAAATCATTCTCCAAATAATTTAATATAGCCTGACATTCCGGATCACCCAATCGTACATTATACTCCAGTACATACCAATCATCGTCTGTCCAGATTAGTCCTGAATAAATAAATCCTATGAAATCTGCGCCTTCGCTTATTAAGGCATTTTGAAGCAAGTTAAGATATCTGTTTAATTTTTGCAGCTGAATTTCCGTCAGATCAACAGGACAGTATGCGCCCATACCGCCGGTATTAGGAGATTTTATGTCTTCGGTAAGGCGCTTAAAATCACGAGCTGGACAGAAATTAATCAGCGTCTGTCCGTTAAAATATGACATAACAGATATTTCATCACCCTCAAGATATTCTTCAATGAAGTAAGGTTTTGGAACTTTTCGTGTAAACTCATCTTTTTCAACCTGATTGTAGACAACTTTTACGCCTTTTCCTTTGCACAACACGTCCGATTTTACGACTTGGGGAAATATATCAGAATCAACCGGCAAAAGCCTGGCACACTTGATTCCATGATTTACCATAAATTTTTTAGCAAACAGCTTAGAACTTTCCAATTTGGAAAATTTTTTATTAACCCCTATGCACTTAATACCCATTGCAGAATAATAATCCACAAGTCCGTCACAAATAGGCTGTTCCGGTCCAAAAATTATCAAATCCGGATTATCGTCAGGTGACAAAACAAGTTCTTCACAAAGTGACGACTTCTGTACGGCTTCTCTTATAGCATCTTCTCTTGCCCCTGAACCATATACACAAACCCTTAATGACAATTTCCACAACCTCCGCAACCTCCGCAATTACCAAACAAATCATTAAAATCAAAGGCTTCATCTTTTAACAACTTGTCAATTACAATCGGGTAAATAAGATGCTCAAGTTTATGTATTTCTTTTTCAAAATCATCAAAGTGCATTGAATTATCAATTAAGACAGGAAATTGTGCGATAATTCTTCCACCGTCAAGTTCTTCCGTAACCATATGTACAGTAACACCACTCACTTTAACCCCCGCCATAAATGCACGTTGTATCGCGTCTTTACCCTTAAATGCAGGCAAAAGTGAGGGATGAATATTAATAAAGCGTCCCAAGTCGAGGACTTCGGGAGGTAATATACGCATATAACCCGCCAAAACTATTAAGTCAAAATCATGTGCTCCAAAATATGCAGCATTTTCTTCATACGGGAGATATCGATTTTCAATACCAAGTTTTTTCGCCCTCTCAAGAATCTTTGCATTCAGGTTATCTGATAAACATATCATTTTAACATCTTTATCTTTAAAATACTCGGCAATTGCCTGAAAGTTTGAACCTTCACCCGAACCCATTACCGCAATTTTTTTTGTCATAGCTCAACAACCTTTCCAAGTATAAACGGATTATATTCTTTACAAACATCAAAAATTAAATCGCTGTTTTTTTTATCTGCAATAAGGCAAAAACCAACTCCGCAGTTAAAAACTTCATAGATTTCATCCCCGCATAACTCATACAATTTTTTATAAATTTTCTGCGTCGGAATACTTGAAAAATCCAATTCTGCCTGCAAATTATCTGTAATACAGCGGGACAAATTGGCATAAATGCCTCCACCGGTAATATTTGCAGCGGATTTTATAAGTTTATTTTCCCATAGTTTGCGAACACATTGATAATAAATAAAAGTAGGCTTTAAACATTCAAGAAATTCCTCTGTAGAAAGCTTATTCTCCGCATATAATTGTCTAATTAATGAAAACCCATTTGCATGAATCCCATTAGAGCATAGGCCTACTATAATATCACCCCCGCATATCTCCGGAGAAATAAAATTGTCATCCGCGACACCAATAGCAAAACCGCAAATATCTATAGCATCGTCTTTTAAAAGTGCCGGCATTTCGGAAGTTTCACCTCCAAGCAGCGTACAGTTAAACTGCTCCAAAACTTTTTGCAACTCAATTATTATTTGAGTTACGGAAGCACTATCAAGTTTATTAACAGCTATATAATCAGAAAACGCCAGCACTTTTGCATTCTTCGTCGCCAAATCATTTAAATTTGCAGCAGCCAAATCAATTGCAATAGTTTTAAAAAGCTTTTTTTCATACAATGGGATAATTTTTGTGCCAATGCCGTCACAACAATTCAAAATTTTTAATCCCCCGCAGACAACCTCGCCTGCAAAAGATTGAAAATTATCACCCAGAACTCCTAAATTTGCAGACAGAATACGAGCCTCCGCAATATTTACCCCTGATTTTTTGTATAACTCACTCATATTTACATTTTATTACAAACAAATAATCACATCTAGCAAAAAATATTTTTATATGTATTCTATAAGATATGCAGATTAATAAACTACAAAATACGCAACCTGCTTTTGGTGCAAAAGTAAGTACAATAAGAGTTCTGGAAGCAGCAACTTTCAAACAAATAACCCGGGAATCCGTATCGGATATGAAACCGCTTATTGATGCACTTTGGCCGGTAAAATTAAAGGGTGTAGGAAACAGAGGTTACCGATACTATATGAAGTCCATAGGTGATAAAGTTTTAGAAAAATACCCCGATATAGCAGATGCCGCATATGAAATTTTAGAATTTACAGACAAAAATCCCAATGCTACTAAAATTGATCTTCAAGAATTTGTCAAGCCGATGATTGCCAAATTGGGTGAAACAATTGATATAACAATATAAAAAGCTCCATAACGGAGCTTTTCATATAAAACACTTTATATTTTAGCCACAAAGTGCAAGTAATATACCGGCAGCCACACCCGAGCCTATAACACCGGCCACATTTGGACCCATAGCGTGCATTAACAAATAATTCTGATCATTTGCCTCAAGACCAATTTTATTTGAGACACGAGCAGCCATTGGGACCGCAGATACACCGGCAGAACCGATAAGAGGATTTACCAGATTCAGCGGTTTTTTGAATACATTATGCATGAAATAAGACCATGCATTCATAATCTTTGCAAACACTACACCTCCGGCTGTTGCAAGAGAAAAAGCTGTTACTCCAAGCACAAGTATAAATAAAGTTTGCAAGGTCAAAAACTGATCCGCAGATAATTTGGATCCGACTGATAATCCTAAGAAAATCGTGACTATATTTATCAAAGCATTCTGCATAGTGTCAGATAATCTTTCCACAACTCCGCACTCTTTACATAAATTTCCGAATGTCAACGCACCAATTAAAGGACACGCATCCGGTAAAAATATTATACAAAGTCCTAATACTACTATAGGAAAAACTATTTTTTCACGTTTGGTGACATTGCGAAGCTGAGACATCTGAATTTTACGTTCTTCTTTTGTAGTTAAAAGCTTCATAATAGGCGGCTGAATAACAGGAACCAGCGCCATATATGAATAAGCAGCAACAGCAATTGCGCCCAAAAGCTCCGGCGCAAGTTTTGATGTTACGTAAATAGATGTAGGCCCGTCAGCACCGCCAATAATTCCTATAGCTGCAGACTGCGGCATAGTGAAACCAAAAACGCAAAGCGCTAACAATAATGCACCAAATATACCAAATTGTGCCGCACCTCCGAGAAGTGCCGTTTTAGGATTTGCTATCAACGGTCCAAAATCTGTCATTGCTCCGACCCCCATAAAGATGATTAACGGGAATATACCTTTATGAATTCCGGCTTCATAAATAATACCCAAAAAACCTTGGGGACCTGCTATGTCTGCAATCGGTATGTTTGACAGTAATCCGCCAAAGGCGATAGGTACAAGCAACAACGGCTCAAATTGCTTTTTGATACCAAGCCACAATAAAAATAAACATACAACTATCATAATCGGCGAACCAAATTGATGTAAGAACTGTTCAAATCCATTTGTTATATTTGGATCAACAGGCTGTACAAAATTTGCTATACCGGTCGAATCCCATAATTTATATAAACTTTCTACTATATTCATTCTATTATTTCCTTATTTACCTATGCCACAGTTACCAAAATTTGTCCTGTTTGAACATGATTACCAACCTCAATTTCAACGGATTGAACAACACCACCAACCGGGGATTTTATTTCCGTTTCCATTTTCATTGCTTCAACGACCGCAATAATGTCGCCTTCTTCAAGGCTATCACCTTCCTCAACCAGAACCTTCAAAACAGTTCCAGGCAGTGCTGCTTTAACAGGGGTGCCCTCTCCGCCAACAGCCTGTTTTGCTTCAATACCAGCCTTGACGGAAAAGTCGTACAGTTTACCGTTTACGGTAGCTTTCTCTCCCTCCAGTGCTACTGCATACTTTTTACCGTTTATAGTGATAGTATAGGCATTAGAAGAATTTTCTTGTTTTTCGGGTGACTGTTCACATTTTCTAACACCAATTGTGCCCTTGCCTTGAAGGAATAAAATTCCCTTTTCTTTGCATGCAGCTGCAATGAATATATTTTCTTCAGTTTCCTCAAGTCCTGCATCTTTAAGCATTTTACGTGCGGCCTCTATACCTTTTTCAGGATCTTTATCATTAATATCAACAACGCATTCAGTTGTAGGCTGTAATTTCAGCTGTTCTGAGGCGAGTTTTATAACATCACTATCTGGTTCACACGGAGTTTTTCCAAAATATCCGAGAACCATTTTACCATATCCTTCTGCTATTTTCTTCCATTTACCAAACATAACATTATTAAATGCCTGCTGGAAATAAAATTGAGAAACAGGAGTAACAGAAGTTCCGAAACCGCCCTTTTCAACGACTTCCTTCATAGCAGAAACAATTTCGGAATATTTATCCATAAGCCCGTTATCTCTAAGCATTTGAGTGTTAGCTGTCAAAGCACCTCCGGGTAAAGGCGATTGGATAATCATAGGATTTACTGCCAAAGCTTCGGGAGGGAGAAAATAGTCTTTCATACAATTTTTAAAGACTTCTTCAGTCTCAAGTATTTTTTCTATATCAATACCCAGGTCATAATCACTACCCTTTAAGGCATGCCACATTGATACAATATCCGGCTGTGCAGTCCCGCCGGATACAGGCTTCATGGACAAGTCAATGCCGTCAGCACCTGCATCCAAAGCTGCAAGATAGGCTGCCAAAGCAGTACCGGCAGTTTCATGAGAATGAAATCTGATATGAATATCCTCACCAAGAATTTCTCTTGTACGCTTAATTGTTTCATAAACTTTTCGCGGAGCAGAAGTTCCTGAGGCATCTTTAAATGCCAGCGAGTCAAACGGAAGTCCTGCATCTAATATATTCCTCAAAACTTTTTCGTAAAAATCAACATCATGTGCCCCGCTGCAACCAATAGGAAGTTCCATCATGGTAATTGTAACTTCATGTTTTAGACCGTTTTCTTTTATACACTGTGCAGAATATATAAGATTGTTAACATCATTTAATGCATCAAAGTTACGAACCGTAGTAATTCCATGTTTTTTAAACATTTTAGCGTGCAGATTTATTATATCTCTTGGTTGAGAATCCAATCCGACAACATTCACACCGCGAGCTAAAGATTGAAGATTAATATCCGGTCCTACAGCTTCCCTAATTTTATCCATAGTTTCAAATGCATTTTCATTGCAATAAAAAATAGGTGATTGAAATCTTGCACCACCTGCAACTTCAAAATGCCTTATACCGGCCTCAACCGCTGATTGCAGTGCGGGTATAAAATCATCTACAAAGACTCTTGCTCCATATACCGACTGAAATCCGTCTCTAAATGATGTGTCCATAACCTTAATAAGTTTTTTCGCCATATTGATATATCCTTTCGTGTACTTTTATAAAATATCACCTATATTGAGAGTAACAACATTTCCTCTCTCCTCTAAGATAAGCTCACCTGCACTATTTACAGATTTTGCAATACCTCGTTTTTTTTCATTTAAAACCTGAACACAGACTTCCCTATCCAAAAAGCATGCTCTATTTATATAATCAGATCTTATAAATTCAAATCCCTTTGAAAGAAATTCATCATAGTTTGCAAAGAATCTTTCCAAAAAATCTTTAAAAAACTTTTCGGCATCAACATACCTGCCAACCTCAAGATTAAGCGCTGTAACCGCTCTATCCTGAATAGTATTTACATCTTTTGCATCTGCATTAAGATTTATGCCAACTCCCAGGACAAGCCCCTTAAAATTCGCTCCTTGCATAACGGTTTCCGATAAAATGCCGGCAATTTTTTTACCTCTAATTAAAACATCATTAGGCCATTTTATCTGCGGGGTCAGACCTGACAACTCTAATACATTTGAAAGCACAACAGATGCGTACTGGGTAAAATTTGAATAAACATCCTTAAATTCATTTGACGGTTTTAAAATTATTGAAAAAAATAAATTATTCTCCCCTAAATCAATCCATTTCCTGCCCAGGCGTCCTTTACCTGATGTTTGCCTGAACGCACGTATGACAGTTTTGTCAGAAAAAATTTCCAAATTTTTTCTGGCGTAATTGTTTGTAGAATCAATTTCTTTAAGGGTTATAAGCTCCATTTCTCCCTCAATTAAGGCAATATACAAGTTTATTTTATAATAAACAAAAAATATTTGCCATTTTTTTTTCCTTGAGTTAAAATAAGTTCACAAGGAGAGAGAAATGAGTGAAACCGGACATTGGGTCTATAATACAGTAATTGGCGGACATGGTTTTTCATTCAATTTAGATACTATATTTACCATGTGGTTTGCAATGGCCGTTGTACTAATCTTTGCCTTTATTGCAACAAGAAACCTGTCAATTATACCCGGTAAATTACAAGCTATATCTGAAAGCATAATGCGATTTTTCTGGGGAGTCCTTGATACAATGATTCCGAATGATAACAGAAAACATGTACCGCTTGTTGCATCACTATTTTTATTTATATTGATTGCAAACCTTATGGGACAGTTACCTTTAAGGATTATACATCTCAAAAGCGGTGAACTGGCTTCACCTACAAATGATTTAAACCTAACTGCAGCAATGGCTATCATAGTATTAATATATTATGTGGGAATGGGTTTAAAGAAAAAAGGATTTAAGTTTTTCCTGCACGAATTCAGCATTACAGGGATAATTATGGTACTTGTAGAATTATTGGAAATGATTACAAGACCATTAAGCCTTGCAATCCGACTTTTTGCAAACGTATTTGCAGGAGAAATACTAGTAACGGTAGCATTGGGAATATTTGCATATTTACTTCCGCTACCTATTATGTTATTTGAAATTCTTGTTGCATTTATTCAGGCAACGGTTTTTATGATGTTGACAATAGCATATGTATCATCTGCGACAGGCGATGAACATTAATTAATAAGGAGATAAAAATGGAAGAATTAAAAACAATTTCTGACTTGGCACAATTAGGCGGCGGTATTGCAATAGGTGTGGGTGCAATCGGTGCCGGACTCGGTATCGGTTTTGCAACAAAAGGTTTGATGGATGCAGTTTCAAGACAGCCGGAAGTTGCCGGTAAAGCATTCGGTTTCTTTCTTCTCGGTGCAGCATTATCTGAAGCTTGCGCCTTGTACGCATTCGTTATTGCCGCTAAATTAGTTGGATTAATGTAGAGGATAATATGGAATTTAACGCAACATTTTTAGTATCAGCAATAAGTTTTCTTGTGTTCGTATTTCTTATGAACAAGATATTTTACGCACCTTTATCAAATATTATTGAAAAGCGTGAAAAACTTGTTGTTGATACTTTAAATGACGCGAGAACCTCAAGAGAAATTGCTTCAGGAATATTAACCGAACGCGAAAACAAATTAACAAAAGCACTTGAGGATAGTAAAAAAATCATTTCCTCAGGCTTGGAAAATGCAAACTCAACTTCCAAAGAAATTCTTCAACAGGCAAAAAATGATTCAACAAATGAAATTAACGCCCAAAAGATGAATCTCCAGACGCAAAATGATGATGTTAAATCAAGGCTTGGGAATACGGTAAATGAGCTTGCTGATGTAATTACATCAAAAATATTAGGATAAAATATGACTGATTTTTGGAACCTGATAGTACAATCGAATACCTTCAACTTTGCAATTCTGGTAATAATTTTTGCAGTTATCTTTGTAAAAATAGATTTGCCGGCTGTCATTGAAAAAATTAAAAATGACGTCGCCCAAGCTATTGAAAATGCAAAAAAAGAAAAAGAAAACGCTGAAATTGAGCTTGAAACAGCAAAAAAAACAGCGGCAAATACAGACAACGAGGTTACTGAACAGTTAAGAAGTGCTGAAAACAATGCACGTAATCTTTCTGAAGGTATCATGAAAAATACCGAAATACAAATCGAAAATATTAAATCCAATATTCTAAGAGTAATCACGGCCGAAGAAAAGAATTTGTCGTCAAAATTGACTCAAGAAACGGTAAATAGCTCAATTGAACTTGCAAAACAAAATATTATTAATAAGCTTAGCGAAAATAAAAGCTTACACGAAAAATTTATTGATGATAGCATCAAAGAACTTGACAGGGTACAATTATGAAAATATCACAAACGGCAAAAACATATGCAGACGCATTAATAGCAATATGTCACGATGGATTAATGACATATGATGCCATCTTAAAAGATCTTGATACAGTTGCGTTCATAATTAACAGTTCTGATGACTTGATAAACGTACTAGTTACTCCAGTCGTTCCTACCGAACAGAAACTGGAAATTATAACAGAAGTTTTCAATAGACAAATTAACCCGCATATCTTGAATTTTTTAAAACTCCTGGCTGAAAAAAACCGCTTTGATGAGCTTGCAGCTATAATTGAATCATTTAAATTTGCGCTGGATGACATTAATAATATTAAAAGAATTTCTATAATTTCAGCAGTGGAGCTATCCGATAGCTATAAACAAAAAATTATAAACAAACTACAGGAAAAACTGCATAAAACGATTTATGCTGAATGGAGTACTGATACCTCAATTATAGGCGGGTTGGTAATCCATATTGATGATAATGTTATTGACACAAGCATAAAAAATAAACTTGAGAATTTAAGTAAAAATATTATAAAGGGGAACTTATGACACTAATACAACCTGATGAAATCAGTTCTATTATTAAGAACCGGATTGAAAATTATGAAATACAAACAGAAGTATCCAACACCGGTAGCGTTTTGGAAGTTGGTGATGGTATAGCCCGCATTTACGGATTAAGAAATGTAATGTCCAGTGAACTTGTCAAGTTTGAAGACGGCAGTGACACTTTAGGAATTACAATGAACCTTGATGAAGATAACGTTGGTGTTGTAATTTTAGGGGATTATACCCATATTAAAGAAGGTATGACCGTAAAGACAACCGGACGAATCGCATCAGTACCTGTAGGTGATAACTTGATTGGAAGGATTATTGATCCTACCGGAAAACCTATCGACGGCAAAGGCGAAATAGAATATACTAAAACTCGCCCAATCGAAAGAGTTGCACCAGGTATTGTCGCAAGACGATCCGTTCATCAGCCTCTACAAACAGGTTTGACAGCAATTGACGGCTTAACTCCTATCGGCAGAGGTCAACGTGAACTCATTATCGGTGACAGACAAACCGGCAAAACAGCTATTGCGATTGATACAATTATTAACCAAAAAGATACTGACGTTATTTGTATTTACGTTGCAATAGGACAAAAAGCTTCAACAGTAGCACAACTTGCCAAAACTTTAGATGACCATGGTGCAATGGGCTACTCAATTATCGTATCGGCAACCGCTGATGAATCAGCACCATTACAGTACATCGCACCTTTTGCAGGTGTTGCAATTGCAGAAGAATTTATGGAACAGGGTAAATCCGTTTTGATAGTCTATGATGACCTTTCAAAACACGCTCAGGCATATCGTGCAATGAGCTTACTTCTAAAAAGACCACCTGGACGTGAAGCTTATCCTGGTGATGTATTCTACCTCCACTCAAGACTGCTTGAACGTGCAGTTAAATTAAATGACGAACTTGGTGGAGGAAGCATTACTGCATTGCCAATCATTGAAACACAGGCAGGCGACGTATCCGCTTATATCCCGACAAACGTAATTTCTATTACCGACGGTCAAATCTTCCTTGAATCAGGTTTATTCAATGCAGGTGTCAGACCGGCTATTAATGCCGGTATTTCGGTATCACGTGTCGGCGGTGCCGCTCAAACAAAAGCAATCAAACAGGTTGCCGGTCAATTAAGACTTGATTTGGCGCAATTTAGAGAGCTTGAAGCATTTGCTCAATTCGCTTCTGATTTGGATCAGGCAACTAAGAATCAACTTCTTAGAGGTGAAAAATTGACAGAAGTTTTGAAACAGCCTCAATATAATCCGCTAAGTGTAGCTGAGCAGGTAAGTATTTTGTTTGCAGCAAACGAAGGACTTTTGGATGATGTTAAAACAAGTGATATCAGCAGATTTAAAAAGGAATGGTTTATTCATCTAAATGCAAACTTGAAAACTCTTGCTGACAACCTGAATGGCGGAAGCGCACTTTCTGATGAAAACAAAGATGAGCTTAGAAAAGCTCTTGAAAACTTCAAGAAAACATTTTAAAAGGTAGTAAAATGGCTAATTTAAAAGACATAAAAAACAGAATACAGAGTGTTGAAAGCACAAAAAAGATAACCCGTGCTATGAAAATGGTTGCAGCCGCTAAGGTAAAACGCGCAGAAAATGCCGTTAAAGCATCAAGACCATTCACCGCAGAACTCAATGTGATGTTTTCAAAACTCTTGAATTCTGTCGGTAATATAACTGACTGTAATATAAATACAAAACAGGCAATTTATAACTACCCTTGTCTTTTAAAATCCAGACCAATACACGTGGTAGGGATACTTGTCTTAACTTCCAATAAAGGACTTGCTGGTGCATATAATGCTAATGTAATTAGAAAAACAGTAAAACTCATTGAGGATTATGCCGCTCAGGGTATTAAAAGTAAACTTTTTATAGTAGGGCAAAAGGGTCTTTCTGTATTGAAGAAAAAATGCAAAAACATGGACTGTGAGATAGTCGGTGAATATCTCAGTGTTGCAAATGAGCCGACACCTGAAGGCGCCAATATTATTACGGAAGACATTGCACAGTATTTTGTTGATGAGAAAATTGATCAGATAGAAATTGTGACAACAAGGTTCAAAAATATGATGAGCTATTATACTGAAAATTGGGTAGTACTGCCTGTACAAAAACCTGAATCTAAAGAAATCCATCATATTGACCCGTTGATGGAATTTGAACCAGACAAAACAAGTATTCTTCAAAAAATTGTACCGCTATATATTACAAATATTATTTATCAGGCATTATTGGAAGCTCAAGCATCAGAACTTGCATCTAGAATGACGGCAATGTCTGCAGCAACCTCAAATGCTGAAAAAATGCTTAATGACTTATCTATTCAATATAATAAAACAAGACAATTTGCAATTACGCAGGAAATTATCGAAGTTGTATCCGGTGCAAATGCACAAGGATAACCGGAACACGCATTAATTGTTATTTAGAATTTTATTTGAAGTAAAATTCATCTGGTTGCTTAAAAATGCAATGTTTTCAGGCTTTAACATAATATTTTGCGGATTCATTGTTCTTTGCATTGCGCGTTTTTGTTCACTTTTATTTGTCATATAAATATTCAATTTAGGAATACCAACACCGAGAACAATGCCGGAGAATGCATAACCTGCAAGCTGTGCAATATTTAAATAACGCAGACTCTTTCTTGTTGCTTTATCAGTTTTTGGCAGCAATTTCAAAAGATCCTTAAACGGTAATGCTTTACCATCTTTAACAGTTGAAATACCGGACTTTTTCAAAGCACCATATAAAACCTCATCCCGTGTTTTTCCAACGAGATTTTTATCAAGAGCCTTTAATGTACCTTTTGAGACAAAGTTACCGAATACCAACCAGCTCAAATAGCCCAAAGTATCCTTTACAGTAGCCTCACGTAATTCATCTTTGTCACGGGCAACCATAAACCTTGACATAATAGTTAAACCATAAACAAGTTTAAACTGATTTAATGTAGGGGTGATTCCTTTGTACTGAATATTTGGCATAAAGTTTTTAGGATTAAATTTAGTAATCAATCCGTAAACCATAGTACCAAAAGCCGCAGCAGTACCGGTTTTCAACAATTTAAAACCTGCTGAAGTATCTTTTTCACGACCCTCAACACCAACAAATCCGTCACTTCCTGTTTTCTTTTTAGTTAAATAGATATTAAAAGGCTGAATTGAACAGCCAATTGCAGATGCAATACCAAGCCCAAGCAATGACCTGCGCATACCAAAATTTTTCATTGCTTTGACGAAATTTACATCTTCAAATTTTGCAGCATGTTTAAACGAGTCAACGACTTTATCTTTAAAAAGGGCTTTAGACATAGAAGTTACATTCTCGACAATGTCATTCAAAGATGTTTTAACTTCCTTTTTACCTGATTTTAACAATATGCTTGCTTCTTCACCAAGGTCAGAAAGTACAATATTCTTAAGCAATGATTTATTTTCTTTAGCAGGGTTTTTAATTTCTTTTGACAAAATTTTAGCAAATTCTTCCCTTGCCCCTGATGACATGAGTTTCTTACCATCTTTAGTATAAATACTAGAAGCAACACGCTTTGAATAATCCATAACATTATCCGTACTATCTGATTTCAGAACATCATATCTGAATTTGCTCAAGATATCTACAGCATCAGAATCCGCATAAATTTTATGCGCATTAATACCATATTTACCATTCACGGCTGCAGCCAGAAGCATACCTGCAACAGGGCCGTAAACAAGCCCGATAGCCGCATGGTTAATTGTACCGCTTGCCTCACGGCGGAAAGTTTCAACACCTGCC
>CAYYAG010000014.1:33659-39105 GCA_964470005.1 uncultured Muribaculaceae bacterium
AGCCGCATGGTTAATTGTACCGCTTGCCTCACGGCGGAAAGTTTCAACACCTGCCTGAGGGCCACGTGTAAAATCGGTTATAGTTCTTGGAGCAACCATACAAGAAAAATCTACTGCTGTTGCGCCCCATGCCTGGTTAGTATCCAAAAATCTTAGTAATTGCATACCTGTATCTGCAATACCTGTAAATCCCGGGGTATTTCTTTTTAAATTATTCTGCTGATTAATTTGTTGTACTTTCATAATGTATTCCTATTGTAAACTAAAAAAAGATTTAAATGTAGGTGAACTGTCCTTAATTTGATTTTTCAAGAAACCATCTGTCGAATTAATCGACTCCGCCAGTTTCCTCAGTTCCGTTTCTCGCTTTTTGTTAGTTTGCGTTCGGGTATAAAGCGGGATAAATATACCTAAGGCTAGTAGTGAGAAGGCAAGGTTACCCAGCTGGCAAACCGACCTATAGTTTTTAGCTGTTTTGCCAACCACTTCGTCAGAAGATTTGAGGCTGACGTCTTTAACCCAATGCCAGAATTTCTTCATAGCATTTGCATCTTTAGGGGTATCTTTTAATCTGTTAAGCAGTTTCACATCCGGTTTGACTTTTTCAATTAATGTAGCAACACCTTTTGCAGCATAATCTCCCAGAAAATACAGGCTTGAAAATGTTGCGATGTCCCTAATAGTCGCCTCTCTAAGCTCATTTTTATCTTCAGAAGCCATCATACGGCTTGCAAATGTTGCTGTTGAAATAAACCGTGCCTGATCCATTGTAGGGAATATTCCCTTAAACTGAAGCATTTGCTTACTCGGAAATTTGAATCCCATTGACATTAACATAACGCCAACCATAGAACCGACAGATACGATTTTTTGTTTAAAAAGCGCTGCCTTTTCTTTGGGATTTAGAACATGGTTATAGTCATTCTGTGCAAAGTCTTTATAAATCGGAGCACCTTTTACACCTGAATGTCGTGCGGTAAGCCACCTGTTCAATGGCTGCATTGAAATTGCCAGCGGCAAAATAACACCCAGACCTGCAAAGCTCTTCCAGTTAACAAGTTTAATTGATTTGTTTATGAATTTTGAAAAATCTTCAGCTGTTTTTACACCATTTTTTTCGACAGCCTTATGAACATTTACAAAGTCCTCCATAAAACCTTTAAGGTTCTTGGACAATACTTTACCGTTTAACTCAAGGTGTTCTGTCATATGAGTTTTATCAGCTATATCAAGATATCCTTTTTCAAGTAATTTTTTTCCGTTTTTAAGTCGAGAAGATTTGGCTGCAGACTTGATACCGGATTTTAAATCAAAATCCTTAAATGATTTTCTACTGTTTCCATCCACGCCGGTCAAATCATTTATAAAAGCTGTTAAAGCATTTTCAAGTTTTATAGACCCCTTTCCCTGGGCATTTTGCAAATATGTCTGAATAATCTTTAAAGATTCTTCGTTTGCCCAAACATTAGACATACCGCTAAGACCTTTAAACATGCCATTTTTTTGCAAAAGTGCTGCCATACCCATCACAATAAAACTGGGCAGCAAACAGTTCACAACTAACCCTGAGGATTCACGTCTAAATGCCTCCATCCCGGCATAAACATTAGATTCTTTAGTCTCTATAATTGTACGGGGAATAATGGCCGTTGACAAATCCAACACTGAAACATTCAACATAGGCGCTTTTTCACACAGTTGAACACCACGCAAAATCGCATCACCAATTCCTTTGAATGCCGGCTGATGATTTTTTGCATCCCGATACGGGGTATTTTTTCTATTGTCTACACTACTAATCTTACTAATCATAAACTTGTCTGGATCTTTATAAAGCTATTATAACAACAGCATACTTAAATTAAAAGCCACCAGTTTTTAAAATTGCCTTTTAAAGCATTTTTGTTAAGTTTATGTAAAGATGTCATTTTAAATATTTTTATAAAAATAAAGCATTTTAGAATAATTTTTTAAAAAATTTGCATAATTTTTGTTAAAAAAGAAATAAAAAGCGTAAAAAATACAATTTTTTAGCCTAAAAAATAATGTAAATTTTTGTAAATTTTTTAAATATTAAGCCAATGTTTTATAGAATTCTTTGACAAAGGCAATTGCATCCGCTTCGGATATAACAGAGCCATCAAGCTGTGCATCGTGGAGTGCATCCATAATTTCGCCAAGCACAGGGGAAGGTTTTAAGCCAAGTATTGACATTACCTGGTTCCCGTTAAGCAATTTAGGCAGGGGTTTAAGCTTGTCACGTACATCCATATAAAATTCTGCAAGTTTTTTTAAGGATGAAATATTATTTTCCACTATTTCATCAGTAATTTCAGGTCCACGTGCAGACAACCTGTCAGCCATCGCAAGAACAATATTATCAATTGAATTCAGTTCCATTCTACGCACATAACGCATCAAGGTCTTTTCAGAAACATCCGGACTGCACATCACATGCGATGGGTAAATATGATTTTTTATCATCAAAGTAATATAGTCAATCTGCTTGTTAGAAAAATTCATATCTTTCAAGATTTTCAGTGCCATTTTTGAGCCCACATCATCGTGTTTAATAAATCTGTGGCGTCCATTTTCAATAGTCCAGGTTGAAAATTTACCGATATCGTGCAAAAAACCGGCGAGTTTTAAATGGGCAATTCTAGGTGCCCCGCCGAAATCAATTCTTAAAAGGTGTTCTTTTATATCAATAGGCGCATTTTGGAAGATAAGGTTAATTTGTCTTACGGTTTCAACGGAATGATGAAACAAATCGAGATGGTGATGTGAATTTTGGGGGACTTTTTTGACATCCGCGATTACCGGAAAAATCTCATCCAAAAGTCCTGTTTCATTCATAGTTAGAAGTGCCTGATGAGCAAACTCACCGCCAAAAAGTTTCATTATTTCACATAGAACGCGCTCGCCTGCCGATTTATGGATAAGACCTTTATGCTTTTTAACAATATTGGGTAATTCTGGTACAAGATCAAACCCCAAAACAGCCTGAAATCTAAATACTCTAAGAAGCCTTAAAGGATCATCAATAAAATTTTGTTCAGATATAAAGTTAATTATTTTATTTTTTATATCATCAAGTCCGCCAGTAGGATCAACAATCTCGCCCGATTTAAGGTTAATCGCAACAGCATTTATGGTTAAATCGCGGCGGTATATATCAGTATTCAGGGAACTACCCGTAGGATTTGTAATATCGATATAATTAATTTTATCTTTAAAAACCACCCTATATATTTTATTAACCTCATCAAGCGGAACAAAGGTTGCATTGAAGCGCTGTGCCAGTTTCAAAGAAAACTCACGTGCATTACAATTGCATACGAGCAAATCTCGGTCGCAGGTTTCATTTCCCATTGCAAAATCGCGAACCGCACCACCAACGAGATAGATTTCCTGAGGGAATTCTTCAGATATAATATTCAAAATTGTATCATTTTTAACTTTTTCTACTAAACTCATAAATTATATTTCCCAACGCAACAGTGACTGCCGTTTCAGCTTTTAGGATAAGGTTTCCGAGGGTAAGCATATCCAACCCCTTATCCTCGAAAAGCTTAAATTCTCTTTCAGAAAAACCGCCTTCGGGGCCGACAATTACAAGCAAGTTTTCATCTTTTTTAACAGGTTTAATATCCGAGAGAGTTTTTGTAGCAATTCTCTCACAGAAAACAATAACTCTATCAAATTTATCAATCAAATTTTCCAGAGTATCCAAGTCAAAACATACAGGCACATCAGCGCGTTCACATTGCTTTGCAGCCTGATACATAATTTTCTGCCACTTAGTTATTTTCTTTTTAATAACCTCGTCAGACAAAGCGCAATTATCAGTCCTGACAGGATAAATTCCCTTGACACCAAGCTCTGTAGCTTTTTCAACAACAAAGGATTGCGCCTCACTTCTGAGAGGACTTTGTGCCAGATATAGTCCAAAATCCAAGCTTCTAAAAGAGATATAACTATTTTCAATTTTTACGATAACCTCATTTGATGTAACATCTGCAACAACAGTTTCGTATTGAATTTTATTTTCGTCAATTAGAAGCAGTTTTTCACCTTTACGAATTCTCAGAGATTTAGCAATATGATTGTAATTCTCCTTATCCGAAATAATAATATGACCGTTTGCTACAGTATTTGAGGGAATAAAGAAGTGTGGCATAACAAAATAATACAACAAAATTGTTAAATTTTATATTATTAGTTGGCAAATATTTTCAAGTTGTAGTATTATACAAGTAGTAGAAATTATAAATGGGATATGAAAAATGGAAAATGAGAAAGTAGTTGGAATACCCAGAGCGATGTCATTTTATAACAATTACCCTTTTTATTACGGATTTTTCACAGATTTGGGTATAAAAATAGTTTTGTCAGACGTAACAACAAAACAGACCATGTCAAGCGGATCAGCGCTGGTAGTAACTGAGACCTGCCTGCCAATCAAGGTATACATCGGGCATATACTAAATCTTCTGGACAAAGGTGTAGATAAAATTTTTGTTCCGTCGATTCAATCGATTGCGCCGAAGATATACAACTGTTCAAAAATCCGCGGGCTGCCCGATTTGGTGAGGAATGTTGTTAAGCGTGATTTTACAATGGTGGAGGCTACGCTTGACAAGTCAGAAAAGGGTCATGGGCTTTATGAATTTTTAGCGGAAATGGCAGCACCATTCGGTATAACGGATGAAAAGATTATCAAAAAAGCATCCAAAGCCGGCTGGCGTTGTTACAATAATTTTCATATAATGTCAAAGTCCGGCATGAGTTATAAAAAAGCGTTAAACTATGCACTTCAGGGTAAAGTTTTCATAGAGAACCAGACAAAAGAATACCCTATATCAATTGCGCTCGTATCGCATGGTTATAATATATATGACGACAGAACATGTATGAAAATATTTGATAAACTTGAAGCAATGGACGTAAAAGTTTACACATCACTTCAATTATCAAATGAGCAGCTTGATGACGGCATAACTTCACTCGGCAATGAACAATACTGGGCGAATGAATATGATATGACAGGAAGTGCCGGTCATTATCTAAAAGACAATAAGGTTGACGGCATTATAACATTGACGGCATTCGGATGCGGGCCTGATTCATTAATGGTTGAAAGGATTACGCGGCGTGCAAAACGTTTCAACAAACCGCTTTTAAACCTTACTATTGATGAGCATACCGGTGAAGCAGGATTCATAACGCGCCTGGAGGCATTTGTTGATATGCTTTTCCGTAAAAAGCGAGCCAATATAATAAATAATATTGAAATAAACGGACAAAAATCCGAATATATTCCAAATACTAACTTTATTGAGACGAAATAGAATAAAAAAAGGGCCATACAAAGAATTTTGTATGGCCTTCACATCCTGGGGGGATGTTAAAAAAGCTTTTCCAATTTTTCAAGACGCTTTTCAAG
>CAYYAG010000015.1:0-6655 GCA_964470005.1 uncultured Muribaculaceae bacterium
TGCACACAGTTGTTTTTTGTCTGCTTAACAAGTTCGGTAGCTTTTTCATACATTTTGCCGGCACCCTTAAGATATTCGGGCTGCTTGTCGGTTTTCAAAAGTCCGATTTCCTGGAAATATTTACCATAAAGCAAATAGAGCCGTGACAGAATATCTTTCATATTAAATTTATTTGCGAGAATAATTGCATTCTCAATCTGGATTTTGGCAGTTTCATAATCTGATATGACAATGCAAGCCTTTACTATAAGCATTTTTAACAGGATAATAAAGAAATAGTTGTTAATTTTTGGGTTTTGAGCAACATCAAGTGCCTGTGATGCTATTTCCATCGTAGCATGAGGCCCTTCAACATCAAGTGTTGCTTCCGCAATCAAATACCATGTTAAAAGCGCTCCAAGAGCCATTTTTTCTTTTGCAAAATAACTTATTTGGTCATTGTATATATCAAGTGCCTGCTTTGATTGTTCATTGTCTTTGAAAATTTTTCCAAGTAATGTTTTTAGTATGTTTTTAGTGAAATTATCACCGCAGTTGTTTGCAAATGTTACAACCTGAAATAAATCTTCCTGCAAGCCATTATAATTTTCTCGGAAGAAATTGTTTAATATCTCAATTAAGTTCCAACGCAGTATGGTTTCATTATCCATTGAAGTTGTTTTGTATATTTTTAAAACATCTTCAAGTATTGTTTCTGAGGTGTAAAGGTCGCCTTTCATTGTGTTTGCAAAAGCTAACGTTAATTTGCTCTTGCAAATAAATAAATTATCCTCAATACGATTTCTATCTATAATATCAAATATGATTGTTAAAACTTCAAACGAACGGTCGTTACCTTGTAATACAAGGGCATTTGCCAGTAATAAATATGTTTTTAGCCATGTTTCATAGACAAACTCATATGGGATTTTTGATTTTGGAGATTTGGCCAAAAATTCATCCAGAACCGGCATAATATCGTTATCTATTGTATTAATTACTTCACCGCAGTTTCCGATATTCAGCAATGCCTCAATCTTGGAAGCTTTTAAAAGCGCAATTTCAAGTTTATTCTCAGGTGAAACTTTCGTAAGCACATTATCAACGCATTCGACATTTCCGTAATAATTTCCTGTTCTTAAACAGCAGTATGAAAGATATCCCAGAAGCTCAATTTCTTTTGGGCTGTTTCCAACTGCTTTTGCATTTGCTATAGCATCAGGCAGAAACTCCAGGGCTTCTTTAGGATTGTAATCCGATAAGATTTTCCCCAATCGCTCGGAAATATTGTATCTGGTCTTAATTGTTTCACTTTCATCGAGCTCGTTTATCAACGCAAGACACTGTTTTTGCGAAATTACGTAAAGGTTGGTGTCCCCTATATATGCAGCAAGCCGGGTGTTTTTTGTCCATATCTCAAGAGCAAGCGGTGTCTGTTTGAGGTTTTGTGCAATTATCCCTAAGATTGCGTTGGAATTCAGTATAAGAGGCTGAAGTGAGTTTGCAATTTTTGTGTTAATATATATGAAGTCTTGATCAGATTTGGAACTTGTCAGAATAGATTCCCATAATAAAAGATTTTTAAATTCATAGAAAATTTCATTAACCGGTTCAATAAAATGCATCTCCCTTAAGTAATCAATAACACCGTTAAATTCCTTTTCATCAAATTCAAATATTGTTTTTAAAAGAGCCAGATTTATTTTGTCACCTAAAATAGATGCCCCTACAAGTGTCTTGTATGCAACGGGGTTTACCTCTTTTAAGTTTTTTAAACGTTCATGAATAATTTGTGTGAATTTATCAGGCAGACGGAAAGGTTTATCTCCTATCTGGCAGTCAAAACAATAACTCAAAGCCTGCTCCAAAAATGCCGGCAGACCTTTGCTTTTTGCAATAATTTCATGCCGTTCAAATTCATTGGTATAAGAAAATGCTTCTTCATAAGCCTTACAAAACTCGTCCATTTCAGTATTGTTTAAAGGTGCTATCCCTATATCAAGATATATGTTATCATCTTCCGTAAGATAAAAATATCCTTTTGCAGGTTTTGCATCACTGTACATCATAACGAGACGCATTGAATTTAAAATGTTTTCGCGTTTGAGTAAGTTGTTTAGAAACTCAAATGAAAAGCCGTCAATAAAATCAAAGTTGTCTGCTACGAGTATAAATTGACTAATCTGTGATATTTTGTCAAAAACTTTATATAATATATTAAATGTTTTCTTTTTATTAATAAGCAAATCTTCAAAATTGCCATAACGAGATGAATATAAAAAATTTATAAATTTATTAACTTCCAAACCTGTCATTTCCGGAAATTCATTTTGAAAAAATTTCAGGGCATCTTTTTTGAAGTTAGGTGTGTTGATACAAAAATTAGGCAAATTGTATAAATTTAAAATCATATCCTGAAGCATTCCGCCGGGGGTAAGCTGTGTTAAAGGGGTACATTTGCCGAACATCCAGATAAATTTGTGGTTTTGAAGCTTTTTAATACTTTCTTTTAAAACATAACTTTTCCCTATACCTTTTTCCCCGCTCAGAGAAAATATCTTTTTATCATCGGATAGGAGTCCCTGGGTTAATACGGTAACGGCATTTTTCTGAGAGATTAAGTTAGGCATGTATTCAAGTGTATCAATTTTTGCAGGCTCTCCGTCAGCTTCAAAAGGCATACCGCATTTCCGGCATTTTGCTGCTATTGGAAAGTTTACACTATTGCAATGAGGACAGATTTTTAAGATTTCTTTTCCGCATTTTTTGCATTTTAAGTCAAAAATCAAATTTACAGTATTGCAATTTTTACATAATAAGCCTGTTCTGGTCTTGCAATACGGACATTTAAGCGTATTTTCCGGAATTGTTTTTTTGCATACTAGACATCTCATAAAGTACTACCTGGCGTTAATTGAACGATTCTTTAACTTTTTTCATAAGCTTAAATAATCGTTTTGAAATTTCTGATTGGGATAAACCTAATTCTTCAGAAATTTCTTTCTGTGTCATTCCATTATCATAACGCAATTTATAAATTTGTAAATACTGTTTGCCCGGATCTTCTTCATCAATCTTACATATCAAATTTGCAACTTGTTTTATAGTATCTTTTTGTACGGCTATTTCTTCTGGTGAAATCACTATATCAAAGTTAAGGTATGAAACTTCTACTTCCGCATACTGGTTGGATATTTCTGTATCAAAAGTAACCTCATTTGATGGAGTATAGCCTGTTTTTGTACGCCGTAATCTGCCTAAATCCTTCAGTACATTTAGTATTGAAGTTGTGGCTACTTTTTTTAAATAAGCTTCAAGTGCAATATCAGAGGTGACAATATTTACAATCCCTAATGAGCGTTTGCAGGTTTCGTTAAAAAAATCGTCAAATAAATCTTCATTATTCGAAAATTTTCTGTCACTTCTTATTATTTTTTCTATAAGTTCTAATTTATCTTGTGCCAAATCCACTGTAAAGTTTCCTTCACAAGTATTATATCATATCTATAGATATATTTTAAGTGTCAACTGTATATTATCCCCAACAATCACGCCAGCAGGGGCTTTAACTACTTTTAAAGTATCATTTACAGTTCGTAACACAATTTCATCAATTTGGCTGGAACCGCTTGATTGGATTATATTAGAATTTTGTATTGTACCTTCTCTGGATAATACGATATTTACCTGAATTTGATTTGAATAAGCATATTCTGTTGCAAGCAGCAAATCACTTGACAGAGAAAGTTTCAGGCTTTTACCTGCTGTTTGCAGATAATTTCTGAACGTATCATTATATGAAACATAATCGGGAACTGACCAGCTAATTTTACTAACATCAAGGTATGGAGCGTTTATAGCAGGTGTATCCGGTTTATTAATATTTTGGGCTGCATTTTTTGCAGTATCTTCAATATTGGTACTCGGCTTAGCTGGTAAAACGGTATTTTCCTCAGGTATTTCCTGTTCATCAAGTGTCGGCAAATTCTTTTCAAGTACACTTACATTATTTTTTTCAGCAATTTGGTTACCAGGTTTGCTGATAGAAGAATATATTAACAGAGTAGCTAACGCTGCAACTACAACCCCTGTAACTGCGATTGCTTTTTTACCTTTTTCCGGTAATGCTGTTTTGAACTGCAGGTTGTCCTCATTGTTCTGGAAGTTATTATTCTTATTATAAAGTACTTCCAGCTTTTCGATATTATCATTGCTATTGCTGATGTTATTGTCAAGTTGGTTTATATCAATATTGAATTCACCGGGTGAATAATTTTGGTTATTAATTACAGTGGAATTTTCGTAAGAAACCGGGGTATTGTCCACTGGTTGTTTTGCGGTTGTTTCATTCTCTTGCGCTGTTTCTTGTGCCAGAGCTTCCAGAAAATCTTCCGGGTTTATGTCCTCAATATTTGTTTCTATATCAGAAACATTAGAAAAAAGTTCTTCAGGATTTATAGGCTGCTCAGGAGTTTGATTAATATTTTCTTCTGACATTGTGTCCTGCTGTATTGTATCAAATGAGTCAAAAGGTATAGTACTGGCGGATTCTTCAGCTAAGTCTTCTGAAGGTGTAATTTCTTCGATTATCTCAATGTTATTAAGATCAGTTGGTTCATTAAGTGTCGAATCATCTTCCGTATAAACAGGTTCTTCAACCGGGGCTATATTTTCTATCAATGTTCTTTCTTCATCAACAAAAGGTGTTTCCGGAACATGTTTAATATCATCTCTTTCCCCGAGCACCTCAAAGTTTGTTAAATCTTCCGGAGAAGTTTCATAAATATCTAAATTTGAAAAATCTTCAGAAGTTGTGTCTGTATCAAAAGATAAATTTATTAAATTGTCGGCATCTATGGTTTCATCGGCATTGATTTCAGGGGTGCCAGTTTGTGATTCGTTCAGCTCATCAGAATTAATATTTTCGTCTAATGCTTCAATACCGCCGGATAGCTCAGGTAATTCTTCATTAAAGTTAAGTTCTTCCGGAACATTGTCTGTTGGTTCAGCAAAATCTGCTTCAGATAATAATGTATCTTCTAATGTGTTTTCGTTATTTAAACCTTCAAGGCTGTCTTCATTAAACGAAATGTTCATATCGTCAACCGGTTCAATGTTTAAACCGGAAAAATCATCTGTTAAATCTTCTGTCAAATTATCCGATGATATATTAATAGGTTCTTCTATCGTTAAATCTTCAATTGTATCATTATTTGTATCAGGAAGTTCTTCTATAGAGTCATTTCCCACATCTATACTGCCCGAAAGATTCTGTAGAGTTTCAGTCTGGTCTGAAAAGTCAAGAGTTAAATCTTCAGAGAAACTATTTAGCTGTTCATCTGTAGAATTGTTTATTAGATTATCATCTAAATCCAGTCCTAAAGGTGTTTCTTCTACTAAATTGTCAGACCCAAACCCGCCAAGTTCTTCTTCGGGTTCGCCAAGTTCTTCTTCGGACTTGTTAAGTTCTTCATCAGGTTCGTTAAATCCTTCTTCAGACTCACCGGATGCTTCGCCGCCGGGCTCACTAAATTCATCGGGCTGCTCAAATACATCAAACTCGTCTTTAAGAGGTTGGATAGTATTTTGAGCCAGACTTGCCACTTCAGGTATGGAAGTTAGCTCTTCAGTTGTTGCAACGTGATAAGAAATCCATTCAAAATTATCAAATTCAATAAGGGCTTCACGTAAGGCAGAACTTTTTACAAGTGTTTTAAAAAGATTAAGTTTATTCTCATCCGTGATGTCATGATCTATAAGTGACATTGCAAGATTTTGCCCGTTTTCAAGTTCTTCTTCAGAAATTGCCTCTGTAGTGTTCCCATTGAAATTTTTTATATAGGACTTTAAATCTGATGGATGTGATAACTTTTCTTTTTCAATGAAATAATATTTATCGTTATGATTATTTTTATTTATTATTTTAGGTTCAAAGAATCCTAAAAATTTAACGCAGGATTCCCCATCCAGCATAAGAAATACAAGATAAATATCAGGAGTCAAATTATATTCAAAATGTGATTTCGGTATAAAAATGAAGTTTTCATCATAAACCATCCTTACATCAAGATGAATGTTCGGAAGCATTATATCTGCAATATCAAACTCCTCACGAATTTTATAAATATTATGCAGATTATATATATTAGCAACATTAATTTCTTCTTGGGCAAGATATTTCATTGCTAACTCACCGCCAAGAGCGTTAATATAAGCTCTTTTAAAAGTATCTTCTATTGTAAAGTTTCCTGCCAGTTTTGCAGCTTCATTTTTATCTCTTTCTTCAATATAAATTAATGTTTCCTGTTCCATATATTTCTCCCTTACTATATAAGATGACACCGGAGATTAAATTATTCCAAAAATGTTGTAAACTTTTGTAACAATTATTGAAAAAGTTTTTTCTTTTAGTCAAAATCATGATATCAGAGGGTTTATATGTGGTAAGAAATTGATATAATGTGTGTATAATTATAGGAGGTTTTCTCATGATAAGTTCTGTATCTACTGTAAATTTTAAAGCCAATCCGGTTCAATCTGCGCAAGAAAGGATTAACGCACCGGGCAAATTTACGCAACCGGATTCAGCTCCAATGAAACCGGAAAATGAGCCTAAGAAAAAACACGGCTTTTTAAAAGCTTTAGCCGGGTTAGTTGTTGCTGCAGCTGTTGTTGG
>CAYYAG010000015.1:6755-28946 GCA_964470005.1 uncultured Muribaculaceae bacterium
TTTAAAAGCTTTAGCCGGGTTAGTTGTTGCTGCAGCTGTTGTTGGTGGCGGGCTACTTTTAGGTGTTAAAAAAGATGTTTTAAAAGTTCTTGGCAAAGCTGAATTAAAAGAAGCTAAACCATTAAAGAAAATCGGACACTATTTGGCAAAAGCCGGTGAATGGGTTGATACAAAAGTTTGGCAAAAGTTACCGCATGTGGCTAAGCAAGCATCTAAAACAGCCGAAGCAGCGTGAAGCTAAAATTAAAATATAATAAAAAGACCCGCTCAAGGGTCTTTTTTATTGTAAAAATTCAGCTAGAATTATGTTACTTATTAAAATGCCATTATGATTAAAAGCATAACTGCCCGGGGGATGCCTTAAAAAATCTTTGTATTTGTTCAGAATGCTAAAGTATTTTTGTTCAAAATTAATATTAAATTTCTGGTTAATTTGCTGGATATCAATTCCACTAGTTTTTCTAAAGCCTAAAAATATTTCTTCTTCAAGCTGTTCTTGTTGGGTTAATATATTTTCTACAAAATGTTTTTTAGGATTTTCAATATATTCATAAAGGTTCTCGGTGTTTGAATATCTTATGTTTCCGATATAGCCGTGTGCAGCTGTTCCAAAGCCATAATAATGCCGGTTGTTCCAATAGTTCAGATTATGTTTTGAAGGGATACCGAAATTGCTTATTTCATAATGTTCAAAGTCTTTTAAGATTTCTATGGCCTTCAGGTACATATCTGCTTGAATATCTTCATCCGGTATATTTTGCGGTTTGTGGTTATAAAAATAGCAGCCTTCATCTATTTTTAAGCCGTAAAGTGATATATGCTGCACACCCAATGAAACAGCATACTGAAGATCATTTTCAAATATTTGGATTGTCTGGTTTGGCAGTCCGTAAATAAAGTCGAGGCTGATATTATTAAAACCTGCATTTTGTGCAAATATTACAGCGTTTTCAACATGTTTTGAGTTATGCCGGCGTCCGATTGATTTTAGGATGTTGTTGTCAAAAGTCTGGCAGCCTATGCTTATACGGTTAATACCTATTGATTTTAAATCATTTAAATACTCCTGTGTAAGTGTTTCAGGGTTAAGCTCCGCAGTGATTTCCGTTTGCTCTGTAAAATTAAATAAATTAAGCAAAGTTTTAAATTCATTAATTGTTAATAATGATGGAGTGCCTCCGCCAAAATATATTGTTTCAAGTGTTTCATTTTTATAAAAATTTTGAATTTCCTTTGCAAGGGCATTGAGGTATTGTGTTTTTAACTCAAGTTTTGTAGATGAGACAAAAGAACAATATTTACATTTTGAATTGCAAAACGGAATATGAATATATGCACTTTTAACCATAAAAGTATTCTACTACGAATCCAGAGGCAATACAAACACCAGTGCGCGGGAAGAATATTGGTGATGTCGGAAGGTTGAAAAATTGTAAAAGAATTTAGCTATACAAGACCTGTAATAATTTTGTTCCAAAAGATACCAAAGTGTTTATTCGGCATATATACACCAGAAATATGATAAAAAATCTATAACCTTTGAGTAAAATATTTTTATGTACGAGTACGAATTGGAATATGAGGATAAAGAGCTCAAAAAAGTAGGTCTTGAGCTGATGTTTATGACCCCTGAAAAATGCGAGAAGTCAGAAGGCATAACGGCAGTTGAGCTTGCAAAACTTGTTGATTTGCCTGTTGAAATTGTAAAAAAGAAGCTCAATGTTTTAAAAGATGCGGGGATTGTACGTGTAAAAGGGATTAATCCAAAGTTCTGGAGGTTTGACGAATATAATTTTCAGCGAATGGATGAGCATGATGATATATTCAAACTTTTATGCAGCTTTGATGATGTGGATTTTGACAGATATTTTACGTACTGATTTATTTGCCTATACAAAAATTATCAAAAATATTATTTAATATATCATCTGTTATGACTTCGCCAGTTATTTCATCTAAAAACAATAATGCTGATTTTAAATCAATTGAAATCAGATCCTGTAGTTCATTTCGTTTTGCTGCATCCAGCGCATTTGAAAGATTCTCTCGGCATTTTAAAAGGCAGTCTGCCTGTCTTTTATTTGTTATGAATTCTGTTTCTTCAGTCGAAAAATTGCTTACAGCTTCTTTGATTTTATTTCTTAATTCATCAAGCCCTTCACAGGTCAATGTTGAAATATAAATGGCATCTCTATTTTTACGTTCATTTGTGAGGTCGCATTTGTTTGCGATAATAAGATGCTTTTTATTCTTAACCAGGTTATAAATTTCTTTATCTTCATTATGTAGTCCAACTTCCGCATCATAAATAAACAATATTAAATCAGCTTCTTCTGCGGATTGTTTTGAATATTCAATACCTATTTCTTCAACCTGACCGACTTCATCTGTACTTCTTATACCGGCCGTGTCAATAAGCGTTACTGCAACATCCATATCTAAAGTTTCTTTTAAAACATCTCTTGTTGTGCCTGCGATATCGGTTACAATTGCCCGATTAGTATTTAGCAGTTTAT
Source organism: uncultured Muribaculaceae bacterium (assembly GCA_964470005.1). GTDB lineage: Bacteria > Cyanobacteriota > Vampirovibrionia > Gastranaerophilales > Gastranaerophilaceae > SIG32. The sequence continues at coordinate 9,272 of CAYYAG010000015.1, forward strand.
TAAAAAGAGAGGATTTTCCAACATTAGGTCTGCCTACAATTGCCACTTTAACTCCCTGACGCATGATATCAGAGGATTTTGCACACGCTAAAACCCTGTCTACTTCCAGAATTGTCTTTTCAAATTCATTAACAAGTAAATCATATTCGGGTTCTTTAACGTCTTCCGGAAAATCTATTGCTGCCACAATAAGTGAAAGGCAGTTAAAGATTTTATCGTGTATTTCAATTACTTTTTTATGCAGCATTCCTGAGAGGTTTTTAGCGGATTGTACAGCAAAATTCTGAGTTTTTGCATGGATTAAATCAGCTACTGCTTCTGCTTGTGATAAATCCATTTTTTTATTCAGAAAGGCTCTTTTTGTAAATTCTCCGCGTTCTGCTACTCTGGCACCGTTTTTTAAAACCAGATTAAGAATGTTTCTGATAACGTTTATGCCACCATGGCATTGTATTTCAATAACATCTTCGCCCGTATAACTGTTAGGGTTTTTAAATGTAAGAATAAGCACTTCATCTATTTTTGTACCATTGTCTTCTATCCAGCCGTGCGAAATTCTTCCGGTCTGCAATGGCTGGCCTTTAAAAATTTTTTCTGCGATTTCAAGACTTTTGTTTCCGGAAATTCTTATTACACCCACACCACCTGTTCCAAGTGGTGTTGCAATTGCGGCTATTGTGTCAAATTCCTGAAGTATATTCATACCTGAATTATACATGAAAACTTTTTTAATGTATAATAAAAATTATGGAAGAAATAAATGGGCTTATTGCAGAAAATAAATTTGAGCCGGCAAAAGAAAAATTAGAAGAACTGCTAAAAACAGACAGTAAAAATCATGAAGCTTTAAAACTTCTGGGTCTTTGTTATGTTAATCTTGAGATGTATAAAGAAGGTAAAAGAGTTTTTGAAACTGTTGTGAAATATTTGCCTGAGGATGCTGCAAGCTGGTTCTATCTCGCAAATTGTTATGACAATCTTGAAGACTTTTTGCATGCTAAAACCGCCTATCAGGAGGTTTTAAAATTAAGACCGGAGTATATTGATGCGTATAAAAATCTCTGTGTCGTATACGTTAAAGCGGATGAAGCAGAAAAAGCAATAGAGCTTGGTAAAAAGGCGCTTGAGCTTGTTGACGGTGACTATACTTTGTTTTATATAATTGGTACGGCAAGTATGTCGTTGAAGAGATTTGAAGAAAGTGTTTATTACCTTGAAAAAGCTTTGGAATTAAACCCTTCTCACTCACAGCTTTATAATAATCTGGGAACCTGTTATGTTACCATAGGCAACCTTGAAAAAGCTTACGAAAATTATTTAAAAGCAAGTGAATATGAACCTGATAATTCCCTGACATATTTTAACATAGGCTCTATATTACAAATGCAAAACAAACATAAAGAAGCCTGTGAATATTTTAAAAAAGCTTATGAAAAAGAACCTATGGACAGTTATCTTGTAGCGTTGGCGCTTTCTGAGGTGAAATCCGGTGATATTCGTTCAGCAATTGAGCACTATAAGTATTTAGTTGTGCATTTCCCTGCAAAACATAATTTTCAATACAATTTAGTATGCTGCTATGAATTGGTTGGAGAATATCAGCTTGCTGTAAAAATTTTACAGAATCTTGTTATGCTTAATCCAAAATCTGTTAGTATGGCGCACAAGCTTGCAAACCTTTATCTGAAACTTAATCAGCCGCAATTTGCCAAACAGATTTTTGAAAAGATCTTAATTCAAGGCAACGTATCTTCTGATTTGTATTATGAGTTTGCACATGTTTGTATTATGACAAATGATTTTGATAAGGCAGAAAAAATACTCAAAAAAGTTATTGAGCTTAAGCCTGATTATGCACCGGCGCATAAAGATCTCGGGGTAATTTATCTCACAAAACGTTTGTTTGATTATGCAAAAGATGAATTTGAAAAAGCCTATGAGTTGGCACCTGATAATTATTCAATTATATTTGAATACGCAAACTATCTTCATGCGACTACAGATTTCAAAAAAGCTGATGAAATGTATGGGAAAGCTCTGGATATTGAGCCGGAAAACCCAAATGCACTTGGTTTTTCTGCACTGAATAAAATGCAGCTCCAGGATTTGGATAAAGCAAGAGAGCAAATTGATGCTGCATTAAAACTTGCTAATGATCAGCCGTTTTTGTTGTTTATCGCAGGTAAAATCAGATTTCTTCAGCAAGATTTTGAAGATGCTAAAAGCTTTTTGATTAAGTCCTATGAGCTTGATAAAACTAATGATTGCGAAAATCTTATCGGACTTTGTTATTATGAACTGGGTAATTATGAACAGGCAAATTCTATATTCAAAAATTTACTTGAAAAAAGCCCTATGAATATAAATATCTTGCTAAACAGTGCAAAATGCTATGCAAAACTTAATGATAAAGAAGCAGCTCTTAAGCAGCTGGAAAAGACCGTAGAGATATTTCCGGATTGTGAAGATGCACATGAGCTTATTCGTGAATTGTCCTAATACTAAAAAATCGGCTTTCGATGACAGCCGATTTTTAATTTTTCTATTTGTTTTTTTAAGCGAGTCCTAAAACTTTTTTGTACCATGAAAATGTTTCTAATTCCAAGCCGTTAAATGTTGTTTTCAGGCATTGGGCTTTCAAATAGTTTTCAAACTCGTCGTTGAATTTAGATTTGACCTTTTTTTCATCGGTCTTTGTTACGAGTGTTGCCATAGAATCCTACTCCTTTTTTCTTCAGTTACGTTTTCTATAACTTAGTGTATATTATAGCACGTTCTTAGAAATTTTTCTAGTAGTACAAAGGTCAGTAAAATAAAAAGTTGCTCAGCAAAAGGGATTTAATTGTAAATTTTTGTAAAAAATTTGCCGGAGAATGATATTAGTCAAACCGCATAATTCTTAAGGATTAATTTCGCCGAAGTAAAAAAATAAAAGTTTCTGCCTGAAAGTATGATAATTTAAAGTCAGCTTTACATGGAACAAATTTTTTGTTAAGATGTAAATTAACTGAGGAGTAGGCAAGATTAAAAAGCATCTTTTAATATCATCAATTATAGCAATAAGTCTGACGGGTATTAATGCATATGCGGCAATGTCACCTGAAGTTAATGCATTATATCAGCAGGCATGTTCTGCTGAGTATCAGAATAATATTCCGGATGCGATTGAAAAGTTAAAAAAAGCCATAAATTTATCGGGTAATGACAGTATGCTTTATACCAAACTTGCCGGATTATATGCTGATGTCGGAGAGTATGATTATGCGCTTCAAGCTTATTCAAAAGTGTTGGAACTAAAACCGGATGATGCGTTTGTTTATATTAGTGTCGGAAGTATTTATGAGACACAGGGTAAATATCAGGAGGCGCTGGCTTCTTATAGCAAATCCCTGCGAATTTTTCCCGAATACAAGTATAATTATTTGAATATTGCTAATGTGCAGTATAAAATGCAGGACTACAAAGCTGCTGTTGAAAGTTATGGCAAATTTTTAGAGATTTATCCTCAACACAGAGAAGCACGGGAAAATTTAGCGTCTGCATATCTTGTTCTTGATATGCCGGAAAAAGCAGTTAAGGAATATACAACCTTATACAACAAAAATACTTCAACCTTTAAAGACTATGCAAATTATGGTATAGCGCTGGTAAAAACCGGTGACTATTCAAAAGGTGCAGAAATTCTGGAAAAAGCTGTAGAATTAGATTCGGAGAATACTTTAAGTCATATAAGCCTTGCGCTTGCTTATCAGGAGTTGAACAATAATGATTTGGCACTAGAACAGTATCAAGTTGTGTTCAAACAGATGCCTAATCTGCATTCTATAAGGCTTGACTATGCAAACCTTCTTGCGGATATGAACAAAAATGCAGAGGCGATTGAACAGTATAAAATTTATGTGCAAAACTATCCAAAAGATGCAAGAGTATATAAAAATATGGCGATTGTCTATAAAAGAATGAAGGATATGGATTCTGCAATTGTAAATTTTGAGAAAACACTTGCTATAAAACCTGACGATGTGGATGTTAAAAAAGATTTGGCAGAATGCTATCATGCTAAAAAGGAATATATTTCCGCTTTGAAATATTATGATGAGGTTTTGAAGGTAAAACCTGATGATATTGAAGTTAAAACAAATAAAGCATTTGCACTGCATGCCTTGGAACATTATGATGAAGCCATTGCGTTGTATGAAGATGTTCTTGGAGTAAAAGATGATCCTACTGTTAACGCAAATTTAACTAAAGCGATTGTTTCACAAGGATTTGTTACCCTGAACGCAAAGAATTATTCAAACGCTTCTGAGTATTTTCAAAAAGCTTTAGCGCGCGATTCCTCAGACGATTATGCTTATTACGGATTGGCAAAAGCATACAGGGGACTTGAACTGAACGAAAAAGCTACTGAAATGTATGAAAAAGCAATAGCTTTAAATCCCGAAAAATCCTTGTATAGTGATGAATATGGTGAATTTATATCAGCGCTATACAGCCAGCAGCCGGCTGTGGAGATTGCAGGTGAAACTGATTTGCCTGAAATTTCGCTTAATTCTGACGGAGATGTTCAGCAAAAACCGGTTGATATGTCAAAAAATAAAGATTTGATTAACCTCGGTGATGAGAATTACAGGAAGAAAGATTTTGATACCGCAATCCAGAATTATCAGGAAGCATTAACTATTAACCCGAATGATGAGGTTACTTTGCTAAAAATAGGTAATATTTACGGTATGAAAAATGACAACAAAACTGCCGCAGAGTTTTATAAACGTGCTATTGTTGTCAAACCTGATTATACAGACGGGTGGTTTAATCTTGGATTGGCCTATGCAAATCAAAAGAAATACTCTGAATCTAAAAAGTTTTTTAACAAAGTTGTTGAAATAGATCCTCAATATGCCTATGCCTATTATGCTTTAGCCATAGCTTACGAAACTGAAAATAACAAGCCGGAGGCACTTAAGTACTATAAATTGTATATGCAGTACACTAAAGAGGCAAATGATGTTTCTCAGGTTCAGAATAAAATAAGAAGTCTGGAAAAATGAAGAAATCATTTCTCTGTTTTGTAATTTTTTTAATGGTTTTTATAACGGGCGGCTGTTCCAGGGAAAAGGCGGCTATACTTTTTAACCGTAATAAAATAACTGCTGCAAATGTTATGGATTATACAAGTACTTTTCATCCGAATGAGCGTATATATTACCTTGTCATTATTCCGAAAAAAATTAAAACCCGCGCAATAAATATTCAAATAATCAAAAAAGATAATGATTATATGACACTTGGTTATACTTTGTACTGGAGTTATTCTGCAATATTAAAAGATGATCAGATGTATTACTATGATGATTACGTAGTAATACCGGAAAAGGGTTTGTATATTATGAAAGTCTTTTCAAAAGATAATCCGCGGAAAACTTTATGTATGGCACAGTTTTTGGTGCAAGAATAAAGGTTTATCAGGAAAAAGTTTAAATGCATAGTTTTTAATTTAGATTGTCATATAGAGTAGAATTTTTGATGATTGCATAAGAAACCAGGGGTGTTAAATTATTGATATTATCTGGGCGTTGATAAAAGGAATTGAAATCTGATTTTAAGATGTTTGAAAAATAGTTTTAACCGTTAGAAAATTTGAATTTATCCCAATTTTACGTACTGCGTTTTGGGGAGGTGTTCATATTGCCAAGAGTTCTGGAAATTTGAGAATGAAGCTGGTTTGCCTGATATAGATACTCGGTAAGTTTTTCATAGTTGTCATTTTTCTCTCCGTATGGAACTCTCATATCAATAAGGGCATCCACACTCTTGTTTATTTCGGATAATTTTTCCAGAGAATCACCTAAAAATACTATTGAATTAAATTTTTTAGATACTTTTGCAAGTACTTTTCTAGATAAAAATGTCTGGGCTTTTTTAATCCAGGGCAGCTCGATTACTTCACCCGTAGGAGTTTTAATTTTTCTGGTTGAATTTGCATATTCACGGTTAAGCTCAAGTAATTCCTGTTCAAGTCTTTGTTTGCGCACCCGTAGACTTAAAACTTCTGTCTGAGTGCCATAGAGTTCTGCATTATGTATTCTGCCGTTAATGGCATTCAAATTTTTCTGTTTTTCCGAAATTTTATATTCAAGCTTGAGTTTGTCGGAGTTTCCTTGAGGGAGTGTTTTATCGTTAAGAATTGCTGAATCATATCCGTTCAGACGATTTTTCATATGATTAGAAACGGAAGACTTTGGTTCTTCAGTCAATTTGTCAGAGCCGGTGAACGGATTCTGCTTAACTGATTGTATAGGATTGACGTTAAAAAAGTTGTTATTGTTATCCATACACATATTTTACGATAAAAATGAAAAATTTTTTACCTGCAAAAAGAGGAATTTATTCTATGGTATAGACTTTTTTGTAATATAAAATCAATCCCCATATTGTCAAAACTATATTTGGCATCCACGCAGCCAGAAAAGGTTCAAGTTTACCTGATTCTCCAAAAGATATTGAAAGAGCCCTTATTAAATAGTATATGAAAATTATTAAAATACTGAATAAAAATCCGCGGTTATAACGTACTCTTGGAGGTGTAATCGCGAGCGGAACACCGATTAATACAAGTGCTATTGTTGTAACCGGCAGGGCTATTTTGTCAAAAAGCTCAATAACAAGTATGCGTTTTTGTCCTGTATCAATCTTTGTTGTTGCAAGATATTGAAGAAGTTTTGGAAAATTCATTTCTTTTGCAACATTTTTACTTAATTCTTTTGACATATCCACTCCGAATTGTGCATTCAAATCGTCAAAAAGAGTTGTATTTAAAATTTTTCCTTCACTGTCAACTGTATAAATGGCGCCTTTTTCAAAGTTCCAGCCCTTTGGGGATGTCTTACCTTCTCTTGCCTGTAAAACTTGAATAGTGCCCTCTTTTGATGTGTCAAGAACGGTTATGTTATATAGAGTTTTATCCTCACAGTATCCTACATAAAATAATCTTTTCAAAAAACCGTTCTCGTTCAGTTCTTTAAAAACAAAATTCTGTTTACCGTCCGGAATATTTTTTTGTCCCAAAGCCCAAAGAGCAAGATCTTTTGACTGTTTTGTCATAACAGGGACGATGCTTTCGTTAATAAAAAAGCTGAAAATTGACATTACAATAGCAAAAACAAAAATAGGTTTGGCAATTCTGTTCAAGCCTATTCCGCACGCCCGCATAACAGTGATTTCCGACTTTAAACTTAAATCGTTAAGTGTCATAACTGTTGCAAGCAGAACACCCATTGGTATTGTCATTACAACAACTGACGGCAGATTTAATATAATCATCATTAATGCAACTTTAAACGGTATTCCGAATAAAGATATTTGCTTAATAAGTGTAATAAATGTGTCTGAGGCAAAGATGATTGATGTGAATACACAAACTCCCATCAGAAACATTTCAATAACCTGTTTAAGAATATATTTATCCAGCAGGGTTATATTTTTCAACTTGTTTCTCACGCTGTCCAACATATTTTTATTTTATTCTAAAAAACATATTTAAGCAAACTAGAATTTTATTAAAACTTTTAAAGTATCTTTTTCTTTATTTTTTTCAAACGCTTCAATTGCATTATCAACAAAGTAAGTTGCAGAAATGAGCGGTGAAAAATCAATTTTTTCAGATTTTAAAAGCCTTAATGCTGCGCCAAACTGGCCGCATCGTGAACCTAAGACCGTAATTTCATCAATAACAATAGGTGCAAGGTTGAATTCTTTAGAAGCTGCCACTGTGCTTTTTAAAACCAGTGTTCCTCTGGGTTTTGTGAGGGCAAGCGCTGTTTCAAATCCGGAAATTGATCCGGTTGCTTCAACAACCACATCATATTTTTTTTCAATTACAAAATCATTCAATAAATGTGTTTCAACTCCTTGAGCCTTTGCAATATCAAGTTTATTCTGGTGCTTACCAACGAGAATAACGTCAATGTTTTGGGCATTCAGGGTTAAAGCTGTTATAAGTCCTAGTTTTCCGTCACCTAATACAACAACTTTTTCAAAAGGTTTTATATGTAATTGTTCTGTAATCTCGCATGCTGCTGCTAAAGGTTCGACGAATACTGCCTGTTCATCGGTGACATTATCGGGGACTTCAAAGAGAACTTCCAGCGGCATAGTAAAATATTCAGCAAAGCAGCCGTCTTTTTTCCAAATCCCTAAGGTATGGCGGTTTGGGCAGTGTCGATAGAGTTTTTCCGCGCAATACGGGCAATCCGGTTCTTTACATCCGTAACTAATCTCAGATACAACACGTTTACCTAAAAGTGATTGATCAGGGTCATTGATTTCTTCCACAACCCCTATAGCTTCGTGTCCGAGTATCCCGACATATCCCATATAACCTTTTGTTATCTCATAATCAGTGTTGCAAATTCCTGCGAGTGTTACACGAATCAGTGCCTCACCCTTTTTCGGGATAGGTTTTTTATAATCGTTTACTAATTTTAATTCATTATCAAATACTACAGCCTTCATCTTTTTCTCCTTACCTAAAACTTTATCATAAAAAAACATTACAAAATGTAAATATGAACTTAAATAAGCTCAAAACCCTTTTATAACACCATGGTTTGAGCATTTATATTTTAAAATCAGGAACGTGTATACATAATTAATCTTCTGTTTTATCCGTTAATTTTTCAATCTTATCTTTTAATTCTATAACTTCATATTTAAGTCTGTTAAGTTCGCATCTTACGGGATCAGGTATTCTGTTATGCATTAATATACCGTTCTTATCACGAATTTTTCGGTGAACTATTCTTCCGGGAATACCAACCACTGTTGAATATTCCGGAACATCTTCCACAACAACTGAACCTGCTCCTACCCTTACATAGTCACCGATTGTGATATTACCTAAAATTTTGGCACCTGCTCCGACAATTACGTTATTGCCGAGTGTCGGGTGGCGCTTGCCGTGCTCTTTACCGGTACCGCCTAATGTTACCTGCTGATAAATCAATACATCGTCCCCTATGGTTGTGGTTTCTCCTATGACAACACCTTCACCATGGTCAATAAAAAATCTTCTGCCAATTCTCGCCCCTGGATGGATTTCTATACCGGTTATTATTCTTGTTATATATGAGATAACTCTCGGGATTAAAGGGATGTGCCATTTGTGAAGTCTGTGTGCAAATCTGTAGGCTATTAGTGCGTGTAAACCAGGATAGCACAACAAAACTTCTATAATGTTTATTGCAGCAGGATCTTTGTCGTAGATGACCTGTATGTCTTCTTTTACTTTTGTTATTCCTCGTTTTATAAGTTTGAACATTTTATTTTACCAGTTTGGCGAATTTTCTTTTACCTGCCTGTAATATTAAACTCTCATCAAAGTTAAGAGTATAAGTCATATCGGCAATTTTTTCACCGTCAATTTTTACTCCTCCGCCTTGGATTAATCGTTTTGCTTCGCCTTTGGACTGGACAAATTTTAATTCAACAAGCAAATCAAGTATGCCCTTACCGTTTTCAACTTTTACCTCAGGAATATCTTCGGGCAGTCCTTTATTTGAAACCACATTGATAAATTCGGCACGGGCATGTTCTGCTCCGTCTGTGCCGTGATATTCTTCTGTTATTTTATAAGCTAAATTAAGTTTTAAATCACGCGGGTTGACGTCAGGACTGTTGAGCTTTTCTTCAATATCTTTAAGTCCTTCATCGGTAACATCAGTCAAAAGAGTAAAATATTTAAGTATTAAAGTATCCGGAATACTCATTAATTTTCCAAACATATCTTTTGCACTATCGGTCAAAGAAATACAATGTTCTGGATAGGTTTTTGACATTTTAACAAGCCCGTCGGTACCTTCAATCAATGGCAACAGCATAACCATCTGCGGGTATTTTTTGCCGTAGGCTTCTTGAATTTGGCGGCCTAAAAGAGTGTTAAACCTCTGGTCTGTTCCTCCGAGTTCAATATCTGCATCTATTACGACGGAATCATAAGCCTGCATTAACGGATAGAAAAATTCGTGAACTGATATAGGTTTTCCATCTGCGTATCTTTTTGCAAAATCGTCACGTGTCATCATTTGCGCAACTGTCATTTGAGCTGCAAGTTTTAATAGTTCCGTAAAGCTCATTTTGTGAAGCCAATCAGCGTTATTTACTACTTCAGCTTTTTCAACGTCAACTACTTTTGACATTTGTTCAAAATATGATTTTGCGTTTTCGTCAACTTGTTCTTTTGTTAAGGATGGTCTGGTTTCAGATTTGCCGGAAGGATCTCCTACCATTGCTGTTGCTCCGCCTACAATTAAAACAACAGTGTGTCCAAGTTTTTGGAATTCTCTTAGTTTTCGCATTACAACGGTGTGCCCGAGATGCAAATCCGGTCTTGTAGGATCCATACCAAGTTTTACTCTTAACGGGGTATTTGTGTCTTTTGCATGCTGTAATTTTACTGCCAGCTCCTCAATTCCTCCTGGTAAAATCTCTGCGCCGCGGGATAATTTCTTTGCCTGTTCAATGAATTCTTCTCTTATTTCCATAATTTTCCTCTTATTTTAATTATAACAAAAAAATACTATGCCTGACTTTTTTCATAAGAGCCTAAAAATCTGTAAAATATTGTTCTTGATTTTATTGAATTTAAAACTTCAGCTATATTTTTTTCTTTTATGTGACCGTTAAAATTCACTACGAATATATATTCTTCCATATCATCTTTTGACGGTTGTGAAGATATATATGTAAGGTTTATATCGTTTTCCAGAAATATTTTTAACACATCTAATAACGCCCCGGGCGAGTTATTTGTGGCAAATGCGATTGTTGTTTTATCTCTGCCGGTGACCGGAGTTTCAAAGTTGCCTATCAGAATGTATCTTGTCTGGTTTGTTTTATCATCGTTGATGTTTTCTTTTAGTATGTTTAACCTGTAAGTTTCTGCGGTTTTCCGGTTGCCTATTGATCCGTATGTCAGATTGTAATTTGCAAGGTTTCGGGCACATTCTGACATTGTTGTGTTTTCAATAATGTTTAAATGTAGAGGCAGCTCTCTTTTGATAAATTCCTGACATTTTCCGAGGAGATAGGGAGTGCCGATAATACCTGTGATACTATAAAACTCTGTTGTTCTGGATAAAAGACAGTATTCAATGGGAAGAACTACTTCGGATAAAATTTTAATATTATGATTTTGTGTATTCATTAAACTGTCTAATGACGCCCGTAATGTGCCGTCAATAGAGTTTTCAGCAGGAATTACGCCAAGAGTGAAGGGGTTTTTATCAACAAATTCCACAACATCGGGAATCGTTTTTAGCGGAGTTGAAAAAGTATTAATGTCGTATTTTTGGCAGAAAACATCCCGTGCCATTTCCGAAAAGGATGCCTCCGGACCTAAATATGCGATATTAAGGACATTTTTAAATTCCATATTTACTAAACTCCATATTTCAGTTAAAATTATATCAGAAACAAGAAAAAGGGCAAGGCAAAATGACAAATATTACGTTTGGAACTGACGGATGGCGGGCTGTTGTAGGAGTTGATTTTACGAGTGAAAATGTTGGTATAGTTACAAAAGCAATTGCCAATTATGTGTTTGATAATTTTGGGATTTATAAAAGAATTCTTGTAGGTTATGATTCAAGGAATATGGCAAGAGAATTTGCATTGCAGTGCGCGGAGGATCTTGCAGGCTGCGGGTTTAGGGTTATGTTTAGTAAAAAAGTTCTTCCCACACCTGTACTTGCATATAATGCTAAGATTAAAGATGCTTGTGCCGTGATGTTTACGGCATCACATAATCCTCCGGAATATTTGGGAATAAAATTTATTCCTGATTACGCAGGACCTGCAACTGATGATATTACCGGTGAGATTGTTGCAAATTTGGGTGCGGATTTTGAGCCTAAAATAAAAGGATTTATAAAAGAATTTGACTTTTCATCTAAATACTTTGAGCATATAAAATCTTTGATTGATTTTGATAAAATTCGTGAGCTTAAGAAAAATATTATTTTTGACGGTCTTTATTCAGCTACAATTGGCTATTTTGATAAGTTGTTATGTGATGAAGATATAAAATTTAACAGTATTCATATGATGCATGATGTGAATTTTGGCGGAGGGATGCCCGAACCGAAACCGCAATTTATGCAGGACTTGATTGAAATGGTTAAGAAAACACCAAATTCTATAGGTTTTGCAAATGACGGTGACGGTGACAGGTTTGGAGTTATAAACGAAAACGGTGAATTTGTTACCCCAAATGAGATTATTGCAATTCTGCTTCTGCATTTAAAAAAGCATAAAAATATGGATGGCTGTATTGTCAAAACCGTAGGCGCCAGTCTTTTGCTGGATAAGGTTGCAGAAAAATGCGGTGTCGAAGTTGTTGAAACTGCCGTAGGTTTTAAACATGTCGGAGAAGCTATGAGGAGGTTTAACCCGATTATAGGGGGGGAAGAATCCGGCGGGTTAAGTATCAGAGGACATATTCCGGAAAAAGACGGAATCCTTGCAAATCTTCTTATCCTTGAGGCAATGGCTTATGAAAATAAAACTCTTGTTCAATTGCAGGAAGATTTGTCAGAACTTGTCGGATGTAAATTTTATAATGATAGAGTTGATTTAAAGCTTGAAACTCGCGAAGAAATCGAAAAAATCATTGATAGATTTAAAACAACCGATGAATTTGCAGGTATGAAGGTTGTGAAAAAGGATTTTAAAGACGGGGTTAAACTTTATCTTGATGATAATACCAGCTGGGTGCTCGTCCGTCCAAGCGGCACTGAGCCGTTATTGAGAATTTATTTTGAAAGTGATAGTTTGGATAAAATTGAAAAGTTTAAAAAATAAAAAAGACCGCCTCAGCGGTCTTTTTTATTTATCCATATATCATTTTATCAAATAGTTTTTGAAGCGGAGAACGACTTGCACGCAGTCTTGCATTTTCTGCGTCAAGCTGTTTAATTTCAAGCCCGACAGTGCTATATACTTCTTTCATTATGTCTGCGGTTCGTTCTTCTTCAGTTTTATATTCTGCTCTTATTTTTGGGAGTTCGCCATGGTCGAGGAATTTTCCTCCGCAAGCATAGCATTCATCAATCTGAATTTCTTTTTTTGCACTTGAATAATTTTTTACCATTCTTGCTCCGCACACAGGGCATGTTCTGGGGAGGTTCTCATCAACCTTAATGAATGTTTTTCCTTCAACAGCTTTAACTATTTCGTCAATATTTTCATGCGGTTCATCAAAATATTTGAATTCTCTTGTGTCAAAGTATATTCCACCGCATCCATCAAGGCATATATCAACATTTATACCTTCTGTTGGAATAAAAACTTTGGTCATTTCTTTTTGACATGCTGGACATTTTAATGTTTTAAAATTATCAGACATTTGTGTACCTCATTTTCTATATAGATTAAGATAACATAATTTATTTGGTTTACCTCATATAATTAAATTATTTTTTGAAAAATTGTAACTATTTTTGAAAAATTCATAGAAATATAGTACAATTAAAAAAAGAGGATTTTAAATGACAGAAGTTTTAGACACCCGGTTTGTTATAGAAGGTAAAGATCTTATCAGAAAAGGTATAAGCGAGCTTAATGATAAGAATTATAATGGTGCTAAATATAGCTTTTTGGAAGCTCAGAAAAAATTTACTGCAATTAAGATGCCCGAATATATTTCTGTTTGTATGAGTCTGGCGGCCATGGCCGCATATTTTGAGGACAAGGATTTGTATAAGACTGTTTTGCAGACCCTTGATGAGGCCGCTTATATGGCACGACACTCAAAGAGTAATACAGCCAAGCTTATTGCAGAAGTTGTACTCGGTAATATAAATTTTGATGAGCATAATAATGACGTGGCACTGTTGCATTACAATAATGCCAGAGAATTTGCACAGGTAAATGATGAATTTTTGATGCTGGATTATATTAATGCGCGTATTAATCAGGTTCAAAACGGGATGGAATTTTCACTTCCCATGAAAAGTGATCCGCTTGTGTCGCTGGTAAAAATCGGGCGATCAATTACTGCATTAACTGATATAAATGTATTATTGAAGGTTATTGCAGAAGAAACAAAAAATGCAATTCAGGCCGACAGATGTACTGTGTTTATCTTTGATAAAGAAAAAAATGAACTCTGGTCAAAGGTTGCACTCGGAATGGGAAGTGAGGAAATACGTTTTCCAGCCAGTAAAGGACTGGCCGGCTATGTTGTTCAAACCGGTGAAAGTGTTAATATTGTTGATGCCTATAGTGATCCCAGATTTAATAAGGATGTTGACAGCAAATCAGGCTATCATACAAAGTCTATTCTTTGTATGCCTATTAAAAATAATAATCAGGAAATAATCGGTGCATTTCAGGTTTTAAATAAACTTGAAGGTGTATTTACAAAAAATGATGAAGATCTTTTGGTTGCGATTGGCGGCAGTGCAAGTATTGCATTAGAGAATGCACAACTCTTTGAACAGCAAAAAGAACTCTATAAAGAACAAAAAGAACTTTTTGATAGTTTTATAGATACACTTGCTACCTCTATTGATGCACGTGATAAGATTACAGCCGGTCATTCCAGCAGGGTTAAATTATATGCAATGCTTATTGTGGATGCTTTAAATATGGATGATTATGATAAAGAAATTATTGAAAAAGCTGCAATCTTGCATGATATAGGTAAAATAGGTATTCGTGATGCTGTCTTGCAAAAAGAAGGTAAATTGACGCCTGAAGAGTATGCGCATATTCAGCAGCACGTAAAAATTACCCACGATATTCTTGAAAAAATTCATATGTCGGATGATTTTAAACTTATAACTGATATTGCCTGCTCACATCATGAAAAATGGGACGGCTCAGGTTATTACAGACATCTGAAAGGTGAAGAAATTCCATACGGCGGAAGAATTCTTGCGGTATCCGATGTTTTTGACGCAATTACTTCCCGCCGTCACTATCGTGATAAGATGCCTATTATAAATGTTATTAAAATTTTGATTAATGATTCGGGTTCGCATTTTGATAGAAATATAGTTGATGTTTTCTTGTCTATATCTCTGGATAAAATAATTGATGTATTTTTGATGGAAAGCTGTGTTGTTTTTAAAGATGAGGATAAAGAACTATTGAGTCGTTATAATCTTTTAGATATATATAACTTTATGAATGATGAAAGTTCAGCTAATATAAATATAGTTGATTTGTTTAATCATTACTATTCTGACAGTGAGGTTAAATGATAAAAAAATGGGCTAGTCTTATAATTATTTTTATGACGGCGGCAGGAGCGTATGCTGTTAATATTAATGATTTGATTAAGCCTGCTAACCCGCTTGAAACAGGCTTCCCTGTTGATAAAGAAATTATATCAATCCCCCGAAAGGCAACACTGACTAAAAATGATATTCATAATCAGTACGCAATTGCTTTGAATAAATATATCCAAAGTAATGTAAAATCCTCCTATTCTGACTTTGAGGTCTTGATAGAAAGTATTTCTCCGCTTGATTATGTTTATCTTCAAATGGCAGAAAAAATGGCAGATCTGGGTTTTTTTAATTTATCTGAAATAGCCATGTCAAAACTTTCCGATGAGGATATATCCTATATGCTTTCCGAAGATATAAAACATTTTTATTTTCCGGCAGTAAAACTTTCCAGAAATGATGAAATTTATCTTGCTGAAATGTATTCTAATATTGTATATAATGACCAGTGTCGTGAAGTTACTGCGGAACTTATTAAGAATAATATACTTCTGGAAAATTATGACTATGCCAATTATATCGCAGCTTTAGGATCCTTGAAGTCTAATAATATTCCTGATGCTGAAAAATATATTAATACTGCAATAAATAAAAATCCTAAAAATTTAAATTATAAGAAATTAAAAGCAGAAATTCTTACTCAATCTCCCAAACCGCAAAATGCTCTTAAGCTAGTTGAAGAAATAAAAAAACAAAATCTCTTGACAACTGAATTTCAAAGGAAAGTGAATTCTATTGAAGAATATACACTTTATAAAACCAAAAAGAATGAATTTGAAAAGAAATATCATCTGGCGTATTACTTTTATTATGAAAATGAACTGAATAAAGCTATGAGAACCCTTCAGACTGCTTTTAATACTAAAAAAAGTAATAACAAAAATATTTATGCGTTACTATCCAGAGTTTATTATGATTTGAAAGAATATGAAAAAGCCCAGGATAATGCTACGAAAGCTTATAAGCTTGATAAATCAAATGCAATAGCTTTACTCGTCTTAGGGGATCTGGCTTACAGAAATGATAATTTAGACACGGCTTTAAGGTATTATGAATCCGCTTCTTCCTGTGACAGGCAATCATATATCCCTGAAATAGGTGTGGCCAAAGTATGTCAAAAGCTTGGCAAGAATAAAAAGGCACTTGATATATATTCTAAAATTTTAAAAACACGTTCTGATTGTTATGAGGCTTATTATAATATGGCATTATTGGACAAAAGCCGTGAGGCAGCATATCTGAAAAAGTCTGTAGCTATTAATTTGCAGTTTAAAGATGGCTGGATTGATTTGGCAAGAACGGCTATTGAGTCTAATAAACTTAATCAGGCATCTGACTATCTTGCAATTGCAAAATATATTGACGAAAATGATTTTAGATATTATTATTATCAAGGACTCGTATATAAGCATAAAGGTTTGGTTGGCGACGCCAAAAGAAGTTTTAGAAAAAGTATTATGTTGAATCCCGATTATGCACCGGCAAAAGAGGAATTGAGTATATGAAACAAAACATACTTATTGTGGAAGATCATGAACTTACAAGATTCGGCCTGAAAACAACATTTGAAGGTGTTGACTATATTGGTGAGATTTTTGAGGCGGATTCCGCAGAAGCAGCTATTGATATTTTTAATAATAATCATGTTGATATTGTTATTATGGATTTGGGTTTGCCTCAAATGAACGGTATTGACGCGACCAAACAAATTAAATCCGCTGATACAGATGTTAAAGTTATAATGCTTACTTCCCATAATGATGAAAAAGAAGTCTTAAACAGCCTGAAAGCCGGTGCAAATGCTTACTGCTCAAAAGAAATTAATCCGCAAAGACTTGTACAGGTAGTGCAATCTGTTGCGGATGGTGCTGCATGGTTTGATCCGAGTGTAGCGCATATTGTTTTAAAAGCCAGCGCAAATTCACCAAGTTTTGATACGGATGATAACCGTAAGGATTATGACTTGACAGCTCGCGAAGCACAAATACTGAAACTTATGACAGAAGGTTACAGCAACATGGAAATTGCGCAAATGCTGGTTATAAGTATTAACACAACAAAAGCCCATGTCGCAAATATTTTGCAGAAGCTTGAAGTCGATGACAGACTTCAAGCCGCTTTAAAAGCACTTAAAAATAAAATTGTTTAAAAGGATTATATGACAACTGTATTATTAGTTGACGACAACCCTAAATATCTTAAAGAGGCACTTCCATATTACGGATATGATGTTTTTGCGGCCTCAGACGGAATTCAGGCGCTAAAAACATTATCGCAAAACCAATTTGATATTATATTACTTGATGTCATGATGCCTAATATGAACGGGTGGGATACATTAAAAGCAATAAGAAAAAGTGTTGAAACAAAAAATATTCCTGTTATAATGATTACAGCAGTGGACGAAGAACAAAAAATGATTGCAGGACTTAGAAACGGTGCTGATGATTATATAATAAAACCTTTTATACTGCAAAATCTTTTGGCCAGAATGGAAGCCGTCCTAAGAAGATCAAGGCGCCAGGTCAGAGAGAATTTACCCGGAAAACTGCCTTTTAAGGCTGAAGATTTGCAAAGTTTGACCTCACGCGAAAAAGAAGTCTTGCAAATGGCATCTAAAGGTGCTAATAATAAAGAAATAGCTGAAAAATTAGTCCTGAGCGAAGTCACAGTAAAAAGTCATATGAATAGTATCTTTAAGAAACTAAAGGTAACAAACCGGACACAGGCTGTTTTATTGGCGCTTCAAATGGATTTGATAGAAAATTAAGGAGAATAGAATGATAGATTATACAAAGGAAGAGTTGGTTGATTTATTAAATAGGAATCCGGAAAAATTTAATGAATGGAAGTTCAATCAAGAAGAAGTAGACTTGAGCGAAACGGATTTTTCAGGTCTTGTTTTAAGGGAGATTGATTTTTCGAATGTGGATTTAAATTCAAGTTCGTTTGCAGATTGTAGTCTATCATTTGTAAACTTTACAAATGCGGATTTAACGTCTGTGGATTTTACAAGGTCACGGGTTTTGGAGTGTGACTTTACGGAGAGTTTAATGACCGGTGCTGATTGCAGTTATGCGGAGATGACATATTGTAACTTTACGGATTGTGATCTTGCAGGATGCATATTTTCAGAATCAGACTTGAGCAATTCGGATTTTACGGCATCTTATAATTTGCATGCATCAAGGTATGATTCGGATACAGTTTGGCCTGAGGATGAAATGCTGCCGAATGATTTTGATGTGACAGGTCACGACGATTTATCATCATTGAAAGACGATGATGATATACAAATAAGTGATGATTATTAAAGTATTAGGCTGATCTTGTATAACCAAATAATGCAGCTCGGCGTTTTTTAATTTTTCTGATTAAAGATTTACCCTTTTGCATGTCAGATAAGCTAAGAACATTTCTCTCATCTTCCTGTTCGGTTGCTTCGGTCAAGCTCTGGATTGCAGAATAAATCTGCATGCCCTGGCTTCCTGCTTCCAGTACGGCATTTCCGATTTCAATTGCTTTGTTTAGTTTTTCTTGTTTAACTTCAGCTTTAGCTTTAGCCTCGCCAATACTTTTTGAAAAATCATCAGCGGAAACTTCTTTATCGTTAACCAGATATTTTCCGTCTTCTGTAATTTCAAATTTATCGCCGGCAATTCTTTTTGATTCGCCCACCGTGAGTTCTTCGTTTTCAGCAAGGTTGTTTGCCAATGTTTGTTCTTCTGTAAGCTGATCTTTGGTTTCCTGTTGAGATTTGTCACCGGCTCCGGTAGATGCTTCAACTTCGGTTTCAGTTTTATCCTCAGGTGTTGCATTAATACCTTCAGATTCATTGTCAACATTTGAAGCTAGAATTTTATCGGTTTCTTCAATTGTTTCTACGTCAATTTCCTGAGTTTCATCTTCATCTTTAGTAGCTGAAGTTTGCGTTTCGCCAACTTCTTCTGCCGCTTGTTCTTCTTCAACAGTCTGAGTTTGCGCTTCGTTAATTTCTTCGGCGGCCTCTGTTTCTTCAACAGTCTGAGTTTGTGCTCCATCAATTTCTTGCTGAGTTTCATCATCAATAACTGTATTAGCATTATCAATGGATTCAAGGGCATCACTGGCTGCATCTTGTAGCTCGGTTTCAATTGCCGGTGTTTCAGAAATTTCTGTATTGCTAGTAATATTTTGTGTGTCGGTTATATTTTCTTTGGTGGTCTCAGCACTTGAATCGTCTTCAGTTTTAGTTTCGTTATTTTGTTTAGCCTTATCTTCAGCTTCTTTTATTGCAGTATCATTTTCATCTGCGGTAGCAGTATTATCTTGATTGTCTGTTTTATTGTTGTTAAGTTCTTTTTTGTTAGAAGCTGCTTCTGAAATTTTCATACCGATTTGGCCTA
>CAYYAG010000015.1:29046-38101 GCA_964470005.1 uncultured Muribaculaceae bacterium
TTAAGTTCTTTTTTGTTAGAAGCTGCTTCTGAAATTTTCATACCGATTTGGCCTAAAGATGCTGCAGCAGATACTGAGAAGCCTATTAAATTTAGAATATTTTCAAAGCTTCCGGTTTCTTCGCCGTTTGCCTGTTTAATGAGAGCACTTATTTGAGCGGTAGTTGTTGCGGTTGTGCCTACTGCTTGAGCTATTTGTAAGACTTTGCTAAAGGTACTTGATTGTTTGAAGGCAGAGCTGGTGGCATTCTCTACAATATTTCCTGCTGAATCAATTTTGGCGCCACCCTTAGAAAATCCGCCTGCTACGTTAGTTAAGGCTGAAGCAGCACCTGCAACCTGGGAAACAGTATTTAACCATCCGCTTTGCTCCTTGCCTGCAAGTGTTTGTCCTTGAGCTGCGGTGTCTGCTACAGAACTTACTATGCTTAAACCAGCCCCTACTGCTTGAGTTGTAGTGGTTAAAGCGGTATTTGTTGCTGTTGCTGCTGCACTTGCACCCGGGATGAAAGAAGTAGCTATTTGAATGGCAGTCATAGCCATTGTTGTAAATGCTTCTTTAAAGTTACCGTTTGCCATTAACACTACACTTTTTACCAGTGAACAGAATGTCATACCATTTAAACCTATATTAACAAGTGTAGCGCCGACTGCAGCTGTAACAGGCCAAAGCATAAGTATTGTACCTGTTGACATTGTTATAGAAAATATATTATTTGCAATGCTAATAACAGAAAGGGATTTTTCGACTCTTGCCTGTTTCTCTTGTTCTTTTTTCTGATATTCTTTAATAATCTTTTCTTTTGCTTTTGCTAATTTTTCATATTTTTTATGACGTGTCCTTGAAGTCGCATTGATAGTTCTTACTTTGGTTTGACTGGTATTTAATTTTTTATCTAAAGCTGTAAATCTTGAAGATATACTAACGATTCGACTCTGGTTATTTTGAAGTGTGGAATTGTCATCACCGGAAACAGCCATATTATTTTGCTGGACACTGCCTGTTAGAAGTCCGCCTTCTTCTGCTACTGGTGCTGCTGCTGATTGATTTTGTGATTCTTCGTTACGAGCTATAATTTCTTCATTCTGGGCATTAAGTATTTCAAACTCTGCAGCCAGTTGTTGTTTTTCCTGTATAATTTGTTGAGCTTCTTTAGCAATTTTGTTCAACTCTTTTTGATCTTTTTTCATATTTTTTTCAAGAATTTTCATTTCTTGTTCGAGTTCGTCTTCTGTTTTTTCTGTTTCAGCTTTTTTCTCTACAGAGTCTTCATTTTCTTCTTCAGTTGTTGATTTAACGTCACCTACGTTATTTTCGGCGTCGTCGGTTGTTACTTCTTCTTCATCATTTGCGTTATCAACACCTTCTTCGCTGTCTATAGGTGCAGCAGCTCCGGTTTGGCTTTCTTCAACACCGTCTTCTTGTCTTTCTGTACCGGTTTCGGTTGCGTCCTTAATTATTTCTGAAGTTCCGGTAGTGGGTGTTTCTATTGAATCTGAAGTGCTATCGGAAGCTGAATTTTGTGTGTTAGTTGCTGTTTGTTCTGAATCATTTTCCATAGATGTAGCTGGTGCAATTGCAGCAACATTAGTTAATTCCTGAATAGAAATTTGGCTTTGGCCTAAAGAAGTTTGGTTTGATGTTATAACTGTATTTGTTTCATCAAATAAGTCAATATTTTCTTCACCGGCAGCGGTTGCTACTTCACCGGTGAGAATGGCAATACTACTGATTGCATATAAATAGAAGTATAGTATTGCAAAAGAAGGGGAGAATTGATCCAAAATTTTCTTACCAAGATTCTGGGTTACCTGACCGTAGTCAACTGCATTTGTACCATTAAGCTTGTCATCCTGCACCTTGTTGCCATAGTTTTGAACTTTTGTTAGTGATTGGTAAAGTTTATTTTGTGTGAAATTGCCGGTTTTTTCTAATTCTGCATCTAATTTTTCAAGTCTTTGTTGATCTTCTTCGGTAAACTCATCTTCGTCTAAATTTTGACTGATTCCCTGTGCATTTTCAGTATTCTTTGCTATTTCGATAGTTTTATCTTTCTTTTCTTCAGCTTTTTCTTTCTTCTCTTGTAAGTCATCTAATTCTTCTTTTTTCGCAGTCATTTTATCTACGACTGTATCAGTTAATTTTTGGCTCTTTTCGGTTTCTTTTTCTGATTGTCTTTGGGTAAGAGCAAGAGTAATCATTGAGATAAATGATTTTTGAGTTTCTAATGAGCTTTTTTCGGTAAAGTATAATGTTTGCCCAATAAGCCCAACGCCATTTTCTTCAAGCGCTGCTTGTTCACTTTCAGCTGCTGTCATATCAGGCAAAGCATCAATCTGTTCATTGAGCTCGGCTGTTGTTTTATTGAAATCATCGGCTAAAACTTCTTTTGTATTGGTAATAGTTTCGGTAGAAGTTTGGGTGAAGATTTCAGCAAAATCATACAGTGACGCATACTGGTTCATCATTAATTGGTCACTTAAAGTATTAGAAAATTCAATCAGGTTGTTGCCGTTGTCCAAAGCATTTTCTGCAATATCTTTTCCAAGAGTACCCTGTAATGCACTTCTAATAGTACCGACGGTAACGTTAATAATGTTATTTGAATTTGTACTCTTTCTTGTATAACTCATTTCGTACAAAGAAAGTTGTTTTGCAGCTTCAACAGTTTCATCACCTATTTCAATGCTGCTTGTAATTTCGTTATTCAATCCGTCCATTGAATCAATTAAAGCCTGTAAGTCATCGCTTGAGGCTTGTATATCAGTTACAAGCTCGCCGTCTTTTCCGTTAAGCATAGAACCCAGTTCTTTGTAACGTTTTTGTTCTGATTCGGACAGCTTGTCGCCGTTTTTTATTTTTGCAGAAATTTCATCCCATTCTTTTGTTAATTCTTCAATTTGTTTGAGAGAATTTTTTTTGGTTGTTTCCTGCTCCTGTTTGACTTGTTCGGCTTTGTCGGCAATTTCTTTAAATTTGTCAAAATTTTGGCTGATTTCTGCCTGTGTGTTTTCGGATTTGTTGCTAAGAGTTTGAGTCCTCTTTTGAAGCTCTTTTAACTCTGTGTTTGGGGAATTGGTACTGGTTTCTTCGATTTCTTCTGTTGCATTAGAATCATCATTAATTTCATAAGCAGTTACATCACTATCTTGCATGGAGTGAGCCCATGCAAGCACTTCTTTAGGAATAAGTACACCGTTTGCTTCCATCTGCAAGATTTCTTCATAGCTGAACTGTGCCCATTTGGCAATTTCTGGGTCATTTTCTACAGAAGGCAGAGTTCCGAGTGCATATTTTATTTTTATTGCGGACGCAGTTTTAATACAAATTTTTGCATAATCTATCCAGTCATCTTCGGTAAAATTTTTGAATTTGGAATATTTTTCGGTGTCGGAATTGTACAAATCTTTAAGCTCTTGAACCTTTTCGGCAATACGTGCTTCATAAGCTGCCTGGCGTTCTGCTTCATATGCCAGAGCTTCTTCTTCGGTTTCAAATGTCTGCATAAGACCGTATTGTCTTCGTAGTTCTGCAATTTTAAAAGCCATGCGTACTTTCCTTTGTATTATTTGTCGGTATTAGAGTCTTTAAACTTTAAAAAAAAATGCTTTTTTGTTACGCATTGTAACAAAAAAAGCGGCATTTTTTGCCGCTCTTTTTTATTGAAATTTTTATAAAATTTATTACAGATGTTTTTCAACATTTGAAAGTATTGTTGATTTTGGCATGAGGCCAACAAGTCTTTCTACTGCCTTACCTCCTTTGAAAACCAGTAAGCTTGGCAGGCCGCTTATTGCATAATCTTGAGCTGTTTTTAAGTTTTCATCAGTATTGACTTTTACAACTTTAACTTTTTCACCTAGTTCTTGAGAAACTTCATCCAAAATGGGACCGAGTTTTCTGCAAGGTCCACACCACGGTGCCCAAAAATCTACTACAACAGGTTTGTCTGAATTTAAAACTTCCTGTGCAAACGACGAATCGTTGATCTCCATTGCGTATGACATAATTTCTCCTTTTTATTTTGACATACGCTATTTTATCATAGATTTTTTTTTTGTGCTATTATCTTAATAGATTGTAATAGGATAACAAAATGGCTAGAAAAAAAATAATAGAAATAGTCCTTGATACTGAAACTACCGGTCTGGACTATACCAAGGAGAAGATGGTTGAATTTGCCGGTGTAAGACTTGAAAACGGCAAAGTGAAAGATACTTTTCAAACACTTATTAACCCCCACCAGCATATTCGCAAATCAAGTATTGCAATTCATGGTATTACTCCGGACATGGTTGAAGATGCCCCTTCAGAAGATGAAGTTATGCCTAAAATATTGGAATTTATGGGAGATTATCCTATTGTTGCACATAATGCAATCTTTGATTATACATTTTTGAATGAGGCAAGCCTGAGGGTTACAGGAAAAGGTATTGAAAATCCAAGAATTGATACCCAGCATATGTTTAAGGAAGTTTATCCGGAGCTGGAATCTCATGGGCTGGGGGCTCTTACGGAAAAATTCAATGTTGAGCTTAACAATCACCATAGGGCTATGGCCGATGCCATGGGGTTGGCGCTTGCTTATCCCAAGTTAAAAAAATTATATCTACAAAAATATGATTGGGAGGTTAAACAGCTTGATAATGTGGAATATCTTTTTGAAAGATTTTTAAGAATACAACAGACGGTTAATACATTACAATCAGAGCTGCAGGATTTAAAATCCGTGTTTAAATTGTATTTTGATCAGGGTGGAACTCCGATTACGTCACAATCTGGAGATGTTTTAACATATGGTTCCAAGCAGACTTTTTGTTATGACCTGTCTGAAATTAAAGAAGTTCTAGATGAAATCGGGGCTTTTGACAAGGCGGTTAAGTTAAATACAGGGTTTATTGACCGATTAGTTTGCGGTCATAGCCTTGATGAAGAAAAAAGAGATATTATTAAAAATGCTCGTCAGGAGCTTACTGAGACACGAAATATACAAATAATAAGGAATAAGTAGTATGAGTTTGAAAGATTTTTTTAAAGAACCTCCTGTGCAGCCGGTTATTGCCGATGAAGGAAAAGTTAAGTCAATGTATTCACATTGGCGGTTAAGAATTTTTTATGCTTGTTTTATAGGTTATACGGTATTTTATTTATGTAAGAAAAATATTGCGGTTGCGCTGCCCGGTATTATGGATGAATTTGGTTATTCTGCAACTGAATTGGGTTTGCTGGGGAGTTCGCTTTACTTGACCTATGGTGTTGGGAAATTTATTAACGGAGTACTGGCAGATGGGTCTGATGTTAGAAAATTTTTCCCCACGGCATTATTGATGACAGCAATTGCAAATATCCTGTTTGCTTTTGCACCGGATGCGGTCAGCGTTTTAGGTTTGAGTACAAAAATGACAGCAATGGTGCTTTTATGGGTACTTGCTTTTTTGTGGGGTGTAAGCGGATGGTTTCAGTCTGCCGGTTTCCCTGCGGTAGCTAAAAGTTTAACTTACTGGTATTCTAATTCTGAACGCGGAACTAAATGGTCGTTGTGGTCTTGTTCACATCAGACGGGGACTTTTTTAAGTTTTATTCTTGCAGGTCATATTGCAGCACATTTTGGCTGGCGTGCAGCATTTATTGTTCCGGGGGTTCTGGCGGTTGTTACTGCTTTATGGTTGTTTGAAAGATTACGTGACAGACCGCAGTCCTTAGGTTTGCCGGATGTTGAGGTGTATAGAAACGAGCCTGTGAAGCAGCAAGCTTGCGATGAAAAACAGGCTGAGGACAGTATGTCCTATGTGCAAATCTTTAAAAAATATGTTTTGTGCAATAAGACAATCTGGCTCCTGGCAATTGCTTATGTATTTGTTTATATAATTAGATTTGGCGCAGAAGACTGGATGATTATGTATTTAAAAAATGCCAAAAATATTGAACTGGCAGATGCGACAAATATGATTGCGTCACTTCCGCTTGTGGGTATTTGTGGAACTGTATGTGCCGGTTTAATTTCTGATAAATTGTTTAAAGGCAAAAGAGCTCCTGTTAATTTGATTTATCTTGTTGGGGTTATTTTTGCTATAATTGCTCTAAAATTCAATACAATCAATTCTCTAAATTATGTAATAATAGGTCTTTTAGGTGCATTTACATACGGTCCTCAAATGATGATAGGCGGGCTCTGCGCGGTTGAAAGCAGTTCAAAAAAGGTTGCGTCTGCGGCATCAGGTTTTACAGGAACATTTGGTTATATCGGTGCGTTTTTATCGGCAACCGGTACAGGCTTCCTTGTTGATAAACTTGGCTCTAACGGACAGCAAAACTGGGACGGTGCAATTTATTTCTGGCTCGTGTCAGGTATTATTTGTTTAATAATTTGTACAATTCTTGCAATTGATGAATATAAAAAAGATAGTACTAAAGCTTAAAAAATACACGGCATTATGCTGTGTATTTTTTAGGTTGACTAATTTTGTTTAAATTTTACCTAAATAATTTTTTCATTGTATAATATTTCTAATGAAAAAGAAATTGTATGTAATATCAGGTTCATCAGGTGTTGGCAAAGGCACTGTATTAAAGGGATTTTTAGAAAGAAATCCTGAATTTATGCTGTCAATTTCCTGTACAACCAGAAACCCCCGACCTGGTGAGGTTGACGGAGTTAATTATTTCTTCTTGTCTAAAGATGAATTCCAAAATTGTATTGATCAGGATAAGTTTTTGGAATGGGCTCATTTTGCCGGAAACTTCTACGGTACTAAGAAAAAATATATTAACCAGTGTCTTGCGGAGGGTAAGGATATAATCCTTGAAATTGATACACAGGGCGCTTTGCAGGTTAAAAAAAGAATGCCTGAGGCTGTTTTAATTTTTATATGCCCGCCTTCTTATGAAACATTGGAAGATCGTTTGCGGAGCCGGCATACAGAAGATGAAGAAACTATTCAAAAACGCCTTAATGAAGTAAAAATTGAACTTGAAAGAGCGGAAAATTTTGATTATAAAATTGTGAATGATGATTTGAAAAATGCAATTTTAACTTTGGAAAGTGTTATTAACAAGGAGCGAAATAATGCTTAGCGGAAAAAATGTGTTAATCGGTATAACAGGTGGAATTGCGGCGTATAAGATTTGTGAGCTTGTAAGGATGTTTAAACGTCAAAATGCCAGTGTTCGTGTAATTTGC
This sequence comes from uncultured Muribaculaceae bacterium, assembly GCA_964470005.1. GTDB lineage: Bacteria > Cyanobacteriota > Vampirovibrionia > Gastranaerophilales > Gastranaerophilaceae > SIG32. The sequence continues at coordinate 36,227 of CAYYAG010000015.1, forward strand.
ACACCTAACGCAATGAATTTTGTAACCAAACTTACTTTACAAAATCTCAGCCAAAATGAGGTTGGAATTGAAGAATTTGAAATCCCTGATTATAGACCCGAACATATATCTTATGCAGATGAAGCTGACATTATGATTATAGCGCCTGCTACGGCAAATACTGTTGGTAAAATTGCAAACGGAATTTGTGATAATCTTCTGACATCTGTCGTAAGTGCTTTTAAAAAACCTGTTTTGATAGCTCCTGCAATGAATTGTAATATGTGGCAAAATGGTATTGTTCAGGAAAATGTTGAAAAATTACGCAGATATGGCTATGAAATTATTGAGCCTGAGGGAGGTTTTCTTGCATGCGGAACAGAGGGTATTGGACGCCTTTGCAGTCTTGATAAAATTTTTGATAGGGCTGTTGAAGTATTAAATTCTAAAAAAAAACTGTCAGGCAAAAAAATAGTTATTACGACCGGCGGTACAATTGAAAACATAGACCCTGTTCGGTATATCTCAAATTATTCCTCTGGTAAAATGGGTATAGCACTTGCAGACGCGGCATTTAACCTCGGTGCGGATGTTGTTTTAATCTCTACGGTTGACACTGTGAGAGGCTACAAAGTTATTAAAGTAAAATCTGCTGTTGATATGAAAAACGCTGTTGATACAGAATTTGATAATGCAGATTGCGTTATAATGGCGGCAGCCGTTGCTGATTATAGAGCGAAAAAAATCTTAGATAACAAGATGAAAAAGACTCCGTTGGATGAAATTTCTATTGAACTGGTTAAAAATCCTGATATTTTAAAGGAGATTTCTTTGAGAAAAACCACCCAAAAAGTAGTGGGGTTCTGTGCTGAAAGTGAAAATTTAATCGCAAATGCCATAGAAAAGATTCAAAAAAAAGGCTGTGATTACTTAATAGCAAATGATATTTCCAGAAGCGATATAGGTTTTTCAAGTGACTATAATGAAGTTGTAATTTTAGATAAAAACGGTGTTGTCAAAAAGCTTGAACGTCAGAGTAAAAACGAAATCGCAAAACAGATTTTAGAGGTAATATATGGACAAGAACAAAATAGCGGAGATAATAGAGAACTTTGCGCCGTTAAATCTTGCTGAAGAATGGGATTGCTCCGGCTGGTTAGTAAAAGTTCCTGATGATTCTCAGGTGACAAAGATTATGTTTTGTCTAACTGTAACGGATAATATACTCCGGCAGGCAAGAATGCAAAATTGTGATATGATAATTTCTCATCATCCGTTATTTTATGTACCTTTAGAATATAAAGATATTAATATTTACTGTGCGCATACAAATCTTGATCGTGCTAATGGCGGGACAACTGATGCGCTTATTAAGAGATTAGGTTTAAATAACCTGGCGGATATTCACTCTCATCCGTTTGTCAGATATGTGGATTGTTCATTAGATGTAGAAGAATTTACCGGAAAACTATGCACAATTTCTAAAAATGTTCGGGTTGTTAATAATAAGGGTATTTCACAGATAAATAAAATTGCATTTTGTGCCGGAAGCGGGTCGGAATTTATTCAAGATGCAGCCGAATTTGGTGCGGATGCATTTGTAACAGGTGATATAAAATTTCATACTGCTGTTGAAAGTTCAATTGTATTGTTTGATATTGGGCATTTTGAAAGTGAAGTTCCTGTATTGAAAGTTTTGGAGAAACTGCTTCCTATCGAGGCTAAAGCAGTTTTTGCAAAGGAAATCAGTCCTTTTAAACAGGTTTAAAATATTGACAAAGAAGTTTTACGAAGTAGAATAATAAATGTGACCATATTGGGGCGTCGCCAAGTGGTAAGGCAGCTGGTTTTGGTCCAGCCATTCGGAGGTTCGAATCCTTCCGCCCCAGTTTTTTG
>CAYYAG010000016.1:0-34929 GCA_964470005.1 uncultured Muribaculaceae bacterium
TTTTATGGGTTATTTTGTTATGAAAATAAGACAGGTTGATATAAATGATGTTAGCAATTTGCTTAATATCTACTCACAATATATAAATTCTACAATTACTTTTGAGTGCCGTCTGCCCTCTTTGGAAGAATTTAGAGCACGAGTTGAGGCTATATCTTCGGAGTATCCTTATCTTGTTTTGGAGGATGAAAATAAGATTTTCGGGTATGCTTATGCACACAGATTTAAAGAAAGAGAGGCTTATCAGTGGTCTGCCGAGTTATCAATATACCTTGATAAGAATTTGACTTCAAAAGGTTTTGGCAAAATTTTGTACTCCAAATTAATTGAAATTCTCAGACTTCAAAATGTCAGGAATATTTATGCACTTGTCACAATACCTAATCCGAATAGTGAAAGAATGCATCTGTCTATGGGGTTTAAAAAGCTTGCTGTATTTGAAAATTCCGGATATAAATGCAAAAGATGGATTGGTGTAATGTGGTTTGAAAAAAATATTCTTCCATATTCCGATAATCCCGAGCCTTTCAAGTCTATAAAAAAAATTCCGCAAAAAACTATTGAAAATATTTTATTAACGGAAAAATAAAAGGCCAGAATCCGGTCTTTTATTGAAGCTTAATTCCCGTAAACATTTACCGTAACCCTTTTAAAACCGAGTATGTTTAAGGTATGTGTGTCATAATATGTTATATTACGAATTTTACCGTTTTTTGCGGCTTCGTTAACACTGCAATTGCCCAATCCCACTATTCCGAAAAAACTTGTGCATGTGGCTTGACCGTTTTTGTTGGGTGTTGCTGTGCTAAAACCTACTCCCGGCTCTACAGCGTTTTTATAAATTATTCCATAAACTCCTTCTGCATGTGCGTACTGCATTGATGATGCAAATATACACATTAAGAGCATACTTCCTAGTAATTTTTTCATACAAACCCCTTTCCTTATAAAATTATATTGAGGTATATATCTTAACACTTGATATGTTTTATTGGCAAATTTATTTATACATCCTCAGGGAGTTCAAACTCCTCGTCATTTGTTTCCCTTAAAAAATTCGTCCAGCTATTATAGTATTCGCTCAAAGCATAGGTATATCCGACTATAATTGACTTGTATGCCTGCTTCATTACAATAAGTGCTGTTATATCGGATTTGCCATGCTCGTAGCTGTCCATTGACATATCTATCATCTTTTCGGAATTTGTTAAGATTTTGTCTTCATAGTAGTTAAGGTTTTCTCCTGCAGTAAGAAATCTTTCATATGCTGCGCTAACATCTTTTATAGCTTTGTTTTGGATCGATTTGTATTTCAATTCTGCCTGTTGTAATTTGTATGCTGCATTTTGAATTTCAGGAGAATAGTTATAGAATAGCGGGATATTTACAAGACTGGCACCTGCGTAAGCTCCGTTATTAAAATGTCCGGTGTCTGTATAGGATCCGGGTTTATAGGCATATCCTCCAGAAATTGAAATGTCAGGAATTCTCTGTCTTGCTATTACTGTCATATTTTTTTCTGCAATATCAATTTCCTGTTTTGCAATTTTTATGTCATAGCGATTTTCAAGCGCTTTTTCTACTATCACGCTGAAGGAAGGGAATTTATATGTAGGTGGCGGCGTTAACATTTCCGCAAAATTGTTTTCTTCTGAAAACAGTTTATCTTTACTGTCGTATATTACCTTATTCGGATCATTAATTATTTTATTAAAAGCTGCAAGTGCGGTATTTACATTCACCTTAGCAGTGTTCACCTGTGTTATTAATTGGTTTAAGGCTATTTCCGCCTGAAGTGCATCAATTTCGGGAACTTCGTTTGCTCTTGCCCTGTTTTGTGCAATCTCAAGCAATTCTTCCTGCAGACTTTTTTGTTGCTCAAGTGTGACAAGAATTGATTTTTGGGCGACAAGGTTTATGTAGGCCTCTCTGACATCCATTTTTAAATCAAACTGTGTATAGTCAATGTTTTTTTCAACCAATGCCAGATTTGATTTTGCAAGGTTTTTTCGAGCACTGCGTTTTAGTATTTCTATATTTTCACTCAAGCCTACCTGACGAGGTTCGCTTCTTCCGGATGCACCTAAAAAGTAAAATGCATCTATGGAAGGATTTTGGAGCCGATTTGCGCTTTTGATATTGTTTTTAGCTATAGCTACTTCAATTTTGGCTGCCTTTAAGTCAATATTATTTTTTAAAGCAGCGTCAACTGCTTCATGTAAGTAGACTTTTTTCACGTTAGTATCATCTTCTATGCCCAATGTCGTCATAGGGCATGTGAAAATCAGCAGTATTAAAATTGTTAAAAACTTTTTCATACTATAAAATTATAGCATGAAATTATACATTTTTACCCATTGTGTAGGCTTCAATCATATGGCGCGTATCTTTAATTTCGCCCTTATGCCAAACCCCAAGACCATATAAAATCCCTTTTTCTCGCGAGCCAGGGAGGCAATCTAATGTAAAACCTCTGAAACCGTCTATTGTTTTTTGCATGTTTTCAATCTCTGTATCAGCAGCTGTTATAATATAGTAAAACTCTTTGTTAATGATTTCTGTGTACCTTGGGACTGTTCGGTCTATTAGAGTTTTCATCTGTGCATCCATTGTGTAGAAATACACCGGTGTTGAAAGTACAATAACATCAGAATTTATCATTTTGTTTAAGATTTCTTCCATATCATCTTTTTGAACGCATTTGTGTGTGTTATTACAGACTTCGCAACCTTTGCAAAAGTTAATCTGTTTGTCGCACAAAAAGATTTTCTCAACGTTATTGCCGGCGTCTTGTGCACCTTTTGTAAATTCGTCGCATAATAAATCCGAATTGCCGCCGCGTCTCGGGCTGGCTGATAATACTAATACTTTTTTTCTCATAAAATTACCTCTGTCTATACATTTTTTAGTTTACAGCTTAGAGTTTACTCTAGGTCAAGTTAATATTTTTGAGTGTTACAAAAATTAATATTAATTTTAGGCAATAAATTTTGTTGACAGCTAATGTTAATCGTGATAGATTGTTGTGTATAGGAAATGTATGGGGGCTGTATGAAAAGGTTTGCATTTACTTTAGCAGAATTACTAATTGCTCTTACGATTGTTGGTGTTATTGCAGTATTGACAGTTCCAAGTGTTACAAGAAATATTTACAGCAAGTCTAATATTGTTAAATTGCAGGCTACAATTAAAGTTTTAAACGATGCCGTGAAAAATATGATGATAGATGAAAGAGTTAATGATATTGCTGATTCTTCTTTAGCATTGGATCAAGCTACATTTTTAACGAAATATTTAAAGATAACAAAGCAGTGTGATGAAGTCCCTGATGAATGTTTTGCATCAGAGTATACTTATATAAATGGCGGGAATGCTGATCCTTTTGATAAAACACGTGACGGTGATGACGCAATGCTTCCGAGCGGTGCTGTTATTCAGTGTTTATCTGATGCCAGCGGTTTTATAATTGATGTCAACGGTCTTGAAGCTCCTAATGTTATAGGTAGAGATGTATTCTATGTTGATGTTTATGACGATGGAACTGTAGGTTCACGTTCATATACTTATGACGATAATGACGATGTCACAGGTTCCTGTACACATGCTAGTACTGACTTGAGTGATTTTTATGGGTCTGTATGTGTTCATATCTTGGAATCCAGCGGATGGGTTATGGATTACTAGAGGTGTAATATGAAAAAAGCTTTTACTTTGGCAGAATTATTAATCGCGTTGAGTATTGTCGGAATAATAGCTGTAATTACAATACCGGCAGTTATGCGTAATACTTTTACGAAAACCAATATAGCAGTTATACAGCAAACTTATACAAATTTGTCAGATTCTTTGAAATCTTTAATGTTGGAGCAAAGAGTTCAATCCATTGAAGATTTGGATTTTTCTTCATATGATGCAGATTCACTTGCGGAAGCTTTTATGAAACAAAATTTTGATATTATGAAATTCTGTGGGGACTCCATAACAGAATGTTTTGCTGAATCATATAAGGATATAGAGGGTACTTCAAGGAGTAATGTTTTATCATCACATGACTCGACTGTTACTTTTATTCTGGCAAACGGCGCGTCTATTGCAATGAATCCGGATATTGGAGGTTATATTTTTATTGATGCTAACAATGTAAAAACGCCGAATGTTCTGGGGATGGATTTGTTTGTACTTTATATAAACTCTAATGGAGAACTTGTTACATCATCTGAAATTGACGATGATAGCAGTTCTTTATTAAGTGATTGTAAGAGTTTTGATGGGAATTGGGTTACCTGTTTTGCATTTTTGCAACAAAATAACTGGAAAATGGATTATTAAAAGGAGTAAATATATGAGAAAAGCATTTACGTTGAATGAACTCTTAATTGCAGTTGCGGTAATTGGGATCATTTTAATTATAACAGTGCCCATTGTGATTTCTCATTTTAGTAAAAAGACCCAGGTGGTTGAACTCCAAAGAACTTATACGTTAATATCTAATGCAATCCGCCTTATGCAGGTTGATGAACGTGTTAAATCAATTTCAAGATCTTCTCTGTACTATACAAGTGACAGCAGTCTTGACGCTACGGCCGGGAACTTTCTAAAAACTTATCTTAAAGTCTCACAAGATTGCGGTGATGAACCTGGTGAATGCTTTGCAAGTTCGTATAAAAATTTATCGGGTGCTGAAGTGTCACTGCCGGATGATGTATATTGTGTATCTCTATCAACTGGTGCATCTGTTTGTCTTACACCTCCCGGTTTTACGGGCAGCGGTGACTCAGGTAAGCTTATTATTGATGTAAACGGGGCTGGTAAGCCAAATATTATCGGTAGGGACTTTTTCATATTATATATATATCTCGACGGATTTATTGGTGACAGGATTTCGTCTACGGATAACGTGTCGACATGTCGTGCGGATACTTACGGCTCAGGGTGTTTTAACAGAATCATAAATGCAGACTGGACTATGGATTATTAGTGGATGTTCAATATTGATGTAAACAGAAATTTTATTATGATAATGAAGATATTTTTAAGTTATTTACCGTCACGTCTTCTTGTCGTATTAAATTCTCTGGTTATAGTGCCTACTTTGGTTCATATGATGAGTGAAAAAGAAATAGGCATATTCCAGTTGTCTATCGGTATGTTGAATTTGGTATGTACTTGTTCAACAGACTGGATTGCAAAATCCGCACTGCGATTTTATGAAAAATACAGGTCTTGTAACCGGCTGGATGTGTTTTTTTCTAATATGATCTGGCTTACTTTATTTGTATATTTAATAATATTCGTGTGTTTTTTGTTATTTGCCGATATTATTACGGAAAAGCTTTTTATACCGAAAACTGTTCTTTTATTGACCTTGTTTCTTGTTATCCCCGCGGGTATAAGACAATTCGTGTATCAAATCTTAAGGGTTTTGAACAGACCGTTTCTGTACTCCTTCAGTATAGTAATTTATCAGATGTCTTTGCTGGCGCTGTTCCTATTATTTACCGGATTTATGACGAATGTTTTTGCTGTTCTTGCAGCTATGGCTATTGCAATGGTCATTATTGATATTTATATGCTCACTCAGATCGGGTTAAAAATCAATTCTTTACAAAAAATTCATTTTCCGATGCTGTTTGAAAGCTTAAAATATGCATTGCCGCAGATAGTTACTAATTCTAGTATTTGGATAATTTTACATATCAATAAATACATTTTTCAGTTTCATCAATATTTTTCAGATACGGCTGTTGCCGGTGCAGCATGTTTTTTGGTCACAAGTGTTTTGTCGCCAATTCTGTCTACTTTTTCTTTTGCAATTTTTCCTTTTATTATAAAAAAATATGAAACTAAAAACCTGGTAAAACCTTATTTGACAAACGCAGTCCAACTATATTGCTGTATTTTTATTCCTGCCATTGCGCTATTTTGTTATTTCCCCAAAATAATTACAAGCTTATCTTTTGCTGACAAATATTCAAGTGCATATTTGATAATTCCATTTTTGGCAGTCAGTTTATTTATGCATGAGTTTGTGAAGCTTTTAAATATAAAATATCATTTGCATAACAAAACTTATATAGAAATGGCAGTTGGTTTATTTACAGGTCTGGTTTGCTTGAATTTGAACTTTTTTCTTATTCCAAAATTTCATTTGTTAGGAGCTGGTTTTTCTATGCTTGCGTCTATGATTCTGCTATTCACCCTGAACAACATTATTTCAATTAAAAATATCAAGTATATAAGTTATTTGGCTATTATAAAAACTTGTGCGTTAACAATTTTAATTACAGGAATTTCATATTTGTTTGTAACACTTTTATTTATCCCGATGAACTTTATTTATATTGATATTCTAAAAATGCTTTTATATACATTTTTGTGTTACTTTATGTGTGTGGCTTCTGCTAAAAAACTACTTGGCTGAGAAAACAAATCTTCTTTTTAGCCGGAAGTTCTTTTTATCGTCAAGTAATTGTTCCCTCATATTTTGCCAGGCTTTATTTTCTGCTTCTGTCGGATTATAGCGAACCCATACACCGTAACGTACTTTAGGTCCTGAGAGCTTAGACTTGTCGATGAAGGTATAATTCACATCTGCAAGTTTATTTTCTTTTGCCATAATTTTTAAATCTTGTTCGGGAATAGAGGAGGTAAATTCATCTTTAGCTATTCCTATAAGATTTTTATCAAGCCAGCACATTTCAATTTTGTGAAAACCGGCCATCTCCATGATTTTGTTGAAAGTATCAATATAGCCCATTATTTTTTCTTTATCCTTAGTGGATTCAGAGAGGATTCTATTCATAGTATCACTAACCGGCAATGCTGTTTTCATAATATATTTGTAATAGTCTTTTAGTTTGAACTCTGAGTTAACCAATTTTAAGCGCTCTGAAAGGTCGTTTGTGTAGTCTTCAATTAATATGATATCTTCTTCTTTGAATAAATTAGAATTTTTCATATCCCGGACTATCTGAGTCATTGTGCTCATGTGTTCAGTTAATTTGTTATTATATTGTGCTTTTAGATAGAGATTAGGTTTTGCTGATATCTGTATAAGATTGCCAAAAGCTGTTTGCCAGTCATTTATGAGTTGTATTTTAGGGTCGTTCAAATTCATCTGTATGGTTTCATCAATATCACTAATTGTTTTTGTATTGAGCAAGGGCAAGATTAAGTCCTCGCACTGTAAAACACGTTTAAATAGTTTTATAGGCCGATCTTGCAGCTCTTTCAGGTTTGAAAATTCCTGAAGATGTCTTTTGAAGTTGAATAACCTGTATTCCAGATATGTTTCATCGTCTGTCAAAAGTTTTAAATTTTTCAGGTACTTAGCAGAATTGTTTCCTACAAAGATTACCGGCACAAAAAACCGTCTTGTTAATTGAAGCCTCTGTCCCGTAAAAGATTCCGCAACAATTTCTGCATTTACAATATCATCACCCTTTTTAATATTAACATAAAAGTCTACCACTATGGTAACTTCTCGCATCAGGTTGCGTGTATTATTATCATATTCAACAAATGTTGTGAATAATTCTATTGGTTTGTAGTCCTCAATTAGCAATTCATTAGCTTTCAATATAAACGGAAACATCATATGCAATGTAGTGTTCTCATCATTAATTAGTAGTTTATCGGTGTATACAATGTAGTCTTTGCGGTTAAATAATTCAGGGATGGAGGCACTTATTGATGCTATGTTAGCTTCACGTTTATTAAAAAGTGTTGTTAAAGATGTTAAAACGTCATAGTTTGAATACAGTCTATCTGGATTTATATTATTAATATAACTGTAAAATTCCGTTTGAAAAATTGTCATTTTTTCATCAATATTTTTTGCAATTTCAGTGTTGTTTTTCCCGTCAAATTCATATTCGCCCAAATATACACCTACAGAGTAGTCAAGGTCGTTTGGTATGGGGTTGTTTTTTAAAAATCCGGATCCGTAGGCATTTTTATATACGATTTTGACATCCATCTGGTTTGATTTCATTGCAAGCGTTGTGTAAGATAAGGCTTTATCTATTTCTTTTAAAGATTTTGCAATATAGGGGAATACTTTTGTATTTACGTTTGGGTTTACCCAGACTATTTGCAGTGCAAATCTGTCAAAAATCAGATAAATCAACAGAATTAATAATAAACCAAATAATAAATTCTTTTTCATATACCCCTCTTTTTTCAAATTATATCACAAGGGGGAAATATTATACTTCTATAAAAAGCCTTTGTCCTACGATATTTTGTTTTCCGTTATAATAACCGGCAAAGTAACCACCTCTTACGGGATTATTTTTGGCATAAGAGTTTGCACTGCTGTAGTTCACAAACGGATTTCTGCCTGCCAGTGACGCGGAAGAACTTCTTACCGCAGTCGAGCCGGAAACACTTTGTCCTGATAATACCTGTGTTAATAAATTTACAATACTAGCCATAAAACCCTCTTTATAGGTTATTTAATGAAGTCTGATTCTTTGTCATTATTATAACATAATTCAATGAAAAAAGTTAAAATATCTTAACAAAATCCTCCTTTTTATGTAGTATAATGTTAATATGAAGAAGATATTGATCGTCGGGAATTTATATGCATTGGTGGAAAGGCTTCATTCATACGGAGTAAAGATTTATGCGGCTCCGGGCTCGTCTGTTATGCAGGAGTTTGCTGAATGTGTTGACATAAGAGAAGATGATGCGGATACCCTTTTAAAATTTGCTGTTGAAAATGAAATTGATCTAACGATTGCAGTATCTGAAAAAGCTATAAAAAGTGATATAGCCGCGTTGTTTCAGGCAAATGAAAAATCGGTATTTGCTCCAACAGCACAGAGTGCAGCCATTGCGTTAAGTAAATCGCAGGGTAAGAGATTTTTGTATAAATTACATGCTCCGACTCCAAAATTCGGGATATTTGAAAAACTTCAACTTGCACTTGAGTATTTAAAAGAAGCGAATTATCCTCTTATAGTTCGCTGTGATGTGAATAATTATAGTAAGGACAGGTTATGTTGTCTGAACTATGAAAGTGCAAAAATATTTACCGAAGAATTATTCTTACGCGGAGAGGCAAAAGTTGTTATTGAAGAATATGCATACGGGCATGAATTTACTTTATATGCGGTAACTGACGGCTACCATGCATTGCCATTTGCGGTAGTAAATAATTTTAAGTTTACGGAAAACGGTAATGGCGGGGTTTTGACATCAGGTATCGGCGCTTACGTACCTGATTACAGAGTTTCGGAGAACATACTTGAAAAAGTCTTTAAAGAGGTTATTCTAAATGCTCTCAATTCACTTAAAAAACGAGGTATGCCGTACCTGGGTATTATAGGTGTTGACGTGGTGTTGTCAGATCCGGATAATTACACCTGTCTGGAATTCAAGCCGTTCTTGCAAGACTTTGATGCGCAGGCTGTTTTGAATTCTGTTGACGAAAACCTGATTGAATTATTTGAGGCATGTGCAAATGGATTCTTTGCGGATGAGTATGAAGATATTCTTACAAATGATAACTGTTCTGTTTCCTGTGTCGTAAAAGCGCGTGTCAGTGATAAAGTTATCCCAAACCTTGATTTGGCAGATTCAAAGGTTAGTTTTACAGGCGCGTCAAAAAATAAATATTTTGAATATATTACAGCAGCCGGAAATAACTTTGTTCTAACCTCGTGCGCAAAAACCTTTTCACGTGCAAAAAAGATACTTAAGGACGATCTTGAGCTTTTGAAATTCGATGGAATGAAATACCGCAGTGATATATTTGAAACTTGAAAAATTTCTATTTATCGTTAAGATAGAATTATGAATTATTATGAGATTTTAGGAGTTACACCGGACAGCGAAGCAGCAGAAATTAAGTCTGCTTATAGAAAACTTGCGCGTAAATACCATCCGGATGTTAATCCTGACGGTGCAAAACGTTTTAAAGAAATTTCAAAGGCGTATGATACCCTTTCGGATGAAAAAAAACGCAGGCAATATGACACATTGAATGGATTTTTTAAGAACGAAAAAACAAAAACATCCTCAGCACAGGCAGAATCTGCGTATAAACAAAACTCATCAGATAAAACCCGGATGAAAAATGAAGGAAAAAAGTCTAAGAAAATTAAGCCTGATTCTGAAAAAGTAATTTCGGATATTTGGGGAGCAATATTTGAAAATTCTAAGCAGCCTAAAAAATCAAAAGCGCCCGAACCTGTTAACGGTAAGGATATAAATACGGATATAACAATAACACTTGCAGAAGCTATAAAAGGATCAGAACGCACGATTAATGTTGTTCATACAGAGCTATGTCCGCGCTGCCATGGCAGAAAGTTCATAAATGGTACAAAGTGCAAAGTCTGTAACGGCTCCGGTGAATATTCAATTCATAAGCGTATTAATGTAAAGATCCCAGCAAATATCCAGAACGGTGCTAAATTACGTTTGAAAGGAGAAGGCGGTGAGGGTAGTTTCGGCGGCAAAAACGGAGATTTGTATTTGCATATACAGATAAAAGGTAATACAAAGATTAGCTATGACGGTCTGGATATCTTGTATAACCTGCCTATAACACCTTATGAGGCAGTCCTTGGCGGAGAGATTGTGATTCCTGCATTTTCAGGCGCGCTTAAGCTTAAACTTCCTGAACGTACTTCAGCTGGCCAAAAGTTCCGGCTTGCAGGTCAGGGTTTGAAAAAAAACGGAAAAATCGGAGATATGATTATCACTGTGTCTATTGAAATTCCAAAACATTTGTCGGATGATGAAGTTAAGCTGTACGAAAAATTAAAAAAACTTTCAGCGGATAATATCAGAGAGAATATTTTGAACGATGAATAATAAATCGGTAAGAATTAAAGAGGTTTTTGAATCTGTACAAGGTGAGGGGCCCTATATAGGTTATAAACAAATATTTGTACGTTTTTGTAATTGTAACCTTAAATGTAATTACTGTGATACGGAATTTGCTCCGGATGAATACTTTGATGAGTTTACGCCGATTGAACTTGCGGATTATTTGAAAAAATTTGATTTGCATAAGGTTCATTCTGTTTCATTGACCGGCGGGGAACCGCTTTTGTCAGTAGATTTCTTAAAGGAGTTTTTACCCTTTATTGCAGGAGTGAAAGTTTATCTTGAAACCAATGCTACATTGGCTGATAAATTGGCGGAAGTTATTAATTTTATTGATATTATTGCTGCTGATATCAAGCTTGAAAGCGCCTCAGGAATTAAAGATTCTTACAAATTTCATGACAACTTCTTTGAAGTTGCGAAAAAAAAGGATTGTTTTGCAAAAATAGTTTTTAATTCAAAAATTACAGGTGATGAAATAGAAAAATGTGCATTAATGGCTAAAAAACACGATATTCCGCTCATTTTGCAGCCGGAAATGCATAACGATAAACTTTCTGTGCCAACTGAATCAGCACAAAATATTCTGAATAAATTCCTTGAATTGTATCCTGATACAAGACTTATTCCGCAGATGCATAAATTCTTGAATTTACGCTGATTTGCAAAACCCCGTATATTGTGATATATAATTATAAAAGAGGTATTTATGGCGATTAAGAAAGTTTTAAAATACGGCGAAAAATCTTTAAGGGAACCCTCAAAGGAAGTTCATAAAGTATCAAGGAAGATAACGGATCTTGTAAATGATCTTTTAGATACAATGTATTCTCAAAATGGAGTTGGGCTTGCTGCACCGCAAATAGGAATAAATTATCGGGTTTTTGTTATAGATGTATCAACCGGCAATGAACCTTTAAACCCTATAGTTTTTATCAATCCGAAGATTATTAAAAAATCCGGTGCTGTCATAAGTAATGAGGGCTGTCTAAGTTTTCCGGAAGCATATACAGATGTCAGACGCTATAAAAATATTATGGTTAAAGCTATGGATGCACATGGAAGGTCGTTTACGCTTGAGGCTAAAGATGGATGTCTTCTTGCGCGTGCTATACAGCATGAGTTTGACCACCTGAATGGTGTATTATTTATCGACCACTGTGTTAACCGTTTTGAAACTGACAATATATTGAAAAAGTTTAACCTTCCGCCTATTGAATCCGATAAACTGCTGGAAGAACCGGAGTTGGAAAAGGAGCTTAATGATTAAAATTGTTTTTTTCGGCACACCGCAAATTGCGTTAAAATCGCTTGAATATTTATATAATTCAGACAAAATTGATGTTCTTGCGGTGGTGACCCAGCCTGACAAACCAAAAGGCCGAGGGCATAAGCTGGCGATGTCACCGGTTAAAGAGTTTGCACTAATGCATAATCTGCCTGTTTTTCAGCCAAAATCTATCAGAAAAGAACCTGAAGTCCAGGAAGAATTAAAAAAACTTAAGCCGGATTTTTTTGTAACTTTTGCGTTCGGGCAGATTTTGTCGCAGGAGGTTTTGGATATACCAAAATTTGAAACTATTAATCTTCATGCATCTCTTTTGCCCAAATATAGAGGCGCCAATCCTATTCAGCGTGCAATAATTAACGGTGATAGAGAAACCGGAATTTGTACAATGATTACAGAATTAGGTCTTGATTGCGGAGATATCTGCCTCAGAGAAACAATTGAAATTCCTGAGAATATGAATTGTATAGACTTATCTGAACAAATTAGCGGCAAATCTCCGGAATTGCTGGAAAAAACACTGGTGGATTTATATAACGGAACTTTAAAACCTGTTCCTCAGTGTCAGGACGGAATTTGTATGGCGAATAAGCTTACAAAAGAAGAAACGAAGATAGACTGGACGAAATCCGCCGTCGATATTAATAATCTTGTGCGCGGAATTTACAAATGTCCTTCTGCATACTTTGTTTATGACGGTAAAATTATAAAGCTTCTTGAGGCGCGTGTAGTAAATGATTGCGGCAGCTGCGGGGAGTTTATCAAAGTTACAAAAGAAGGTGTGCTTATTGGCTGCGGAAAAGATTGTCTGTTATTGCTCAGGGTTAAGCCCGAAGGTAAAGGCGAAATGTCCGCGCGTGATTGGTATAACGGGTTAAGAATATGATTACTAAAGGTATTAGAGGCGCGATTACGGTTGATGAAAATACAGAAACAGCTATACGGGATGCTGTTCTTGAACTTTTGTCAGAACTTCTTTCACGAAATAATGTAAAAGAGGAAAATATTTCGCATATAATTTTTACACTGACTAAAGATTTGGATGCCGCATTTCCGGCTAAATTTGCACGAATTGATATGAACTTGCATAAAACTGCTATGATGTGCTGCAACGAATTGGCTGTACCGAATTCTTTGGAAAAATGCTTGAGAATTTTGGTTGTTGTAAACGCGGAAGAAAGTTTTGTGCCTGAATTTGTTTATTTAAAAGGCGCTGAAACTTTGAGGAATAGTTAAGTAGTTTGTGTATTTTGCGGGATTTTTAAGACAAAAGTGTCACTTATTACATTTTCAACAACTCGTTTGCTTACTGAATCCATTAAAAAACTCCGCAATTTAGTTTTTCTTTTAGCGCCTGTTATAACAAGGTCAATTTTCTTTTCTTTTGCATAATTTATGATTTTTTGTGCCGGTATACCTTCTAAAATCTTGCTTTCTTTGACTGCTATATTTTTTTCTTCAAATAGAGCGCTTAAGATACTTAAGGAGCCTTCTGCATAGATTTGCTGTTGCGTCTTTATTGCCATCATCCAGTTAGCATCCAATGTTCCTTCCAAAAACAAAAGATCAGGGTTTTCCATAACAGTACAGATGTATACATTTTTGTCCGCCAAATTAAGCATTTCAATTGCCTTTTTGGCAGTTTCCAGTGAGATATCACTTCCATCAGTTGTAAACAAGATATTCTGTGCTTCGTTTTCGTGTTTGGAAATATATGCCGGGATTTCGACTGCCTCCAGAACCTCCCTTGATACGGAGCCAAGCCAGATTTGAATTCCTTTTTTGCCGTGTGAGCCTAATACTATTATATCATAATCTGTTTTGCAAAGCTGTTCTATAATACTTTCTACAACAGCCCCGCAATGTTTGATTTTTTCACCGACAATAAACCCCAGAGATAAAATTTCTTTTTGCGTACATTCCAGTATGCTGTCTGCCGTATTCCGGCAGCTAGTTACAAAACCGCTATCTTCTATTATTGTTTCGTCAGGCAGAAAACTCCAATCTATTACACATATTGTATCTACAGTTGTTTCTTCTTTTTTTATCCATTTTGAAAAATTTTTTAGTGCGTCATAACTTATTTTTGATCCGTCTGTACAGAATAATGCTTTCATAGTTATCTCCTTTTTGCCTAAAATAAGTTATGTTAAGGAAAATTACATCCTCTTGTCTGCTATATTTTTTTCTGATATGATGTAATTGTGAATATGGTTAGGGATTTGTGTCATGCCGGCGTCGCCAAAAGTTAATCTAAGAGATTACAAAGACTTGATAGAAATGATAGCTAAGGTGGAGTACCAAAAGTTTTCGACATCTCACCTGATAGAGTTGTCAGAGCTTATTAATATCGGTAATCATACATTGTACGTTTTATTTAAAAACAACAACCCTGATAATTTTAATAATACTTATCTTGCAACTGCCATAAAATGGGCAATAAGAAATGAGGTTAGACGACGTTATAAGTGGTATACTTTAAAAAATAAAAAGCAGTCTGAGCAGGAATATGAGAATAACTTAAGGGAAGAAGTATATAAAACAATATTATCAATAGATGAAATGCAGGATGCCGAAGTCCCGACCCAGATTAAATCCGACGATAGAAATCCGGAGGAAACAATTGAATTTGTTGAGTTGAAACATGAGATTATGGAATCCATGAAAAAACTTTCCGAAAGAGAAAGAGAGCTTATTGAGTATAAGTTTTTCAAAGATAAAAAACTAAGAGAGATATCGGAGGAATTTAATATTTCTCAGTCGAGAATTTCCAGGATAATCCAATCAGGTCTGGATAAGATTAAAAAAGATTTGGCAAGGCAGGGGATAATCTAAGTGAAAACAATATTTGAAAAGACAAACGGAGTTGACGGGATAAATTTAACGGATGAGAAAATTGATACATCTTTTCTAGACAACTCTTTAATACGAAATGAGGCAATAGGCCTGCCTCAACTTGGTGAGTTAGAGGTTATGCGTCATTATAAGGAGCTTTCAGATAGAAACTTTTGTATAGAAAAGGGATTTTATCCATTGGGTTCTTGTACTATGAAATATAATCCCAAGGTTAATGAATTTCTTGCTTCGCTGGAAGGTTTTAGCAATCTTCACCCGCTTGCTGATGATATAGATTGCCAGGGGGCGCTTGAATTAATGTACAGGCTTCAAGAGAGTCTTAAGGTTTTAACCGGTATGGATGCTGTTACTCTCCAGCCTGCTGCGGGAGCTCACGGTGAATTAACCGGTATGATGATTATTAAAAAGTATTTTGAAGTAAAAGGTGATTTGCGAAAAAAAGTTATCATACCTGATTCTGCGCACGGAACAAATCCTGCAAGCGCTAAAATGTGCGGGTTTGATATTGTTGAGATTAAATCCGACGAAAAAGGTCAGGTTGATATCGATGCATTGAAAGCTGTTTTAGATAAAGATGTTGCAGCTATTATGATGACAAATCCCAATACGCTCGGGATTTTTGAGGAAAATGTGCTTGAGATATCTCGACTTTTGCATGAAAATGGTTCACTATTGTATTATGACGGTGCTAATTTCAATGCTATTATGGGTTATACAAACCCGAAGCTTATGGGGTTTGATATTGTTCATTTAAATTTACACAAAACAATGGCAACTCCTCATGGAGGCGGCGGGCCTGGATCCGGTCCGGTTTGTGTTACGGAAGATTTGAAAGAATTTCTGCCGGCTCCGGTTGTAGATTTCGACGGTGCAAAATATTTCAGAAATTATAACATTAAACACTCAATAGGGTCTGTGAAAGCTTTTTATGGAAACTTCGGGGTGCTTATAAGAGCATATGCCTATATTCTTATGATGGGTAAAAATCTCAAAAATGCATCTGAGAATGCTGTTTTGAATGCTAATTATTTAAAAGAAAAACTAAAAAAATATTTTAATCTGCCGTATGACGAGCCTTGTATGCATGAATTTGTGCTGTCAGGGGAAAAGCAAAAACATGAATACGGCGTTTCAACTTTGAATATTGCAAAGGCACTTATGGATGAAAATACCCACCCTCCGACAGTTTATTTCCCTTTGATAGTTCACGAGGCAATTATGATTGAGCCTACGGAATCTGAAACAAAAGAAAAAATGGATGAATTTATTGATATTATGGTGAAAATTGCAAAAGAGGCTGAAGTCAATCCTGAAAAATTAATTTCAGCTCCTCATACGACACCTGTCAAGCGTGTGGATGAAACGCTTGCAGCCCGTCATCCAGATTTGAAATTTCAAGGATAAAATATATGAAAAAGAACGAAAAAAGTAAAAAAATAGCATTCCCACATATGGGACTTATATATATAGCATGGTCATGTGCATTGAGGAAAATAGGTGTTGAGCCTTATATTGAGCCATATACAAGCAAAAAAACTCTATCCCTGGGGACAAAACATTCACCGGAAGCCATTTGTCTGCCGTACAAATTGATTTTGGGCAATTTTATAGAGGCACTTGAAGGCGGAGCTGATTATGTTGCAATGATTACATCTCCGGGAATATGCAGGCTCGGGGAATATGGCAAATGCATTCAAAATGCCCTTCACGATTTGGGATATGATGCAAAATATATTGAGCTTCAATTGTATGACGGAATCGCCGGAATGTACCGATTTTTAAAAGAAGTTGCGGGCAAGAACAGACCGCTTATGTTTCTAAATGCTATTATTACAGCAATAAGAAAAGTTTTCCTTGTAGATGATCTTGAAACAAAATTGGCATATTTAAGAGCCCGTGAAATCCATTCAGGCGATGCTGAAAAAGCGTTTAATAAGGCTCTAAAAATAGTAGATGCTGAAGATTCTTTCTGGAGATTAAAAAAGGCTAAAAAGAAAGCCCTTGCAGAAATGGAAAAAGTCAAAATTGATAAAAATAAAGAAGTATTGAATGTTGATATTACAGGTGAAATTTTCCTTGTCTGTGATCCGTTTTCAAATCAAAATATTGAGAAAGAGCTTGGAAACATGGGGGTTCAGGTGAGAAAGAGCCTTACGGTAAGCAGTTTTTTGAAAGATGCAATTATTCCGAAAATTTTTAGAAAAGGAGAAACTCATCTGCAGCGCGCGAACAGGCTTGCAAAACCTTACCTGATGCGTGACATAGGAGGGGATGCATTGGAATGTGTATCGGATGTGGCTTATGCAAATGAACGGGGAATAGACGGTATTATTCATATAAGTCCGTTTACTTGTATGCCGGAAATTATGTCACAGAATATTTTTCCGGCTATGCGTGAGAATTGCGAGATCCCCATTTTGCCATTGATTATGGATGAGCAAACAGGCAAGGCGGGTTATCTGACCAGGCTGGAAGCATTTGTTGACTTGATGAAACGTAGAAAACGCAGAAAAACTATTGAGCAGAAGCAACAATTAAGCAGTACGACAATATAAAATTTTTCTAACTTGAGGTATGTAATTAGCATGGGAAAACTTTTTAAAGACGCAATTACTATAACTAATGATAACATAATTATTGCATTTCCGTTGATTTTATTCATGTGGATTTTTACTTTGTATATTACATTTTCGCGTCAAACAGTGAATACTCTCCCGATTCTGTTGTTATCAACCGTTACTGTACTTGTTATGGCAAGTGCTTTTCTGGCCGGCTGGTTTTATATGATAAAAAAAGCTGTTAAACTTTCAAAACAAGTTTTTGTGCTTGATACTGACAGAGCCAGAGCGACTTTTAATTTGTTGAGAACAATCCCTGCAGGGATTGGAAAATATTTTCTATCTTATCTGGGTATGTTGCTTATATTTGCAATAATTGTTGGAGCTTTAGGCTCAGGCGTGTATCAGATAGGAATTTATTTTATAGGTAATCTTGATCTAAATCCTGAGCAGCTGAAAAATGTATTATCTTCTGCTGCCGATATGAAAGCATTTTTGGATTCGTTATCTTTGGAGCAGTTGATGAAGCTCAATAACTGGAATTTACTTTTTCTGGGTTCAACTACCATACTTTCTTTCTTGCTTCTTTTGTGGGTTCCTGAGATAGTTTTTTCAAAAAGAAATCCGTTTGTAGCACTTGTCAATTCGGTTAAAAAGATCTTTAAAAAGTTTGGAAAATCGTTAAAGTTATTTATCTATATAAGTGTATTAAATTTTGTACTCTCGTTTATAAATACTTTTTCTATGCTAAACCCGATTTTGTATTTTATAATGACGGTCGTTTATTTTTATTTTCTTGTATATGTGGTTATGTTAATATTTTTATATTATGACAGAGAGTTTACGGAACAATAAAGTAATAGCTGTAGTTGGACCTACTGCGTCCGGAAAAACTTCGTATGCGGTTGATTTGGCTTTGAAAATTGACGGGGAGATAATATCTGCTGATTCACGGCTTGTGTATAAAGGATTTGATATCGGTACTGCAAAACCTACACCCGACGAGCGTAAAGGAATCCCCCATTTTATGATTGACATTGTTGAGCCTGAAGAGGAGTATTCTGCAGGGCTTTATGTTACTGAGGCAAAAAAAATCATAAACAATATTTGTAAACGTGGTAAAGTACCTATTATAGCCGGTGGTACAGGGTTATATATAAATATGTTGCTAATGAATTATAATCTGCCCAATGTTGAACCTGACTATGATTTGCGTGAAAAATTACGTAATGAACCGAATTTGCTAGAAATCCTGAATGAAATTGATCCTGAGTCTGCAAAAAATATCGACCGAAATGACAGGAAAAAGCTTATAAGGGCTATTGAAATCGTAAAGACCACAGGTAAGCCTATTTCTCGTTCAAAGAGCAGGTCGGAATATGATATTGAATGGATTGGGCTGAATTTGCCCCGGGAAATTCTTTATGATAAGATAAACAAACGTGTTGATACTATGCTGGAAAATGGTTTGATAGCAGAAACCAAAAAGCTTCTTGAAAAACATGGCAGAATTAATAATCTTTTATACACAATAGGCTATCAGGAAATAATCGGCTATCTGGACGGTGAATTGACACTTGAACAGGCGGTTGATATGCTTAAGCAAAATACAAGACGCTATGCAAAAAGACAGCTTACATGGTTTAGAAAAAATTCTGATATAAAATGGAATGTATATCCGGAAAAGTTGAAAAAATAACTGAGGTTTGATAACATAATTTAAAAAAGGGGTTGTGCTATGGATATAAATAAACTTAAAAAAGCCGGTTTGATTACAGGCTCGGTCCTGCTCACGCTATATATTATATTTTTACTATTACCTTTTGTTCTGTCGCCAGTATTAAATTCATATTGTACTCAAATCCAGACGATGATAGAAGAAGCCTCAGGATATAAAGTTGAGCTGGAGAACCTTGGAGTAATTACGACCCCAAAACTTACTGCCGGCATAAAAATAGGTCAGGCAGAATTTATGCTTCCTGACGGCGATGAGTTTTTGGAGGCAGAAAACTTTAAAGTAAAACTTTCACTTTTACCTTTATTAGCGGGCAAAATTGAGGCTGATGCGGTTTTTGTGGAAAGTATCGAAGCAACATTAAAAGTGCGTCAGGATGGTAAATTGCTTCTGGAAGAATATCTGCCGCAATCTGATTCGGAAGCAAAATCTCAGAATATGCTGAAATTGCCCCTGTGGTTTAAGTTGTCAAATAAACTTCCTGATATTGTTGTGAAAGATTATGTAATCACTTTTGTTGATATGGCGAATAAAAATGAGTATACTGTTTCCGGTGAAAATCTAAAAGTATCGGATTTTATTCTGGATAAAAAGGTTAAGTTCTCCGTGAAGGGAAATCTGACGCTCAATAATACAGAACAGTTCAGATATGATATTAAATTGTATAATAAGCTGATGCCTGAATTGTCGTTGAATGATCTGATTTTCAATCAAAAACCGGCAGCAGAAGAAAAGGCGGAAGAAACTTTCGTCTTTAATTTTATGGATATGTTTGAAGCGCTTTATAAAACCGGGCTTACAGCTAATCTTAATACAGATTTAAAGCTTTTAGGAACATTCAAATCCCCTGAAATATCCGGCAGCGCCGCTATATCAAATCTTTCAATGCTTACCGGCGGGAAAATGCTTCCGGCAAGTTCAATTGGCTTTGATGCAAAAGGTAAAAAGGCTTTACTTGATGTAAATCTGATTTCCGATGTGAACGAAAAAACTGTATTGAAAGGAAATTTTAATCTAGGTAAAAATCCTTCTATAGATATGAATTTTTCATCAAATGCTCAATTTAATAATTTGTTTAAAATTTTGAATAGTGTGGCACAAGCCTTTAACTGTAATGATTTACAAACTTTATCTGCAACAGGCGGAATTGATTCGGACTTTTCAATTAAAGCTGATAAAAAACATGTAACGTCTTCCGGATATTTTAAAATTCCTTCTGCATCTGTTAACTACAAACTATATAATATCTTGATTAAAAATATTAATGCCGATATTGACTTCAACGATATGGTGAATATTAAAAGTGCCGGACTGGAAATTATGGAGCGTCCCTTAACTTTTTACGGGACTATACAAAAAAATGCTGATACGGACATTCATATAAAAGCTGAAAACATTTTATTAAAAGGTCTTATTGCAGCTGCAGGTCAGGTACAGCTTTTAAAAGAAAATAGTTTTAATTCTGGTACTTTGTTGTTGGATGCGTCGTTGACCGGTAAATTGTCAAAAATAATACCATCCGTCAAAATAGCGGTCACTGGTCTGGACGTTAAAAATATTCCTTCAAACACCCGTATTACCATGCCAGAAGCAAAATTCACCGTGGATACTGACGGAAAGGATTATACCGGAGATTTGACCGTGTCGGATTTGAATATTAATAATCCTGTTGCACTTGTGGTTTTACCGGAAGCTGAAATTATTTTGGGGCAGAAAGATATTGATATTAAAGAAACTTATTTGCTGTTTAATAACTCAAGATTTGATATATCAGGACAAATATCAAACTATGTTAATGATAGGATGAAGATTGGAATTGATATTTCAGGCAATATTTTGGCAAATGATGTCAAATCATTACTGCCAAAGGAATTTATGGTAAACGCGGCAGGTAAAATTCCGCTTAAGCTTTCAATATCTGGAAATAAAAAAGTTCAGGATATTAATATGAAAGTTACAGCAGATCCGGATAATTACGCTGCAATACTTGAAATTGATGCCCTAAAAAGTAAAACAACGGTTATTAACTCTGCGATAAAGATTACAGATGACACTCTGAAATTCGCCGATACAGGAATTTATACAGATGGCTCAGCTCTCATGACGCTTGACGGTACCGTGAATAATCTTTCAAAAACGCAAAAATTGAACTTACGTGTGTCTGTTCCTAAAAAAATATCATTTGTAGTACCGGGATTTAAAAATTCATCACTAGCTGCAAGGGGTGATGTTGATGTGACGGGAACTGCTGCAAATCCTTATATTAAAGGACTTGTAACAATTTCGGATATTTCAATTCCGGATATGGCTTTGACAATGAAAAATCTTGTGGCGAATCTAAACGGACCTGTTTTAAAAGGCAATGCTACACTCCAGAGTTTTAAGTCCGGCGGGATTGAAGCCCAGAATATTGCAACCGGATTTATGTTAAAGAATTACAATTTGTTTTACCTTAATAATCTTGCTGCCGACGCTTTTGACGGTAAAGTTTCAGCCAATATTTTGTACGGAATTAATGACGGCAAAATAACTGCAAATATTACTGGCTCGGATATAAATGCCCTCAAGGCTATTGAAGGTGCGGCCGGGATTAAAAATGCTTTGTCCGGAAACTTGTGTTTTAATGCGGATATTGCAACTAAAGGTGCAACTGATGTTGATATTATGAAAAATCTTACCGGAACAGCAGACTTTAGCATCAGTAACGGAAAACTGTTAAATTTAGGTCGTTTTGATACATTATTGTATGCTCAGAATATACTTGGAAATGCTGTTTTAAAAGCTGCAGTAACATCTGTTACTTCGCTTCCTATTATTCAAAATACAGCAGAATTTAAGAGTATTAGTGGTAATCTTACATTTAAAGACGGCTGGGCTGATATTAATCCTATAACTATGACAGGACCTTCTATGGCCTATTATATTACGGGTGAGTATAATCTGATGAACGGAACAACAAATGTTATAGTGCTGGGGCGCCTGGATGAAAATGTTGTTTATGTACTTGGACCTCTGGGAGATTTGTCTGTTGATAAATTGACTTCTTATATACCTAAATTCGGGGCACTAACTTCTACCCTGATTGCTTCTATGACCACTGACCCGGCTAATGAAAATACGGATAATATTCCTGCACTATCGTCCGGTAATGAAAATTATAAGGATTTTAAAGTAGAATTCAATGGAGGAGTTGACAGTACATCTTCCGTGAAATCATTTAAATGGCTTTCTGCCTGTGATACATCTGCTATTGATGTATCGGATAGTCTTAACAGCACGGCTGATGCTGTAAAAAATGCTATTGATGACACTAAACAGCAGCTTTTAGATGCAAAAGAAAATTTGAAAAATTTATTTAAATTCTAGAGGATACATGCAAGAACCATTAGTATAAGTGTGCCGATTTGCACGGCCGTTGCCAAGTTTTGGGAAAATTTATTGCTGTCGTATCGGCTTGAACTTTTATGTGCACGGTAAGCGCTTGCAATACGCTCGGCTCGTGTCTGGTTGTCATCCTGTGCAAAATTAGTTCCAAACATTGCATATTCCAGTCTGGATAGTCTTTTTTCCATTGTGTCACCTTTGAATGATTGGTTCAGAACTGCATTTTCAACAGTTGTTATATTTGCCTTTTTAACCGGGAAAAGGCTATTTTTCTTCGGGTGTGCTGCGTTGTATGCGTCATAATCAAATTGATTTGGCGATTCGTAACGGTCAAGGTGATAATTTCTGTCGAGTGTTATTACCTCATCGTTATAAAAATCGTTAGAAGATTGAGCTATTGCATTGTCCATGAAACTATTCGGCTTTAACTCGGCCTTTAATCTTTCAGTTCTTGATGCAAGATCGTCGTTAAATGTCTGCCCGAAAGTTTTTTGTTCCAGTGCGGATAGCCTTTCTTTAATTTCTTTGTCTGTATATGTTGTGTTAAATACCTGTTTTTCAAGTTCATCTACTGCCGGGTATTGAATATTTGCATCTGCTATCGGAATTTCTTCAACCCAATCATCACTTTCATCTCTAAAAGTGTCTTCTCTTGGTGTAATTTCCTGTCCCATTAAATCTGCAGAGAGATCATTTTTTAATTTTGCTATACGGTTTCCTACATCTCCGGAAGAAGATTTCCCGTAAACACTTTTCTCAATGCGTGCCAGTCTTGAGGAGTCGTCTTCTCCGTCGTATTGAAATCCGTATAACACATTTTCTATTTTTCCGAGTGTCGGGGTATAGCCGCCGGCATGTGCATATAAATTCACACTGAATATTAATAATAAAACAATTACAAATTTTTTCATTATTACTCCTTAAAATCAGGATAGATTTATTTATGGGTGAATTCCATTCTACATTTCAGGAGTTTGTAAAAATTCAAAAACGGGTAATTCTTCGTAAGCAGAAAGTAGTAGATTTAAGTTTTCTACTGTAGTTTTTGCTTAGGTCGGTTATAATTTAAAACCTATACGTTGTCTGCACCGATCTTCGTTATAGCTTTCTTCTTTTATTTTAAGATTTTGACTTTTTGCAATTGCCTCATAAAAATTTCTTTGATTATATTACGTCGGCAGTCTTTTCTTGCTTTATCAGATGCTTTATCCGAAAGAATCACGATAGCACTTGCCGGGAAACTGTTTAATTTCGTGGCAATTTCGTGTATATCTTGAGAATTTTGTGCAAGGGGGGGGGACACCTTTTAGCCATTGTTGCAGGTTTGATATTATCAAATTCATTTGGATTATCAACTGCATCCGGAAGGGAAATTATATCAAATCCGTAATATTTATCTTCATCAGTAAGTTGATAGAATTCATCAGCTACATATTGCTGCCATGGGATTTCATCAGGCGCCTTATTCTTAGGTACTTCATTAAGATAAAGTTATTAAGGTGTCAGATGGTGATTGCTTATTTATGTGCTTTTAGAGCGGCAAGTTCATCCTGATAGGGAGAAATTGCCGTAATTTTTTCAATTATGCCAGGCATCTTTTCACAAACATAATCGATTTCTTTTTCTGTTGTAAACCTGCTGAGTGAAAATCTTATACTGCCGTGAATTGCTGTAAACGGTACGTTCATGGCTCTTAAAACGTGACTAGGTTCCAACGAGCCTGATGTACATGCGCTGCCTGAGCTTGCGCAGATGCCCAAATCACTCATGTGAAGTAAAATTAGTTCACCTTCTACGTATTCAAAGCCGATATTGGTAGTGTTCGGAACCCTGTTGGAAACGCCCGTGTTAAGTCTTGAATTGTAGATGTCTTTTAAGAGACTTCTTTCAAGCTTATCCCGCAGGCGCTTAACCTCCGTTGTTTCATACTGAAGGCCGTCTTGTGCCAATTCTGCAGCTTTTGCAAGTCCTGCAATATATGGAACATTTTCTGTTCCCGCACGTTTGCCTCGTTCCTGATGCCCGCCTATAATTAACGGCGTTATAAGTGTTCTTGAGTTTATATACAGGGCTCCGACACCTTTTGGTGCGTGAAATTTATGGCCTGAAATCCCGAGAAGGTCAATACCATTTTCCTGAACATCAATAGGAATTTTTCCTGCGACCTGAACAGCATCAACAAAGAACTTTGTCTCAGGATTTTTTGTCTTAATTATTTCGGAAATCCTTTGTATAGGGAATATCACGCCGGTCTCGTTGTTTGCCCACATAATTGATACAAGCGCAGTGTCTTGGTTAATAGCATTTTCTAATTGCTCTAAATCGAGATCACCATTTGAATTGACTCCGATATAATCAACTTTGTAACCCTGTTTTTCCAGTGTTTGATACAAATTCAAAACGCACGGGTGTTCTACTTTTGTTGTAATTATATGTTTTTTGCTTCTGTTGTAGTTCAAGACGCCTTTAATAGCAGTGTTTGCACTTTCCGAACCACATGAGGTGAATATGATTTCTTTTTCGTCTTTTGCATTCAGGAAATCTTTTAAAACACCTCTGGCATTTTTAAGTGCATCGGATGCTTTTTTGCTGAAATTGTACATACTTGAAGGATTAGCATATTCTTCTTTAAAGTAGGGCATCATCGCCTCAAGTACACGTTCGTCTATTTTTGTTGTTGCATTATTATCTAAATATATCATGTTTCTATAACCTCAATATCTTCACCCATTGCTGTTTTAAGTGTTTGTTCAACGAACCTTTTTATGGTAAGTGTTGCATTTTTGCAAGAAGAACACTTGCCGTGAAGTTTGACATAAACTTTATTATCTTTGATGTCTACAAGGTGAATATCTCCGCCGTCCTTTTGGAGTTCAGGCGAGATTTGAGTTTCTATAATGTTATTTATTTTAAGAATTCTTTGAGTCAGAGAAAGTTTCTGTTCGGTTTGTTCTTTTTCATAGTATGTATCCAGGATATCCTGAATAAGACTCTTACATTTGCCGCATGCACCTCCGGCTTTGGTGTAGTTTGTGACTTCTTCGGTTGTTTTTAGTCCGTTTTGTTTAATAGCATCCAAAATTAAATTTTCGGTAATTCCAAAACAGGTACAAACTATTTTGTCAGCTTTTTCAGGCTCTCTCAAATCATCCAGATCCTGATATTCATCTCCCCAGCCCTTCAGTGCGTCTTCAAGTGCTTCATAACCCATGACAGAGCAGTGCATCTTTTCCGGCGGAAGTCCACCTAATTGATCGGCTATGTCTTTGTTCGTAATTTTTTTAACTTCATCTACCGATTTACCAATAATCATTTCTGTTAAAATACTTGAGCTTGCAACGGCTGAGCCGCAGCCAAAAGTTTGAAATTTTGCATCTGTTACTATATTATTTTCTATTTTTAAATATATTTTTAACTGATCACCGCAGGCAAGTGATCCCGCGATTCCGACAGCATCTGCATCATCAATTTTGCCGACATTTCGGGGATTTCGGTAGTGATCCATTACTTTTTCTGAATAATCCCACATGATTTTTTACTCCATATTGTATCTTTTTAAATTTTATCGCAAAAAATTATGTGTTTAAACATAATTAATATAAATTTAATGTTTGGCAGGACAGCTAATATTTTAACCTTAAAGTTCCGGAGATTAATTGTGCATTTGCTCCGTATGGCAGGGTGATTTTTTCAATGTTATGAGTAATTTTGAATCCGCCTACAACCGGAATGTTATGTTTGTTTCCGAACTCGGTAAATAATTCATCAAACCACTGCTTATTGTCGATGTCTAAAAAATCTCCTAAGACTATTCCCTTTAGGTTTTGTGAAAACTGTTCAATGTTCATCAGCTGTGTCATCATTTTATCTATTTTGTATACAGGTTCATTCAAGTCCTCTGCAAAAAATATAAAATCTTCCTCCGGTATAAAATTCTGTCCGCAAAGTGATACTACCGTTGAAAGGTTTCCGCCCCACAAAATCCCGCTTGCATCTCCTTCTTTATAAATACATTTAACTTCCGGGTCGTATTTTAATTCGGCTGATGTTAAGGCATTAAAAAATGAATTTAGGGTGAATTCATCCGGAGTTTCCGCCCCAAAATCCCCCTGTGCCATCGGTCCCCAAAATGTCATAAGGTTTGAGTGTTTCAATATCATAATTGAGAGTGCTGAAACATCTGAATATCCGCAAAATATCTTTGGATTTTGACGGATTAAATCATAATCAACACGGTTTATAAGTCTTATGGCGCCATATCCGCCGCGCATACAAATTATTGCATTTATTTTGGGATTTTTAAAGAAATTGTGCAGCTCATCAAGTTTTTCTTGGTCTGTGCCGGATAAATATCTGCATTTATCAAACGCGTTACTGCTCAAAACAACATTATAACCTCTGTTTTTAAAAAAACTTTCAGCTCTTAAGACATTTTCTTTGTCTTCAACAGCGCCAGATGTAGCCATAATTCCTATTGTATCGCCTTTTTTCAGTTTTGCAGGTTTAATTAAATTCATAATATATTGTCCTTTTAGGCAGTCTTTTGTTATAATTATATCATGAACGATAAATACATACCTTTGTACCGGAAATACCGCCCGCAAAAGCTGGAAGAACTGGTCGGGCAGGAACACATTAAAAATGCTTTGAAAAATGCTGTTGAGCTTAATAAGATTTCGCATGCGTATTTGTTCACTGGTCCGAGAGGGACAGGAAAAACATCTACAGCACGTATTTTTGCCAAATCGTTGAATTGTAAGAATGGACCTACAATTAATCCTTGCGGAGTTTGTGAAAGCTGTATTGATATTGCAAACTCTGTTCCTATTGACGTTATTGAAATTGATGCGGCAAGTAATAGAAAAGTCGAGGATACACAGAATATTCTTGAAAAAATTCTGTACGCTCCGGTTTACGGTAAATACAAAATTTATATTATAGACGAAGTCCATATGCTTTCAAATACGGCTTTTAATTCTTTGTTGAAAACACTTGAAGAACCGCCTGAAAATGTTATATTTATTCTTGCGACAACAGAAGTACATAAAGTTCTTGATACCATAAAAAGCCGCTGTCAAAGATTTGATTTTAGACGAATAACAACGGATGATATCGTAAAACATTTGCGTTACATTTCAGAAAAAGAAAATATTAATATAACTGATGATGCTTTGTTTACTATTGCAAAAAATTCCGCAGGGGGAATGCGTGATAGTATTGCTCTGCTCGATCAATTGAGTATTTTGGGCGGTAAAAATGCTATTGAAACAGAAGACATTAATCGTCTGCTGGGCAGAATTTCGTTTGATGTTTTGTGTAAGCTTTCGGATGCCATTTTAACTTCAAACCCGCAAGGTGCACTTGAAATGTTTGAAGATATTTATAATGCCGGTAATGAGCCTGTTCAAATCTTAACTAACCTTCTTGATTATTTGAAAAACCTTCTAATTGTTAAAAGTTGCAGTGAAGACATAATTTTTGAGCTTACACAGTTAAATGAAGTTCAAATAACGGCCTTGAAAGATCAGACAAAATGTATTGAAACTCATCAAATTATGTCGCTTATTGATAAATGTTCTGATTATATAAAAGAAATTAAGCTTACTAATAATCCGCGTCTATGGCTTGAGGTCAGCATAATTGATTTGGCTAATCTTACCGAAAACACTACACTTGAGGCTTTACAAAAACGCCTGTCACAGTTGGAAGCCGGAAATACGGCACGTACTGTTTATAAAACTCCTCCCTCTCCTGTAGCCAAGCCGGAAATGATATCTAAATCGGAGACAAAAAATGAATTACAATCTTCAATACAGGCTGTAAGATTAGAAAATGCTTCGGCGGCGTCTGAAATAATCAAATCCCATGAGGAACAGACCGTTAAGCAGGATGAATTGCCTGAAAAATTTGAGAATTCATCCGAAATACAAATTGTCGAGGATTTTACCCCGATGCCCAGGGCGCACATTGTAGATAAATCAAAAGATATAGCAGTTTTATGGGCGGAACTTTTGAATAATATTTCAAGTCCTCCGACAAAATCACTGCTGAAACAGTGGGCAAATCCTGTAGAACTTTCACCTGAAAAAGTTGTAATAAGTATTAACAGTGAAAATTTATTGAAACAATTTGGTGAAGGTAATAAGCGTAAGGTGCTTTCAGAGGCTGTCAAATCTATGTTTAAACGGGATGATACTAATATAATCGTGCGACTTCCACAGTCAGGTGACCTGGTTGTGAGTGATTTGCCACCTGTCTCTAAAAGTAAGCCGGAACTTCCGCCGCAGCCGGATGTTATTGATTCTCCTGATGAAAGTTTGTCAACGGAGGAAGATCTTGAAGATATTAGGGGTGAGTCTGTTGTTAATGAAAACAATCCGGCAGCTTCGGGTGTCCCGTCAATGCATTCTGACATGGCTAATATGGTTGTTGACGTGTTTGACGGTAAATTTTTAGATTAAGTACCAGCTTCCGTAACCTACTACATTTGAGGTGTCGCCGTTGGTTTTTGATGAATTTGTGTAGCCGGTACGTATAAAATCCTGCTTGTTGTGTTTTGCAAATTCTAAAGCAGCACATAGGCCTACTGCTCCGTCTGCCAGCTCAATATCTAAATCTTCAAAGCGCTTACGTTCAATCATTCTGGAGGTTTGCTTGTCAAGTTGAAGGCTCTCCCTCTCCGGTACAAACCTGCTTAAATTAGTTACTATTACAAAGACATTTTGGTCATTTATAATGCCGGCAATTGTTTTATAATCCTCGCACCCGTAGATTATAGGCGTAACCGTAACATCTGGAAACAGATATTTTATGATAGGTAATTGGCAGACCAAAGCGGTTTCTTTTTCAATGATTTTATTATTAACCGTTGTGTCTGCACGAACTATTTTTAAATCACCAAACGGAGTTTCAAAGGCTTCGGCATCGGATGTTACACTGCCATAAATTCTATTGTATATTGCGGGTGCTATTATTGTGATGTTTTTAACTTTTTGATTAATAGTATTATATGCAGCAAAAGATATTTCGGTTATATATTCATATCCTGCGTGCGGAACAATGATTAAATTTGTATTAGCCGGTGTATGATTTCTATGTAGTTTAAAAATATTTGTAAGAGACTCACGGGTGTCAAAGAGTCCCTTATATGCCGGGGATATTTTCATGATACTATAATAGCTCTTTATAACTTTTTTTCTATAGGATAGTAAGTTAATAAAATATCAGGATCAAAAAATTCTGTGCTGTCAATTTTGAAATTGATGCACTCTGAAATTTCGGTAATTTTTCTATAGTCAAAGCATGATTTTGCACTATTGTCGCCTGTAACTTTGGGTGCAATAAAATGATAAATTTTGTCGGCATATTTTAAGGCTTTTCCGCTGAGCTTTCCTCCGCATTCTATTAAAACACTCATAATACCTAATTCATACAATTTATTAAATACAAATGCAAGGCTAATTTTTCCGTCTTTTATCGGTGTTTTTATAAAATTCAGGCTTCCATCAAGGCCGTCTCTTTTTTCATTGAATATGTAAATTTCACCCTGCTTATAGATTTGAGAATTTAAATCTGTCTTAAGTTCACGGTCAAGGATAATTTTTTTACGATGTTCCATTTTGGGATTATCTGCAATAATTGTTGTAGAGCTTGTCATTATTGCATCATAGCGTTTTCTTATTTTATACACTTCTTCGCGTGCTCTTTCCGAGGTAATCCATTTGGAAGATCCTTCGGCAGTGGCAATTTTCCCATCAAGGGTAGTGGCCGTTTTTATTGCAACAAAAGTTTTCTTCTCATTCATATTTTTTAAGAATACTTCATTAAGCTTTTTGCATTCTTCTTCCATAACCCCCACAGTAACATCAATTCCTGCCTGTTTAAGTTTATCAATGCCGCTTACAACAGGGTTAGGATCAAGCATTCCTATAACTACATGTTTTATCCCCTTTTCAATAATAATATCAGTGCAGGGGGGTGTTTTCCCGAAATGTGAACACGGTTCTAAATTTACATACAGGGTATCGCCGTCGCCTTTGTTAATCTTTAGGAGGGCATCACGTTCTGCGTGATTATCGCCGTACCTTTTATGATAGCCTGTTGCGATTATATTATCAAATTCGTCTGTTATAATGCACCCGACAAGAGGGTTAGGAGAAGTCTCCCCTTCTGCTTGTCGGGCAAGTTCTATACATTTTTTTATATAATTTTGTTGCATAATTGTATTTTACAGTAAAATGTGGTAAATTTAAATAACATGTAAAGGAGTGTTATTATGGTTGATATCAAATACATCGGGCACAGTGCGTTTCAGATTACAAACGGAGAAAATGCAGTCATTATTGATCCGTTTGTTAAACAAAATCCTAAGTATGATTGGAAAAAGGAGCCATTAAAAGATATTTTGCTGACCCATGCACACGGAGATCATTTGGGACAGGCAATTGAAATTGCAAAAGATTTGGATATAGAAATTACAGCGGTGCCTGAGCTTGCAGCGTATTGCAGGGAACAGGGAGCCAAGGCAAAATCAGTGTCTTTAGGTGCGTGGATACAGTATAGCTGGGGGCGTGCAATATTTTTACCGGCATTTCATTCAAGCTCGTTGCCTGACGGTCGTTACGGCGGATGTCCGGCAAGCTTGTTTTTGGATGTAGGCGGCGCAAGGATTTACCATGCGGGAGATACATGTCTTAGCGCAGAAATGAAGACGGTTAAAGAACTTTATGCACCTCAGATTGCAATGCTTCCTATAGGCGGAAATTATACTATGGATGTTGACCATGCGGCAATTGCTGCAAAATGGCTGGGTGTAAGGACGGTTATTCCTATGCATTATGGTACATTCCCGGAAATTGAGGCTGATATTGAGCGGTTTATCAAACTTGTTAATTTGAATAATACCTCAGTGGGTGTTTTAAATCCTAACGAAATATAGTATTAAGTGGGGCGTTATGGATATTTTATTTGTGATAGACAGGGTCGAACTTAAATATTTTGAGTTCAATGATTTGGTGACAAATTTCTGGCTGATAAAGGAATTTCTGGAGCGCGGAAATGATGTTTTTATTACAACAATTGACAAACTGTCTTTAAAGTCAGGAACAGCATATGCTTCCGGCTATAGTTCCTACTTACTGGACGGAAATATTTGCTTTGATAAAGAAAAGGAATATAGCCGCAGGGTTGAAAATTTTGAGCTTGTAATGTTCAGGCCGGATCCTCCGGTTGATCTTGATTATATTAATGCTACATATGTGTTTGATTTTGTTGACAGAAATAAAACAGTTATCTTAAATGACCCGAAATCAATCAGGGATTTTAACGAGAAGCTTCATGCTGTTCTATTCAATGATTTAATGCCGGAAAATATAGTTACTGCTTCAAA
The DNA here is from genome assembly GCA_964470005.1 of uncultured Muribaculaceae bacterium. Classification (GTDB taxonomy): domain Bacteria; phylum Cyanobacteriota; class Vampirovibrionia; order Gastranaerophilales; family Gastranaerophilaceae; genus SIG32. Next base: position 32,052 of record CAYYAG010000016.1, read on the forward strand.
AAATGATATAATTGAATTTTTAAAAGAGAATAATGAAATTATTTTAAAACCTTTGAATAAATGTTTTGGATCAGGAGTTATGTATCTTAAAGACGGGGACAAAAACACATCCGTAATTATAAATTCAATTACAAATAACGGCACCAACATGGTTATGGTTCAAAAATATCTCCCGCTGGCGGTTTATGGTGACAAAAGAGTTATGATAGTCGGGGGAGAAGTTTATGATTACTGCGTCAGGAAACTTCCGAGTAACAATGACTTTAAATTTAATGAACATAAAGACGAATGTATTAAAAAAGATGTTTTAACATCATCGGAGAAAGAAAAGTTTACTATACTTGCAGCGGAACTCAACAAGCGCGGGATTTATATGTCAGGATTGGATGTTGTTGACGGTAAAATACTTGAGGTTAATGTTACAAGTCCATGCTATTTTATTCGCGAGATAAATAATGCATTTGGTATCCGTTTTGAAAAGCTGATTGTTGATAAAATTATGTCATTAGTAAAAAGAGAAGTCTTAAGCTCTTGAAAATACTTCAACATCGATGTCATCAAAAGTGTTTGTATTAAAATATGCGCATGAAGCGACCATTGCAGCGTTGTCAGTGCAATATTTCATAAGTGGTGCATTAACCTTACATCCTTCATCTTCCAATGAGAAGATTTTCTTTCGGATTTCTGAATTTGCGGCGACTCCTCCTGCTATTACGACCTGTTTGTAACCTCTCTTTTCAAGAGCTTTTTTTACCTTTTTGAACAGAGTTGAAGAAACACATTCCTGAAAACTTGCGCAGATATCATTTACGGGTAATTCTTGTCCATCAAAGGATTTAACAAGTCTTAAGACGGCTGTTTTCAGCCCGCTGAAGCTAAAGTTATACCCGTCAACTTTTGCCTCCGGAAGCTTAAAGGCGTTGGGGTTGCCTTCTTTTGCAAGTTTATCCAAAACAGGACCTCCCGGGTATGGGAGTCCGATTAGTCGTGCTACTTTGTCGTAAGCCTCACCTACTGCATCATCAATTGTTTCACCGATAATTTCCTGCTCAGAATAGGACTTTACGTCAATAATCTGTGTATGCCCGCCGCTTATTAAAAGTGCAATATAGGGCGGCTTAAGATCTGTATCAATGTAATTTGCACAAAGATGTGCATTTAAGTGATTAATGCCGATGAAGGGTTTGTCATATATCAGGGCAAGTGTTTTGGCAGCATTTAATCCGACTAAAAGACATCCTACAAGCCCGGGTCCTACGGTTGCGGCAAATGCGGTTATCTGCTCAGGTTTCATTCCTGCCTGTTTGAGAGCTTCTTCAATTACTACATTTATGGATTCCAAATGTTCGCGTGCGGCAATTTCAGGAATTACGCCGCCGTATTGTTCGTGTGTTTTAATTTGTGAAGCCACAACGTTTGAAATAACTTCACGTCCGTTTTTTACTATTGCACAGGCTGTTTCGTCGCAGCTTGATTCAATTGCCATAATATAATTGTCATAGCCGCTTTCCGGGCCTATGTTGACGGTATTCTCGGTGAATAATGTATTTTTTATCATTTTCATAGTATTATTGTAATACAAAGAGGAAAATAAATGCAATTTTTAGACAAAACCAGAATAAGGATAATTTCAGGGCGTGGCGGAAACGGTATGGTAGCCTGGCGTCGTGAAAAATATGTAGATAAGGGCGGTCCGGCAGGCGGAGACGGCGGCTCAGGCGGAGATGTCTATTTGATTGCAGACGAAAATATGTCAACCTTGATGGATTTTAAATATAAATCAGTGTTTAAGGCCGGCAATGGGGAAAACGGCGGTATCAAAAATATGCACGGACGCTGTGCGGGAGATTTGGTCATAAAAGTTCCTTTAGGTACGGTTGTAAAAGATCTTAAAACAGGAAATATCATTGCGGATTTGACTGAACACGAGCAAAAAGTTCTTGTTGCAAAAGGCGGCAGGGGCGGGCGCGGTAATGCAAGATTCGCAACTGCACAAAAGAGAGCACCGCAATTTTGTGAGCCGGGGGAGCCGGGTATTGAGCGTGAACTTGAGCTTGAATTAAAATTAATTGCGGATGTCGGACTTTTAGGAATGCCAAATGCCGGTAAATCTACACTTATTAGTCGTATTTCGTCAGCCAAACCAAAAATTGCGGATTATCCTTTTACAACACTGATTCCAAATCTTGGTGTTGTCAAAAAGTATTCGGGAGACGGCTATGTGGTTGCGGATATCCCCGGATTAATTGAGGGAGCATCCGAAGGCGTCGGCTTGGGGCATGAATTTTTACGACATATTGAACGATGCCGTTTTCTCGTACATCTTATTGATATTACGACGGATAATCCATTGCAAAACTACGACATAATTAACGGAGAATTGAAAAAACATTCGGAAAAGCTTGCAAATCTTTATCAAATTGTTGTATTTAATAAAATTGACGCGGTTTTACCCGAAGATATAAATAAAATTCAAAAACAAATTGAAGAATACAAAATGCTTTATGGCACTGATAAATTTAAAGATGTTTATTTCATCTCTGCCGTAACGGGTGAGAATATAGAAAGGCTTGTCGATTTCATGTCAGTCAAAGTCGATGAAATTGAGCATCATGTGTCTGATATTGTAGTGGAAGAAGATTTGGCGGCATATGATAACGATGACAGCGCATTTGAAGTTTATAAAGCGGCAAAAGATACCTATATTGTTAACGGCGGAAAAATCAACCGTCTTGCGGCGGTCACGGATTCCAGAAATACCGAACAAATAATAAGGCTTCAAAATATCCTGACCGGAATGGGAGTGTTTGAAGAACTGAAAAAACTTGGTGTAAAAGACGGCAGCACACTTATCATTGGTCATCTTGAGCTGGAATAC
>CAYYAG010000017.1:0-34199 GCA_964470005.1 uncultured Muribaculaceae bacterium
GCCTAAGGCACTTGTGATATAATACGTGTATGATTGAATTAATGATTTTGTACGTGCTTTCCAAGCGTGAATTGACGATGTATTCGGTACAAAAGTTTATCTTTGAAAATTTTGGCGCATTTTCACGTCCAAGTATCGGAGCTATAAAACCTGCTCTTGTAAGGTTGGAACAAAACGGAGATATTACTTCACGTAAAATGATGTCCGACGGCGGTAAGCTTTCTGTATTTTATTCAATTACTAAAAACGGCATTGAAACGCTAAGGCGTCTTATTCTGGAAAATTTGAGCGAAAATCCGGTGCAGTTTTTGTCCGGCGCAAGAATAAAACTTTCCTGCGCGTCATTTTTGTCTAAAGATGAATGTGCTGACTTGTTTTTTCATATAAAGTCCCTTGCTATGCAGCATAAATTTAATGCTGAAAAGCTTATTAATGATGAATATAACCACCTTAGTTTTTATCAGAGAATAATTCTGGACAACGCTGTTTGCGAATATTCAAACTTCATAACTATTGTGGAAGGATTAGAAAAAGAAAATGCCGGCAATAGTAGATAGCGTTATTGAAAATTCAATAGCAGAAGAATTCTAACTCCAATCAGGTGACGAAATTGTGTCAATTGACGGAAAAAAGATGTCTGACATGATTGACTATAATTTCTATTGCAAAACTGAATTACTTACGTTGGAGGTTAAGAAAAAATCAGGTGTAATTTAGGAAATCGAGATAGAAAAGGATTATGATGCGGACTTAGGAATTGTCTTTGAAAGTGCTGTTTTGATTATATTAAGCCTTGTCTTAACCATTGCGTATTCTGTTTTGTTGATTAGCAGCCAAAAGGTCTGCGGGAAACTCTGTATGTGCAAGATGATGATTACAGGCTTTCGTATTTGCAAGGAATTTATATTATATTGACTAACTTTACGGATAAAAACCATATAAGATATTGATGCGGATTTTATCGTTATTCCGTCTGTAATGCTAAGACCCTACAGTGAAGATTTTTGGGGTGGAAAAATTTTCGATTATGTCAAAAAGGTTACAAATAAAAAAATCGTGATAAAAAATATATATTCAACCGGTGAATTAGTTGAATATATATCTAACAAGTAAAGATTTGGCCTTAAATCTGCTAAAAACTTTATTTGGCAGATTTTACAGCTTTGACCACGTCTTCTGTAATATCATTTGTACTGTATAATACAACACCTTTTGCTACAACCATATCGTAACCCTTTGCTTTTGCCTGGTCTGAAATGATAGTTGATATTTCGTCTTCAATTTTTTTAAGCTTTTCGGCGTATTCCTTGTCCATTTTTTGCTTTTTCTCAGCAAGCTGCTTATTATACTTTTCTTCAAGAGACTGCTTTTTAGATGTATCAGAAATATTTGCTACCTCTTTTCGGGCCTTGTCAATAAGAGATAATAGTTCTTTTGCTTTTGTTTGTTGTTCTTTTTTCAATGCCTGAACTTTAGGTGATGAGTTTACAACTTTTTGAACATCAATGCTTGCAACCTCACCTGCTTGTACCGGATTTATACATAGACCTACAATGATTGCTGCTAAAATTGTTAATACTTTTATTTTCATAACTTCTACCCTCCTTTAAATGTATGAATTTTTGTTTTTTTATCAAGTAAATAAGTTAATTTTTTGTTATAATATTTACAAGTGCAAAATAATACTTTATAATAATAGTACGTAAATACATGTTTTGGTTAAAAAATAAATTTTTGTTACTAAATTGTAATAAAAATATAAAAAAACTTTATGTCTGTGTTTTATATTAGAAAATAGTAGTAATACTGATATGGGTAACTAAATTTTAGATGAAAAAGGTAATAGAATAAATATGAAAAAGGTGATCTCTAGAAAAATATTTTTAAGTGCGATGTTAGCACTGGTTGTGTTATGCTGTACTCCTAAAAATGGCCTTGCAGTAGAGTTGCCCCCAAGTATACAGGAAGCAATACAGCAGTCGGCTCCAAACGTCAAGCATGATATGGATACCAGAAGATATGAAGAACAGCGGCAGGAAATGCAGACTGATTATCAGAAGTATCAGGAGCAGCGCGAACAGGGCGGCGGTACACAAGGTAGTACTGTAATCAAAGGTGCCCCGGAAGGCCAGGGTGATGTGATTCGTGCGAAGGTTGAAGAACTAGAAACGAAAGGTGTTTACGTTGATTCTATTGAGGTCGCACCATCTGAAATATTAACACGTGAGGAAATTGGATCGATTATTTCAAAATATGCCGGTAAGAACCTATTTATATCGGATATACAGGCAATGATTGATGAGATTAATACATTATATGCCCAAAAAGGGTTTGTTACTGCCAGGGCATATCTGCCGGAACAGCAGGTTGAAAACGGTGCTATATATATTGATTTGATTGAAAGCCGTATTGGTAAGGTAACTATTGATGGTAACAGATGGACAAAATCCAACTATATTCTTGATAGAATTCCGGATAAAGAGCATGAATTATTTGATATTGTAAAATTAGAAAAAGATGTACTTGATTTTAACCGTTATAATGAAGGTGTAACTCTTTCTGCAAATTTAAAAGCAGGAGAACAGCCGGGAACCACAGATATTGAATTATCTGCCGATGAAAAGTTTCCGTTCCACATTATAGGTGTTATGGATAATGCCGGAAGGTATCAAACAGGTAAATTGAGGGGCGGTCCGATGTTGATCGCTGACAGCTTATTCGGCTATCGTGACAGAATGAGTTTAGGTACATATTTTAGCGGCGGAGCAATAAGCCCGTTCTTTGATTATAATATTCCGGTTAATAAATATGACGGTCGTGTCGGCTTTTCTTATGCATCAACGTTTGCAAAAGTTAAGTGGGGTCCGTACACTTCGCTTGGTTTGAACACAAGGTCATATGTTTATTCACTGTATTATTCTCAGCCAATCAAACGCTCACAGGGCTTTGAGCTCAAAGGCTACGGTTCATTGAATTATAAACGTGTCTATACCGGAATGGATTTCTTAAAACCGTTTATCGGAACTTCTCAATTAGGGTTGGATGAGGTTACAAGTGCGGATTTAGGGTTTAATATAAGAAAAGACACGGCACGCGGCATATGGTATTTTAACCAAAATGCTTCTATGGCGTTCCCAATATTTGACAGCAGATCAAGTTACTTCAAATATTCAGGCGGTTTGTACCGAATTCATGACTTTTCACACGGCGTGTACGGTCAATTGCGTGCAAACTATCAGATTATTCCGAACAACAAAGATATTCCGTATATTGACCAGTTTCAGGCTGGTGGTTTGCTGACAACAAGAGGATACTCTGAAGGTATTCTGATTGGTAAAAACGGTTATTTTATAAGTGGTGATTTGATATTCCCGTTATTGCCGCGACAGATTACAAGTCCAAGATCAGGTGAAAAGATACCGTTTTTGGGTAAATACGTTCAGGGTGTAATTTTTGCAGATCATGCCGGAGTTTTCCCGACAGCAAGACAGGATGTATATGACGGCAGTTACTTCCTGGCATCAGTCGGTATGGGGCTAAGAGTTCAATTGCCGGGTGATTTGAGCGCAAGATTGTATTGGGGCTATCCGCTTATTAATAACGCTTATGAGCAAGATAGAAAATACGGGCGTTTCCACTTTGAATTGACATTAGAACCTAATATTGATAAAATGTTAAAGAGCAGATCTGTAGCTGCCAAAGTGGTTCCTCAGGTTCAAAAAGAAGTTGAGGCGGAATATATAAATAATTATGATGACATAAGGCATTATGATTATTTCTTAGACGGATTTGGCGCTTTATAAAACTAATAGATTTTATCTATTATAATTATCATATGCGGTAACTTGGAAAAGTTATCGCATCATATTATTAAGGAGACGGTGTGACAAAGGGGATATTTGTAACGGCAACAGGAACAGATACAGGTAAGACATATATATCAGGACTTTTGGTCAAAAAAATGCGGGATTCGGGACTGAATTGCGGATATTACAAACCTGTTCTAAGCGGTCTGGAAGAAAAAAATGGGAAATTAATACCCGGGGATGTGGATTATGTTTTAAAAATATCCGGAATTGACACAAATCCGTTTGAGCTTGTAAGTTTTTTCTATAAACAGCCTTTATCGCCTCATCTTGCTGCGCAATTTGAGAATAATCCGGTCGCTTTGGAAAAGGTGAAATCTGATTTTGAGCGTATAAAACACAAATATAATACCATAGTAGTGGAGGGCGCTGGCGGGATTACGTGTCCGCTCAGGCTTGACAATGATTGCCAAATTCTTTTGTCGGATATTATAAAACTTTTGAATCTGGATATTATTATTGTTGCTACGGCAGAGCTCGGCACCATAAATGCAACTTTTTTAACTGTGGAATATGCACGACAGCTTGGTATTCAACCTAAGGGTATAATTCTTAATAATTTTGACGAAAATAATATTATGCATATAGATAACAAATCTACTATTGAAAATTTGACAGGAGTTAAAGTGGTTGCAACAGTTAAAAATAATGAAAAAGATTTAAAAATAGAAAAAGATACTTTATATAGTCTTTTTAAGGAGATATAATATGAATAGTTGGGCAGAGAAGGATTTGAAATATATTTGGCATCCGTGCTCCCAGATGAAGGATTATGAGGAACTTGCACCGATAGTAATTGAAAAAGGAAACGGACTGTATCTTTATGATATTGAAGGTAATCGTTATGCGGATGTTGTAAGTTCATGGTGGTGTAATCTTTTGGGGCACTGTAATCCAAGAATTAATAATGCGGTCAAAAGCCAAATTGACAGCCTTGAACATGTTATTTTTGCAAATTTTACTCATAAACCGGTGATTAATTTATGCGAAAAGCTTGCAAAAGTATTACCGGAAGGGCTCTGTAAGTTCAACTTTACGGATAACGGTTCTTCTGCAATTGAAGCATCAATGAAAGTAAGCTTTCAATACCATTACCAAACGGGCAATCCTCAAAAAAAGAGGTTTATGGCTCTTTCTGATGCATACCATGGTGAAACAATCGGGGCTTTATCTGTTGGTGGTGTTGATTTGTATTCCCAGATTTATAAACCTATTTTGCTTGATATTGTTCGAATTGAGGGGCCGGACTGTTTTAGATGCCCGTACGGAAAATGCCGTGACAATTGCATCTGTGAGTGTTTTGAGCATGCGGAAAAGTCTTTTGAAATATTCGGTGAGGAAACTGCCGCAATTTTAGTAGAGCCTTTGTTACAAGGGTCAGCCGGAATGAAAATTTATCCGCCGCTATACCTGAAAAAGTTACGCAAGCTTTGTGATGAATACAATGTTCACCTGATTGCAGATGAAATCGCAACGGGATACGGCAGGACAGGCAGGATGTTTGCATTTGACCATGCCGGTGTTTCGCCGGATATTATGTGTCTTTCAAAAGGCTTGACCGGCGGATATATGCCTATGGCCGTATTTATAACTACGCAAAAGATTTATGATGCTTTTTATGCGGACTACAATTTAGGAAAAGCATTTATGCACAGCCATACATACAGCGGTAACCCCCTTGCTGCTTCTGCTGCTTGTGAGGTGTTGAATATTTTGGAAGATGAGCATATAATTCAAAATGCAAATAAAAAAGCACCTTATTTTACGGAAATTATTAAAGAAAAATTTCTTCCGCTATCAAATGTTGGAGAGGTACGCTCATTAGGGCTTATTAACGCGATTGAATTGGTTCAAGATATAAATTCAAAAGTACCATTTGAAAGTCATATGCGTGTCGGATATCAAATTTATAAAAAAGCTTTACAAAAAGGGGTACTTTTAAGACCTCTCGGTAATGTAATTTACTTTAATCCGCCATTGATTATTGACAAGAGGGATATGGACTTTGTAACAGATGTTGCACTTGAATGCACTAAAGAAGTTCTTGCCTCGTTATAGAATTAGCAGGAACTAGATTATTGTTTTGGTAAATAATCCTGCCAGTGCTCATCAAGATTTTGTATAAATCGGTGCGCATCAATTACATCATCATAGTCGATTGCATCCGGTCCTTCTTGAACCTCCAGCGGATCTTTTGTTACTACCCCGTCCGGAAAACCTAAAAATGCTATGCCATAACTTTTTTGACAATGATGACAAAAAAGCTGTGCTACAATCAATTCTTGTTCAAATCGCTTAATGATAATTGAGTCTTTATCAAATTCGGCTTTGCAATTTGAACAACATAAGTTTTCTAATAAAGTTTTTATATCCTTTTTCATATTATGTTACCTCATTATAGCATTAATTCCTGATTTTTACAGATGGTTTTAAAATTATGTTAATTATTATAACAAACTGGGAATAATATACATGTGACAAAAGGAGCGTGTCATGGAAGCTATTAACTTAATCCTATTCGGTTTTATCGTTTACACAGCGTTAATCGTAGTTCCAAGCATTTGGGAAGAATTAACAACAGAAGGATAAAACTTCTAAAACTAAAGACGTAAAACTGCTGGCGTTGTTCCGGCGCCAAATAGGAAGTTTTAGGGAGTAAAAAGTGTTTATTATACGCTTAATGGTTTTAAGCGTTACTTGGTTATGCATAAATGTTTTACGCATTTGAAATATTGTTTTGTCTCCAGGTTGAAGGTTAGAATAAGATACCTGCAATAGTTGCAGACATATAGCAGGTTAGCGTCCCGCATATAAGTGCTCTTACTCCGAGTCTTGCAAGATTTTTACGCTGATTTGGGGCAAGCTCACCAATACCTCCCAATTGTATTGCAATAGATCCGAAGTTTCCAAAACTGCAAAGGGCAAAACTTGCTATTAAAAAGCTTTTATCGGAAAGTGTTTGTGGTAAATGTGTCAAATCAATATAAGCTACCATTTCATTTAACACAAGTTTAGTCCCCATAAGGCTTCCTACAGTTGTTGCTTCACCCAGCGGAACACCCATCAAAAATGCAAAGATAGCAAAAATTTCACCTAGAATCATTTTCAACGACAAATTAGCCAAATCCATCCCTAAAAATGTATTTATATGTAAATATTTGACTATTAAGCTTCCAACTCCGCCTAAAAACCAGTCAATCATTGCAACTAATGCAACAAGAGCTAAGATCATTGCTGTAACATTAATTGCTACCTTCATACCTTCTGAGGCTCCTGCGGATATTGCATCAAAAACATTTGCGTGAGTTCTCTTTCTTTTACTAAAGTTAACCTGGAAATTTTTGCTTGTTTCAGGCGTATTAACCTCGGGATAAACAATTTTGGATATAACAAGAGCACCCGGTGCTGCCATTATTGATGAAGCAAGGATATATTGCGCTGGAATTCCCATTCCTATATATAGCGGCATTGTTGCTCCTGAAATACATGCCATGCTGCCTGCCATGGACGCCAGAAGTTCTGATCTGGTTAATTTGGGCAGGTAGGGTTTTATCATAATTTGTGCTACAATTTGCCCTACAAAGGCACTTGCAACATTCGAAAGTGCTTCTGCACCTGATACAGACATTAGTTTGTTCATCCCTTTGCCTAAAATCGCTACAACACGCTGCATTATACCGTAATAATACAACATATTCACCAGAATCATCATAAATATTATGGAGCTTATTAACTGTAAAGCAAAAATCTGCCCGCCGTTTACAAGCTCCCATTTGCCGTCCATTAATCCGCCGAATACAAATTGGCCGCCTTCTTTTGCAAATTCAAGAATTTTTTGGATAAATTCACCTATTGCCAAAAACATTTTTCGCCCGAAAGGCACCTTAAAAACAAATGCCGCCAATAATATTTGTAACACAAATCCGGTCGCCACAGTTTTGTAATTTATTGCCTTTCTGTTATTTGACATCAAAAATGCTATGGCAAATATAAATATAATCCCGAAAATTCCAAAAAATCTTTCCATCTTAACCTTTTAAAACTCTTTCACAAAATAATTATACAAAAAACAAGGCGCATATATATGCCTTTGTTTTTTAAATGTGATAAAAGTTAACCTAGGTATGTTGTAAAATTTCCGGCTTAAGCACTTTTAAGTCTGTGAATAATCTTGCATATTCTTCTATTGCACCGCCTGGTTTTAGCCAGCTGTGGTCAGTTTCGAATGAGTTTTCAAGCATTTGGTTAAATTTATTCTTATCTTTGAATATATTAAAGGCTTTATCAAGTGCGTCAGCAAAAGCTTTTCTGTTAAAGCTTAAGGCATCCGCATTAAATGATTCTCCATATTTCGGCTTCATTTCAGAGAAAATTGCATTAACCCCATCTGTAAGACCGTCTGTAAGACCTCCAACTTTATTAACAATAGGTATAGCACCACTGTATGACGCAAATTCTTTATGCGTCAGTCCGCATGGTTCAAACCAGCTTGACATGACCGTATAGTCAGACATGATTCTACATCCGTCATACCTGCCGGGCTGGCTAAACAACTTTGCAAAAACTATTCTATCTGCAGCTTTTTGACCGTATTTTTGCGCCGCATTGCGTTTTATATCAAGCAATTTGCCGATATATGATTTATCACCAACTCCCTGGGCATAGAATACAGGATAATCTTCACCTTTATGTCTTGATAGAAACTCATCAATAGCTTCCGCAAAAATATCAAGCCCTTTCTGGTCAGCAATACGCCCTGCTGTAGAAACAACCATAGTATCTTTTGTAACACCGTCAAGGTTTGTTAATTCGGGAAGTTCAATATTCATAGGGTTGCCGCGCCCGGATTTTGCTTTATTAAGATCATCTATAACTTTATTGAGATATATATGTTTATTATGATTATGCCATTCAGCGATTGAATTGCAATCTGCCGGCATGCGGAATGAATTTGGTTCTATATTCAGCTGCTTTTCAAGTTCGCGCAATTTTTCAGTTGACATTATATTGTTTATTTTGTCACAGCCATTTGTAATTGGTCTGTATGCTATATTAATATCCGAGATTAGTGCCGGATCAAGCCTATTTTCTAATACAGTTTTTTTCAGATGCTCCATGTTTCCAAATTCAAAATATCTTGCACGCATTTTGAATATATCATGATTATCTATGCCGAAACCGCTATGGGATGCCATTTCATGACCGTAACCTTTTGATACGGGAACAATTGTATCGGAATAAGCTGCAGCCATAGTTTGCGGGTTAAAGCTATGACCGTGGAATAGTCCGTTTAAAGAGTCTGCGTTCAGTGAAGGCGGTTTTGGCATCCAAGCATTTTTGGTAATCATTGCAGAGTGCTCTCCAAACAGGATATTTAATAATTTAGCTTGACTATGATTTACATTGCCCATTAATCCGGCATTATGCATAATAGTAATAACAGGTGTATTATAGATTTTATCAGCTATTTTAGGATCAAGTCCAAAATATTTTTTAACTGTAGTTAATAATTTCATCATGGCGCTAATGCCGCCTGTTTGCCAGTCATTTCCTATAATCAAATCCGCGCGCAAATTCTCTGAAGAATTTTCTGCACTGCGCAGAAGACCTTCATAGAAGAATTTATCAAAGTATATAAATCTTTCAGTTTCGCCTGATTCATGAGTAAGGTTATTATAGATGGTTTTTGCAGAGTCATTAATAACAGGACCATCCATACGGAATTTGTCGTGTTTATAAAATACGGTATCATATTTTACTTTTGCGGTAATTTTATCTGTATTTGCAGGATTATATTCAATTTTAAGTAAGCTATCCTCAATAACGAAAGGTTCACCTGATTTTATAGCTGCATCAATCTCTTTTGCAAATCCTTTATCAAGCCATGGTTTTAAAAGTTCAAAATCTACATTCTGAGTATTATTTCTGGCGATGAACATATCAACAAGTTCTGTGGTTTTTCCTTTATCCGTGTAAATAGGTATCTGCATGGTATTTAAATGTTCAAGATTTGCAAGAGGAGTACTATTTTTACTTGTACGATACTCAAATAAGCCGTTTGCCTTTTTTGTAATGGAGTAATATGTATCATCAGCAACCTGTCCCAGATACATAGGCATATCCAATACCAAGCGTACTTTTTGTTTTTTGTTAATCATAGCACCTAAATTGCCAATGATTTCTTTAGGAACAATGGATAATCCCCCCGTACTGACGTAAGATTTAAATTCTGACGTTGGAATCCTTATCATAATATCATCGCGGGGAACGAATTTTGATATGTCAGTCAACCCTAAAATGCGTTTTGTTGATTCTTTCTGTAACAAACCCTCAATCACTTCGGTGTTTTTGCCATATCCATTCATAACCGTGGCAAGTTGAAGTTCTAAGCCGTTAATAGTTACCGGTGAAAGGAAAATTTCTTCGGCATTTGGTGATTTTACGGAATGTGCAACATGAGAAATTCTGTTTTCAAGTTCGCTTTTTACGCCTTTTATTTGTCCGTCCTGCCATTTACCGAGATCGTTTATGCTGTCTTTGACGCGCTGTATTTCTTTCCCCATTTTTGAGGTGATATCGGATGACATGTCTTGGCTTTCTTTAGAAAACTTTGCAAGCTGTTTTGCAAGTTTGCCGTTTTTTGCGGCAAATGCTGTTGTAACTCCTAAAGATACCAGTGCCAGTGCTGAACTCACATACACCAGTGACTTTTCGGATATACTCTTTGATAGAGGGGGCGATGTCTGTGTAGTTTCTGTTGGTGTGTATACGGGTATCTTGAAATTTTGATCAAATACTCCTGACTGTTCTCCTTTAAAGTTGATTTTTTGTATTAAAGGCATAGTTACTCCTTTTAAGCCACCTATAAAACGCATGTCAAAAAATATTTTGCGGGTAATTTTGCCACAAGTAAACAATTTGTTACAAAACACTAAAAGTATTCATTTTATAACATAACGTTGCTGACATGTCAATTGTGTATTTGTTAAAAGTTGTCTTTATTATTATACATAATAAAAAACCCTATCTTTCGATAGAGTTCGGAATTCTTTTTCGTAATTCCTCGTGTGTAGAAGGTTAGTGTGTAGTAGGTAGTGTAAATAGTGTATTATGTATCTCGTGTTTATTTAATCAATCCTTACATATTAATAAAGTATTTCTGCTGTATATAATTGCTATATATATTAAATATATTTACAAAACTTAACAAAATATGTATAAAACCATACAAAATAATTGTCACAATAGTTAATCAAAAAACAAAAATAACTTGACCTTTTTTGAAAAAATTTATATTCTGAATATTGTAAGAGAAAGAGGCAGGTATGAAAGAGTTTACACACACGCGACTAGACAACAGACAATTTACTGAAGACGACATAAAAGGTTATATCAATGAATATAATATAAAGTTTATAAAGCTGCAGTTTGTAGACATAAACGGGCAGGTAAAAAATATGACAATACCGTCGGAGCATATAGACAAAGCTCTTGCAAATGAGATGATGCTTGATGGTTCATCAATTAAAGGTTTCAGGAGCATTGAGACCTCGGATATGTTTTTCCATCCTGATATAAATTCCTTTCAAATCCTGCCATGGCGGGAAAAAGACGGGATAACAACTGCCCGCTTAATATGTGATATATATAATGCAGACGGTACCCCATTTGAGGGCTGCCCGAGATGTAATCTCAAACGGGTAATGAAAGAAGCTGAAAAAATGGGCTTTTCTATGAATGTAGGACCTGAAGCAGAATTTTTCTTGTTTGAAAGAGATAAAAACGGGAAGATTACAACGACAACTCAGGATAGAGCAGGTTATTATGATGTCGGGCCCGAAGATTTAGGTGAAGATGTACGGGAACATATTGTATTAACCTTGAAAGAGATGGGATTTGATATAGAGGCATCACACCATGAAGTTGCCGATGGCCAGCATGAGATAGATTTCAGGTATGCAGATGTCTTAACAGCTGCGGATAATGTTGTAACGTTTAGAATTGCAGTAAAAGCTATTGCCGCAAAGTATAATCTTCTTGCAACATTTATGCCCAAACCCATTTTTGGAATTAACGGATCTGGTATGCATTGTAACATATCTTTATTCAAGGACGGTAAAAATGCTTTTTATGAGGAAAATACGGAATACCAGTTGTCGGATGTGGCAAAATATTCAATTGGCGGGATGCTTAAACATGTAAAAAGCATAACAGCTATTACAAATCCGACAGTAAACAGCTACAAACGCCTCGTACCGGGTTATGAAGCACCTGTATATCTTGCCTGGTCGTTAGCAAATAGGAGTGCTCTTTTGAGGGTTCCTGCAAAAAGAGGAAACGCAACAAGGGTTGAGTTAAGATCACCGGATCCGGCATGCAATCCTTATTTGGCATTTGCTGCTATATTAGAGGCTTGTATTGACGGTGTCAGAAACAAAATTGATCCGCCGGCGCCTGTTGAAAGTAACATTTATCAGTTGACTATAAAAGAACGCAAAAAACAAAGGATTGATTCATTGCCCGGCAGTCTTGCGGAGGCACTTGAACAGCTTGATAAATCCCTTGTCGCACGTGCTGCTCTTGGAGAACATATTTTTAATGAATTCATGTCATCAAAACGCAAAGAATGGGATTCATTTAGGACATATGTTTCCAGATGGGAGCTTGACAGGTATTTGGAAAGATACTAGGTCTTTATATATATGATAATGACACAGTCTATTAAATAATTGTTTTTACACATTTGTTAATAGATTATGTGACCTGTACTTGCACTATAAAAAATTATCTTAATTTTTTATGTCAACATATGGTGGGAAAACCTCATCAATATATTTTTGCCAGTCATTTATATCAAAAAATCCTATGGCAAATTCAGCGGTATTCTCTCCAAGCTGTTGTGCATCGGGAACTTCAATCGGCGGACCCGCAGGTGTAGAACGTGAAGGATTATAAGGATTTGAAATGACTCCGGTGCTTCGTAGTATTGTTATGGCAAGTCCGTTTTTAAATACTTCGTATTCGTTCAGACCCTTTGTAATAATTCCCAATCCCTGTGTCCAAACCATTCTTTGCATTGGGGCAAAATTTGTTTTAACTTCAATCCCGCGAGTTTTGGGAAGATGTTTTAGCATATCATACTCGGGGTCAAATTCACGTCTGATAATTGTATTCAAATCTTCTGAATATGTTTCAAAAATAGGCTCCGGCATTAAAAATCTAACCTGCCAGAGTTTATTATTAAAATTATTATTCCAATGTATTGTAAAATGGATAAGATTTTCGCTTGGTTCAAATTTGATATCAAAAAAGCTTGTTTTTACAGTATCCTCAGAAAGTTCAAAAATTTCGGCAGTTGTTCCGTAATCACCCTCAACTGCACCGAAATTGTAGGTATCGCCTTTATCCTCACGGATTACAAATTCTAACTGAATATTTTTAATAAAAAGTTTGCCGTCCCGAAGTTCAGGTCTAATTGTAGTACGGGATAAAGGTCTTTTTTGGACGGTATAAATTGTCCTGTAATCTTCAGTCACAGGAATTTTTTGTGTATTATACAGAATGTTGTTATCAAATCCTTGCTCTGTTTTTACAACGTAGTATCCTGAAATTGGTTCTGTTGTCCTCATTACAGGAGTTTTAAAATCATATTCAAGTCGCAGTTCTTCTACGATAGCAGTTGCGATTTGTATAATCTTTTCATAGCGGGTGATATTTTCGCGGTGGACTAAATCTGTTGAGCACCCGCATATACTGTCATGAGCTTGATTTTGTAATAAAAGTTTGTAAGCATATTCAATCACGGCATCATATTTTGCGCCGTAGAATTTTTGGAGTTTGTCTGTTTCTTCAAGCATATAGCAGCATTTTGTATTATATTGTTTAATCTTTGTTCGTGCGGAATAGGCTCCTGGAAGGATGAAAGTTTTTGAATTATCTCTTAATTCGTCGTCAAAATGTGTTTTAAATTCAACTTTCTCAAAGTAATCAAATGGTGACCCAAGTTCAATTTTGTAATTTATAAGGTATTTGTTAACTTCTTCAATCTGCGTTGTGATATCTTTTTCTATTCCCAGATGATCTGCTCCGATTGGCATAAGAATATAGTCAGAGGCTTTTTCTGCAATCTTATCCAAATCTTTTTCAAGCCAGCCGGCCTTTTCTTTAATTGAAACTGGTGCAGAAAATATATCCATAAAGTATCCTCGTATGAGGTTAACTGTATTTACACCGTTGAAAATAAAATCTGCCGGTAAATCTCCAACCCCGCGCCAGACAATTGCCTTATCTATTCCGAATTTTTGCAAAATAGGAGGTATATTTTTACTGTGTCCAAAGGTATCTGCAAAATATCCTATAAAATTTTCGCAACCGAAATCTCTTGAAATATTTAATCCTATTTCTAAATTTTTTTCAAAACATTTCCGATCCGTTAAAAATTCATCAATTAAACAATAAAATGGTCCGATAAAAAGTTTTTTCTTCGCAATTAATTTGCGTATGGTCAATTCTTTTTCCGGTCTTATTTCAAGATAATCCAGAAGTGCCGACACCTGACCGTCAAAATAAAATGATGGAATAGTGCCATTTTCAAGCATATCCAGAACATTATCAAATACCCTCAAAAGTCTTAATCGGAATATTTCAAACTCCCTATACCATTCTCTGTCCCAGTGTGTATGCAGATATGCAATTACGTTTTTTTTCATAAGGCAATATTAACATGTTTTTCCAAACCTTGCAAGTGAACTCTGCCCTGTAAAGTGCTGCGAAATATCTTTTATTATCCCCCTGATGTCCAATGTATATTTTAAAGCTTTATATTAAATTCAACATGTTGATTTATGAGGGTTTACGAATATGAAAAGAGTGTTTTTAATTTTGTGTATAATAATATTTCCGTTAAATGCGTGCGCTGTCGACTATGAAAAAGATGGTTTTCCTCCGCTTAAACCTGAACAAAATAGTGTAAAAACCCTTGAGAAAAAAGCTTCTAACAAGCTTAATTATGCTAAGATAACGCAGGCTGAAAAAACAATTCTCGGCCAGACGTATGAAAACCAGAATATAGATGTCAGGCTAAACAGGCTTGAGAGAACTGTATTTAACCGGACATATCCTAATATGAGTTATGAACAAAGGATGAATAACATAATTGTAAACTATAAAAACAATAAATTTACTGAAAACAGTTCTATGGCTAAAAAGCTTGGCAAGATGGAGAATAAAGTTTTTAATCGTAAATTTTCTGAAGATACAACGGAAAATAGGATATCAAGGCTTGAGGAACAAATATTTGGAACAATCCAAAGCGGGGATTTAAACAGTCGTTATTCAACACTTACAAAAGCAATATCTCATTATAACAGTCCTGCTACCTATTCAACAGCATTTCCGGATGATCCTTATTTCGCCCTCCCGCCAACATCAGGAGGTATAAGAAGTCTTGCAGGTTCTTTTACAAACTATATGAATAGGCGTTTTGTAGGTATGCCGACGGGTTATTCTCCTCAAATCTATTCACCTTATGTTAATGGTTATCATGGTTATAATGGAACCTATAGTGGTTATGATCCATATTCTGCACAGAAAATTAACGGGTCGTACATTCAAAGCTGGGGCACCAGATATGGAGATACGGGTGCCGGTGTGTATATTTTACCGTGAAAAATGTTGACTTTTTTAGAGAAATCATTAAATCTCATACAAACAGATGTTTATTACACAGACTTTATCATTCATAATGAATGCAAGAAAGTGTAATATGCCATTCAGATACCGTCTACAAAAAGTCCTGGATTTCAGAATCCGTAAAAAAGAAGAGCAGTTGCTTGTAGTACAAAAAGCTCAGCAGGCAGTGTACATAGCAGAAGAAAATATCAGGAAGAACGAAGCTGAGATTCAGGCAACAAAAGACGGTCTGAGAAAAGCTGATCCCATGATGTATGAGGCTTATGATAAATATCTTAACTATCTTTGGGAGAAAGCTGAAGAACTGGAACAAATTAGACAGCAGGCACAGGAACAGCTTGATATTGAAAGAGAAAAGCTGGTAAAGCTTGAGCAGGCAGTGAAGGTTCTTGAAAAGCACAAGGAGCGGCATAGAGAAATCTATATAGAAGAAGAAAAAGCCGCAGAATTAAAACAGTATTCCGAGCTCGGGGTAGTAAGATATTTTCGGCAAAATCAGGAAAAGCTCGAGCAGGAAGAAAAAGAAATTTTGGAAGAATTACAGAAACTAGAGGGCGAAAATGGATATTAGTTCAACATCATCAGCAACCACAACAGCCATGGAAGTAAGCACATCTTCCCAGAGTCAAAAAACTTCCCAAAAGGATTCGTCTTTTAAAGACGAAATGAAAAAAGTATCAGAATCATCAGAAAATACTGATACTGAAAAAGCTGAGCAGGAAAACGGCAAGCAGGTCCAGGCAGTTGGTAATAAAAATGAAGAAAAATCAGGTGACCAGAATGATATGCATCAGGGTCAAAATCAAACACTTAATGGTGAAGTTAACATGATAGACGGCCAAAATCAACAGCTTTTAAATCAAAATCTTCAGAATAATAATATCCAGACACTTCTTAATGCAAATGCACAACTTGAAAATTTGACCAGAATGAGTGATAACTTTGCGCAGGTTAAGGTTGATTATTCCGGTATAACAATGAGTGCGGATGATGCAAAATTCTTTTCAGATCTTGTACAAAATACAGATAAAACACTCCAAAATGTAATGAGTAATCTTCAAGGCGGTGTAGAACAGAATGTGCAAAATGCGGCTCAGAATGTAAAGGTTTCTGCGACTTTGATGAATGCGTTGAATGAGGCGGTTAAAACAAATCAGCCATTCAGGATTAACTTCGACAAAGATGTTTCTGTTGTAATAAAAGTTGATAAAGACGGAGCATTGTCTGCTACATTTATTCCTGGCGATAAAGCTGTTGAAGAATATTTGAGACAAAATATTTCAGTACTTCGCCAAAGATTTGATGAGCAGGAACTTGCATATAGAGATTTGTCATATTCAAGACAAAAGCAAGAGCAACAAAATAGAAAAAATAATAATAAGGAGAATGATAATGAATGATTCATTTATCACTGCACTGAACACTCAGTTCGCAACAAATAACTGGATGGATGTTATTGCAGATAACATGACAAATGTATATACTCCGGGCTTTAGGGAAAAACAGGTTAATTTTAAAACATTCCTGGGTGGAGCAATTGCCGATGACTATGATAAGAATCTTGGTCAGGGAAAATCAACACCTGGAACATCTAATGAGAATTTGTTTTTGGAAGGTAAAGGATTTTTCCTTGTAAAAAATGCCGAAGGTAAGAGTATTTACACACGTCTTGGTGAATTTAAGTTTGACGGTGAAGGCGTTTATCGTGATAATTACGGGAATACTGTGCAGGGTTACATCTTGAATGACAAAGGTGAGATTATGCAGGGTACAAAATCTGTCAGTTCAGATTTGTACCAGCAGACAGCTTTGAAAGGCGGCTCTTTAGATATTCCTACAACAAATATTAAAATGTGGATTGACCCGAATAATGGAAAGTATTTGGGAAAATATGATGATTTTGAAATAAAAGGAGACGGTACAATTTACGGTAAAGCTGACAGTGGAAAACGTGTAGTACCTTTATATAGAATTACAACAAGAAATTTCCATAATGCAGCCGGCTTGTATGAGTTTAAAGACGGACAATTTATAGAAACAGAAGCATCCGGAAAACCGGTTATAGGTTATGGTGAAATTAGATCGGGTTTATTAGAACTTTCAAATGCTGATTTTAAAGCAAATATTTCCTACTACCAGATGGCAAAACTTCAGATGGAAATCACAAATAAACTTATCTCAACCAATAAGGAATTGCTGCAGGAAGCCCTGAGGCTTGTCGGCAGTTAATAATTAAACTCCATTTTTCAAAAAGGGAACCGGAAAAGGTTCCTTTTTCTTGTGCTGTGAATACACCATAAACTGTTTTTATTCGGACGATTAATCAGATATAATACATATGTCTGAAAAGTCATTTTTAGCTAATGCAATGTGGCTTGGCCACTTGAAAGTTTAAATATTTTGATATATAATTTTATAGCATAGGAAGAGATAGGAGAAAAAATGTTTGAACGTTTTACTGAAAAAGCTATCAAGGTCATAATGCTTGCACAGGAAGAAGCAAGACGGCTGGGTCATAACTTTGTAGGTACAGAGCAGGTATTGCTCGGATTGATAGGCGAAGGAACGGGTGTTGCAGCAAAAACGCTTAAGTCTATGGGTGTAACGCTTAAAGATGCCAGAGCCGAAGTTGAAAAAATTATCGGACGAGGTTCAGGTTTTGTAGCTGTCGAGATTCCTTTTACCCCCCGTGCAAAGCGCGTTTTGGAGCTTTCCTGGGATGAAGCAAGGCAGCTTGGTCATAACTACATAGGTACTGAACACCTCTTGTTGGGATTGATAAGAGAGGGTGAAGGTGTAGCGGCCAGAGTTCTAGAAAATCTTGGCGTTGATTTGAATAAAATCAGAAGTAATGTTATAAAAATGCTCGGTGAAACCAAACCGCAGGTTTCAAGCGGTTCATCATCAAGTTCTCCTTCGGGATCTTCTTCCGGAGGAAAAACAAAAACTCCAAGTCTTGATGAATTTGGACGTGATTTGACTCTTGCAGCACAGGAATTAAGACTTGACCCTGTTGTCGGCCGGGAAAAAGAGATTGAACGTGTTATACAAATTCTTGCAAGAAGAACTAAAAATAACCCTGTTTTAATAGGTGAGCCTGGTGTTGGAAAAACCGCTGTGGCGGAAGGTCTTGCAACGCGAATTGTTAATGCTGAAGTACCGGATATTCTGGACGGTAAGAAGGTTATCCAGCTTGATATGGGGCTTTTGGTTGCAGGAACTAAATATAGAGGTGAATTTGAAGAACGCCTTAAAAAGATTATGGATGAGATTAGACAGGCCGGTAATATTATTCTTGTAATTGATGAGATGCATACTCTTATAGGTGCAGGTGCCGCAGAAGGTGCTATTGATGCTGCAAATATTTTGAAGCCGGCTCTTTCAAGAGGTGAAATTCAGGTGATTGGTGCCACAACTCTTGATGAGTATAGAAAATATGTGGAAAAGGATTCCGCACTGGAAAGACGTTTTCAGCCGGTTATGATTGATGAACCTACTGAAGAAGAGTCTATTGAAATCATTAAAGGTATTAAAAGTAAGTATGAAGAACACCATAATTTGATAATCTCTGAGGAAGCGGTTGTTGCTGCTGTTAAGTTGTCAAATAAATATATAACGGACAGATTTTTACCGGATAAGGCGATTGATGTTCTTGATGAGGCCAGCTCTAAAGTTCGTTTGAAAGTTTCTACACTTTCTCCAGAAGGTAAAGAAATGGAAAAGGAACTAAGAGCTTTAATCAAGGAAAAAGAAGATGCAATTCGTAATCAGGAATTTGAAAAAGCATCACAGTTGCGTGATGAAGAAGCTGATATGAAAGACAGAATCCGTGAGATGTCTGCAAAGTGGAAAGAAGAACATGAAGCTAACAAACCAACAGTTACCGCAGAGAATGTTGCAGAAGTTATTGCTACTATGACAGGTGTCCCTGTTACAAAATTAACCGAAGGCGAAAGTGAAAGACTTCTTAAGCTTGAGGAAACATTACACGCCAGAGTTATTGGTCAAAATGACGCGGTAGTTGCTATTTCAAAAGCAATCAGACGTGCTCGTGTAGGTCTGAAAGCTCCGAATAGACCAATTGGAAGCTTTATCTTCTGCGGACCTACCGGTGTTGGTAAAACAGAACTTGCAAAGGCTCTTGCTGAGGCTGTATTCGGGTCTGAAGATAATATGATAAGGGTTGATATGTCTGAGTTTATGGAAAAGCATTCAACCGCAAAACTGATTGGTTCGCCGCCGGGTTATGTTGGATATGACGACGGAGGACATTTGACAGAATTGATTCGTAAAAAGCCTTACTCTGTTGTGCTTTTTGATGAAATTGAAAAGGCGCATCCGGATGTGTTCAATATAATGCTTCAAATCCTTGATGACGGTCGTCTGACGGATTCTAAAGGACGTCATATAAACTTTAAAAATACGATTATAATTATGACATCAAATGTCGGAGCAAGCATGATTACAAATACATCTAAACTTGGCTTTACGACAGGTGATGATGAGTCAAAAGATAAGTATGAAAAATTAAAAGAAACCGTAACTGAAGAAATGAAAAAAGCTTTCAGGCCGGAATTTTTGAACCGTATTGATGAAACAATTGTATTCTCTCATCTGTCTAAAGAGGAAATCAGACAAATTGTTGATTTGATGTTAAAAGATTTGTTCAAACGTTTACAGGAAAGAGAGTTATCAGTTGAGGTGACAGATGAAGTTAAAGATCATCTTGCCGAAAACGGTTATTCTGAGGCATACGGTGCGAGACCGTTGCGTAGGTTAATTCAGCGTAAGATAGAAGATGAACTTGCTGAAGAAATCCTTTCTGGAAAGTACGCTAACGGCGATACCGTCAGAATTGTTCTTAACGATGGTAAGATAGCATTTGAAAAAGGCGGTACAAAGCGTAAATCAAAGGCTAAAGAAGAAGAAATCAAGGAAGAAATTCCTGCAGAATAAGAGGGCATATGCCCTCTTTTTTGATATAATCCGCTTTAAATTCTTTTGTGGGGATTTTAACCCCACCCAAATGTCGGTGTGTAATTTGAATTTATTCTATCTACTTGTATATCCTAATCCTTTTGTTTATTAAAAAATTTTATAATTTTATCAAGCAAACCTTCATCATCCTGAACGAATTCAGTATGTTCCAGCTTCTGAAGTTTTTGTTGTATTTTTTCGTAATCCTGTGCTCCTTTTGCCAGCTCCAAATATTTTTTATAAAATTCAACTGCAGCCGGCTTGTTTTTTACTTTCTCGTGAACCTGTGCAAGTCGTCTGATAACAAGGGCATTTCTCTTATCAAGCTCATAGAGTTTTTCAAGGTATTCGATTTCCATTCTGTAATCACCGATGTTTTCTCTAAAATCGGCAAGTTTTTCAAGCGCTTTTTTGTTAGCAGGCTCAGCTTTGGAAATTCTTTCCCAAAATTCTACTGCGTGATTTCGGTCGCCGGTTTCCTCAAGAAGTGCAGCAATTGTATTCATTAGGTCAACATCATCCTCTTTAAGTTGAAAGGCATTCAAAAATTCATTGACGGCTATGTCCTTGTTTCCTCTTACCAGGTTAAATTTCCCCCAGTTTAAATGTGCATTAAATTCATCGTTTTTATTTTCGTAAATCAATGCGCGCATTTGGTAAACAAGTGCGGAATTATGGTTAAGTTCGTTGTACTTTTCTACATATTCAAGTGATTTATCGTATTCCTGTAGAATATAATAGTATTGTGCCCTTAGGGCGTAATATTCAGGATTATTTTTATAGAATACTTCAATATCAGCTAATTTTTTATTTGCTTCATCATGTTCGCCAGTCTCAAGCATACATTTAATCTTTAAAAGGTCATCTTTTGTAAGATCTTTAGCAAGTACAGGCTGATTGTTCCGTAGATAAAGTTTTGCAAGATTCTCTCTAACATTTTCCGTATCAAAGCGTTTGAGTGCCCTTTCAAGTACATCAATTGCACTTGTCAGCATATCTTCTTTAACATATAAATCAGCAAGTTTGAGAAAAACTTCTTCGTGGTTATCTTCATATTCAAGGGTTTTTAAGAATTCATCAATAGCTTTTGTTGTATTTCCGGTCTGATCATACAAATTGGCGAGAGTGAAGCGTGTCATAACTATGTCTTGCTCATTTTCTGTATGGTTCAATGCTTTTTTATAATCATTTATGGCTTGCTCCAGTTTTCTTTCAACAGAGTGAAGGTTGCCCCTGTATATGTAATACTTATACTTATCCGTATCAACATAAATATCCATTAACTGTTCATAGCACAGTGTATTTGTCATATCTTTTTCCAGTATTTGTGTATAATATGCAGCGGCCTCATCTTTTTTATTGAGTACCATTGCAAGGTGTCCTAGGCGTTCTGTTATGCTTAAATCATTAGGACGTTTTTCGTGTTCTTTTTTGTATTCTTCATAAGCCTGTTCATATTGCTCATTGGCTTCATATTGTTCTGCTGTCTGTATGCTCATTTTATACTCCTTGAATTTATTATACACAAAATATTTTGATAAAAATAGTCTTTTGTGCTAATTGAAAAAGTTCTGTGCCTTTTCTATACCTTCAGCCAAATAGTATTCAACCGCATCCACCGCCCGTGAAAGTGTAGGTTTAAGTATTTCAACCTGTTCTTTTGTAAAATTTTGAAGAACAAAGTTTTCAGAAGGAATAGGAGGTTGCGGACCTATTCCTATTTTAAGTCTTGCAAAGTCTGAAGTGCCAAGATGTTTTATTATTGATTTGATGCCGTTATGCCCGCCGTCAGAACCGCTTTTACGGAAACGCAGTCGGCCTAAATCTATTGCTATGTCATCATAAATTATGAGGATGTCCTTTATGTCAATTTTATAAAAATTGCACAGCGCGCCTGCTGCCTCTCCGGACAGATTCATAAAGGTTGTCGGTTTTGCAATGATTACATCTTCACCGTTAATGTTGAATTTTGCCATTAGACATTTGAACTTTTTTTCTTCCCTGAATGTAATGTTGTTATTAACAGCCCACTTGTCAACAACCATAAATCCTGCGTTATGGCGGTTAAAACAGTATTTTTCTCCGATGTTGCCTAAACCTATTATTAATCTCATTTTACAAAGCCTTATATTTATTATTTTAACGTAAATAAATATTACCGTATCGATTTGCCGACATTTCGCTTAACAAATTGATAAAATAAACGTATTTTGATTGTAAGTTAAGTGTGAGGATTAATTTATGAAAGATAAACAAATAATCAAACAAAAAAGTTCGGAGAAAGTTGCAAGATTTTTAGAGAAAAATGCATTACATAAAAAAGATTTTGCTGAAATGATAGGAGTAACACTTTCTTATGTTTATAATTTAATAGATGAATCAATTCCGTTTTCGACAAGGGGGACAACATTAGAGCGGATAGCTACTGTTATGGAGCTGGAACCTGAGGAGTTTGAGGAGTATAAAATCCCTCAGGAACCTATTTTGTTAGATGACTCTGTGGAATTCATAAAAGATGCCCTGAAAACAAAGAATATGTCTGTTGTTAATTTTTTAAAAGCTTTCCCCAGAAAGAAAAGGCTTGATATGGTTGATATCTTGAGGGGGAGTCTTCCTGTCCCTATTGATTACAAGGAATTGTCTATGATTGGTCAGATTTTAGACTTGTCGGTTGACGAAATTTATAATATGTGGGAAAAACGTCTGAAGCAGGTTCTGGAAATTAACGGGATGAATATTTATTCTAATGCAGCACTTGTAAATGCCATGTTTGATTGTGCTAAGAAGTTTGTTCATATTAAATAAACTCAAATCTTTGCAAAATAAAAGGAAGGTTAATAACCTTCCTTTTATTTTGCGCTTGGCGCGATTCGAACGCGCGACCTATCCCTTAAAAGGGGAGTGCTCTACCTGCTGAGCTACAAGCGCTTAATTGCTATTCATATTCGTCAATAAGTCTACCAAGAACAAATTCTAATGTCAATATTTAATTTGGTTAAAATTTTTAAGAAGTTATGCGCCCTAAGTCATATTTTAGCCATTTTATTCAATATCTTTATATGAATCTTTAAACCTGTCGGTATAGACTGTATGCAAAAATTCGTGTGCTTTATGTGAATTAGGATATTCTAAGAATTCCTGGTAAAGCTTTTGGATTGACGGATTCATATGAGATTTGCGTATAGACAAGCTTTCGTCCTCTCTATATAACCCTTGAGCACGTTTCTGTTTAATCTTAATGTTATCACAGCTTGTTGGTTGCCCGCCACCATTTATACAGCCACCGGGACATGCCATTACCTCAAGCATATGGAACTGTGCTTTGCCTTCTTTAATTTCGTTAATAGATTTTTCAGCTTCTTTGAGTGTAGATACAACCCTTACAATAACTTTTGTACCTTTTATGTCAATTTCGACTTCTTTGCAGCGATTTGTAGTTCCACGTATTTCTTTGATATCAATATCCTGTAAAGGTTCGCCTGTGGCAAATTCATAAGCTGTTCGAACAGCGGCTTCTGCAACACCGCCCGATGCGCCAAAAATTGTACCTGCTCCTGAATATTCTCCGAAAGGAGAATCAGCCTGTTCTGGTTCAAGCGCATTAAAATCAATACCGGCGCTTTTTATCATTCTGCCTAATTCTTTTGTGGTTATAACAAAATCTGTATCCGGATGCCCATTTTGGCTAAACTCAGGACGAAGTATCTCATATTTTTTAGCTGTACATGGCATAATTGCAACAACGGTCAAATCTTTTCGTTCAATTCCAAGTACATTTGGTAATAAGTCAACCATAATCGCTGATTGCATTGACATAGGAGATTTGCAGCTTGATAAATGTTTCAGCATATCCGGATGCATTAGCTCCAAGTACTTAACCCATGCCGGGCAGCATGATGTAAATAGCGGAAGATTTTGACCTGATTTTAACCTTTCTACAAATTCAGTAGCTTCTTCTATAATAGTCAAATCAGCACTAAAGTTTGTATCAAACACCATATCAAAGCCAATTCTTCTTAATGCAGCATTGATTTTTCCTATGGTATTTTCACCTGGTTCCAATCCGAACATTTCGCCGATTGCAACTCTAACAGATGGCGCCATATGGGCAATCACCTTGATATTAGGGTTGGTAAGCCTTGCCCAAACGTTATCTAGTGAGGATTTAATAGTCAACGCTCCTGTCGGACAAACAGCAACACACTGTCCACAGTTTACACAATCAACTTGTCCCATGGGTCGACCATTCATAGGCTGAACAACAGTTTTTGAGCCTCTATTGGCAAAACCTAAAACTGAATGCCCTTGAAATTCTGTACATGCTCTGACACACGCACCGCATAAAATACATTTATTTGAATCTCTTACAATTGAAGGTGAACTGTCATCTATTGGCTGGTAATCCTCTTTCGAGGCATATCGAATTTTTGTAATACCATATTCCTCAGCGTATTTTTGAAGTTCACAGTCACCGGATTTTTCGCAAGTCAGGCAGCTTCTATCATGGTTTGCAAGAAGTAATTCCAAAACGGTTTTCCTTATACGTCTTGTTTTTTCTGTATTAAGATGAATTCTTAATCCTGCTTCTGGCGGCATTGTACATGAGGATTGTATCCCTCTGCCTTCAACTTCTACAACACACATTCTGCATGCGCCAAAAGAAGTTAAATCCGGACGGTAGCAAAATGTAGGAACATTCATGCCTGCTTTGCGGATTACCTCTAAAAGGTTTGATTCATCCGTAAATTCTACTTCTTTACCGTCTATAAATAATGTATTTGCCATTTTATTATTTCCTTTTCACCTTACTCTAATTCAATTGCCTTAAACGGACAACTGTTGAGGCAAGCCTCGCATTTAATACATTTTTCTTGATTAATATGATGCGGCTGTTTAACTGTTCCCTCAATAGCCCCGACAGGACATGTTCTTGCACATTTAGTACAGCCCTTGCATTTCTCTTCAAGGATTACAACCTTCTTCATTGCTGTACAAACTCCTGCAGGACATTTTTTATCAACAATGTGTGCCATATATTCATCCTTGAAATATTTCAGAGTCGAAAGAATAGGATTAGGTGCTGTTTTACCCAGTCCGCAGAGGGAGCCGTCTTTAACAGTATGAGCCAGTTCTTCCAATAAATCAAGGTCAGAAAGTTCACCCTTTCCCGCCACAATTTTTTCAAGAATTTTAAGCATATTTTTTGTACCTTCGCGGCATGGAACACATTTGCCGCAGCTTTCATTTTTTGTAAAGTTCATGAAAAATCTTGCAACTTCAACCATACAGGTGTTTTCAGCCATAACAACAAGTCCGCCGGAACCGACCATTGCACCTGCTTTTATAAGGCTATCATAGTCCATAGGCAGGTCGAGGTGTTCTTTTGTCAAACATCCGCCGGAAGGGCCACCGATTTGAACGGCTTTGAATTTTTTACCGCCACGTATCCCGCCGCCTATGTCAAAAATAATTTCTCTCAAGGTTGTTCCCATCGGAACTTCAATTAATCCTGTGTTATTTACTTCTCCGGTAAGCGCGAATGTTTTTGTGCCTTTTGAGGTTTCTGTACCCATTTGTGCAAACCAGTCTGCGCCATTAAGCATTATTACCGGTACATTCGCCAATGTCTCAACGTTATTTATCAATGTTGGTCGGCCAAAAAGTCCTTTATTTGCCGGAAATGGTGGTTTGGGTCTTGGCATACCCCGTTCACCTTCAATTGAGGCGATAAGAGCGGTTTCTTCCCCACAAACAAATGCTCCGGCACCTTCTTTGATATGAATTGTAAAAGAAAAGTCGCTTCCCATTATATTTTCACCCAAGAAGTGTCTTTCTTCAGCATCTTTTATTGCTTTTTTAAGGCGTTCTATTGCCAGTGGATATTCAGCTCTTACATAGATATAACCTTCATCTGATCCAATTGCAAAAGCAGCTATTGCCATACCTTCAAGAAGTTTATGCGGATCTCCCTCCATTATGCTTCTATCCATGAATGCACCTGGATCGCCTTCATCGCCATTACATACAACATAAGATTTTCCGCCTTTGTTTGCTGCGGCAAAACGCCATTTCCTTCCAGTAGGGAATCCGCCTCCGCCTCGGCCTCTTAAGCCAGATCTTTCAATTGTTTCAATTACTGAATCCGGATTATTTTCCATTAATACATTATATAAGGCTTCATATCCTCTAACGGCTATTGCTTCATCTATATTCTCGGCATTTATATTCCCACAGTTTTTAAGTGCTGTACGATTTTGTTTTGCATAAAAATTTATGTCTTCATCTTTGTGGATATGTTCGCCCGTTTGAGGGTCAGTGTATAAAAGTCTTTCAACCGGTTTGCCCCCTCTTATATGTGTTTCGTATATTTCTTCAACATCTTTGTAGCGGACTTTTACATATGTAACGTGCTTGTCCGGTATAGTTACCAGAACACCCTGCTCACAAAATCCATGGCAGCCTGTTGGAACTATTGTCATTTTATCGTAATCGGTTAAAACAGATACGTCAGCGCCAAGCTCTTTAAACCTCTCAATTATACCTATTGAGCCGTTTGCAACGCATCCCGTTCCAGCACATACAAGTACTCTTAAGCCTTGTTTTTTTACCAGTTCCTTTGCTTTTTGTTGTTCTTCTTTTATGTCTATACTTAAGTTTTTTGTTTCCATAGTTATTCTTCCTCTTTCAAAAGAGTATCAATTACAATTCCAACGGCATCGGAAGTCATTTGCGGGTAAACTTTTCCGTTAATTACAACAACCGGTGCAAGACCGCAGGCTCCAAGGCAGCTTACGGTTTCGAGAGAAAACAGTCCATTCTCACTTGTTAATTGACCTTCTTGGATTTGAAGCTTGTTTCGTATTGCGTTTAAAACGGGCATTGAACCGCGGACATGACATGCTGTCCCGTCGCAGACTTTAATTTCGTATTTACCTTTAGGCTCCAGCGAAAATTGGGCGTAAAATGTTGCTACGCCAAAAACAGTTGCCGGTGACAAGCCTTCAATCTTTGTTCCGATATAAATTAAAGCATCTTCCGGAAGGTATCTGTATTCTTCTTGTACTTTTTGCAAAATTGCTATCAGGTTTGATTTTTTATAACCGTATGTTTGTAAAATTTCATCCAACTTTGACGTGCTAATCTTGCGGGATATGTCTATACTCATTATTAACTCCTTGTGTTAACAGGGAAATTACCCCACAGATATTATCGCACATTTTTTTTGATAAATCAAGAGAATTAAAATGATAGAAGGGTATGATTTATATCGGATTCTTAAAACGTAAAATTAAATTTAATTAATATTTTTGGTTAAATAATTTTTTTAGGAATTGCATAACTTTGGATCCATTTTGCGGCTCCAATCTTTGAGGGTACGGCTTGTATACATTAAGCGGTTTATTTGCATAATAAAGGCTGGTGACAAATCTTGTCAGTTTATTATTTTTATAAGTCGACTTAGATTGTATGGGCTGTATTTTCATAACATTTTCTCCTATATTAAATTATCCTATTACAAAATTTATTAATCGGACATTCAGTGCATTTTGGTTTTTGGGGTTTACAGATATTTTGTCCGTGCGTTACAAGAAGAGAATTTATTTCTATCCAGTATTTTTCAGGTAACTTTTCACGAAGTGCAAACTCAGTTTCTTCAGGTGTTTTTGTTTTTACATAGCCAAGACGGTTTGAAATTCTGTGTACATGTACATCTACACAAATCGCAGGTTTATGAAAACCTTCACTTAGCACAAGGTTTGCGGTCTTTCGTCCTACTCCGTTGAATTTCACAAGTTCTTCTATGCTATCAGGAACTTTTGAATTGTACTTTTCAACCAGTTCTTTTGAAAGTTCTACTATCTGTTTTGCTTTGTTTGAGTAAAACCCGACAGGATAAATAGCCTTTTCCAAAGTTTTAGGGTCAAGTTTTGAAAATTCCTCAGGAGTCTTGCCTAATTTAAGCATCCTTCGTGTTGCGGGATAGGTTGTTTTATCATTTGTCCTGAGGCTCAAAATACAAGCTATTAAAACCAGGTACGGATCTTTAAATCCATCCATCAGTTTTACAAAGTCGCTTTGCGGCTGATTTGCATTTTTAAGTGTTTGAATGACTTTATCTATATCAATTTTTTCTTTTAACATTTAAGAGTCTTTCCACATCCACAGTTGTTTTGAGTTTTAATGCGTATATGTTATCCATATCAAATTTTAGAAGTTTTACGGCGTCTTTTTCTGTTGTAACTATATCCCCATCTATATCTACAAGATCTATAGGTGAATACAGGTGATGATCATCAAAGGCTATTTCTTTTTTTAAGTAGAAACCGTCCAGAAAATCAAAAAATTGTTTGGGTTGACCGATAGCACACATTGCCGTTACAGCAGTTCCCTCAGCCAGGTGTTCTCCGGTTTTTATATTATAAATATAATCAGGTTCTGTATAGCAAACAAGAGTTTCTATATTTAATCTTTTTTCCATAATTGCTGCAAATTTTTCAGCTTTTGTATGGTCAGTGTTTTTACTTACAATGAGAAGTTTATCAATTCTATCAAGGGCTTCCGCACCTTCCCTCAAGGGGCCTGCAGGCAAAAGCTTCTCGTTACCTAAGCCCATTTTACTATCCATTAGTACTATATCAATATCCCGGTAAAGTTTACGGTGTTGAAATCCGTCATCCAGAATTATTTTGGTAACACCGAAATGTTCTATAGCATATTTAGCTGCCAGATACCTGTCTTTACAGGTTAGAACACATACTCCTTTAGCCTTTTGCGCAAGCCAAAAAGGCTCATCTCCGGCCATTGCCGCTGCGTGGCGTACATATTGCCCGTCGGAAATTACATTTACTTTTTTATTTGGTAATTTACCGCCATATCCCCGTGACAGTATTGCAACATTCTCCCCCTTTTTTTGTAAGTATCGAGCTATCTCCAATACTACAGGGGTTTTTCCGACGCCTCCGGTTGTCATGTTTCCTACTGAAATTACGTAAGCATTGACTTTTTTTGATTTTAGTATTTTTTTGTCGTAGAGCCAGTTCCTAACACCGCTTCCTATTCCGTAAAAGTATGACATGCCATCCAGTATACTTACCAGCATTCCTTTTGCATTCCGGTCATAATGTAATTGTGTAAGTTTTGTTTTTAGATTCATAGTTTAAAACATCAGTCTGAATAATAAAAATCTTTTATTCAATTTTTCGGAGAACTTTCTAAGGTTGCAAGTCGTCACGGCAGCATCATCAATTATTGCCTGTAATTCTGTTTTATTCTCAGGTGTAACTTGATTTACTGCGGCAAGTGTCGTTGAGATATCACTCATTGCTTTATTTACACTGTTGATTGTTCTTGTTAAATCATTTTTTAAATTATCGTCTTTTGTCATTGAATTAACGTAAGTGCTAATCTCGTTCACATTGCGTGTTATCACACGTAAATCTGCAGCAATAGCTTCTGCGTTGCCATTATCCATAATCTTGTTGAGGTTTTGTGACAACAAATCCAATGAATCAACAGTTGAATATAATTTAGTTTTAAACTCTTTATCACCAATTAAATTGTTTAAATTGTTTGATAGTTTGGAAAAGTCACTGCTTGTTCTGTCTAAAAGTGCCATCAGTTCCTTTAAATCTCCCTGTGAAGAATCTATCAGCTGATCAAATTTTGCCATTGTTGCGGCTGACTGTGAGGTCAGAGAATTTATGTTTGTAACTGACATCTGTAGTTCTGCAATAACTTCATCAGACAAAAGGTTATTTATCTTTTTGTTTGTTTCAGTCAGTGATTCTGCCGCCCTATACTGCCATTCCATAAAGTCAGCAATTCTCATTGGTTCAACTATTGTATATGGGGATGTTTGTTGGGGGTATGGAAGAATCGTCTCATCAAGAGTTGATATTCTTAATTTTTTTGCTCCGTCTTTAAATACGGGTATCCCTTTCATAAATTCGGGAAGGATTAACCCCGGTAAATCTACAATATAATCAATTTTGTATGCGTATGTCGTATCAATTGAATCACGCATATTAAACGGTACTGCATCACGTGAAATTACTTCAATTGCTTTTACTTTACCCACATCATAATATTTATCGTCAAGTTTCATCTCGACAGTGTCATCTTTATATAATAAATCTTTTGATTTCATTGGAATATAAAGTGTGCGTATTTTGGGAGGGGTAATTTCTAAAAACAATTCCCCGATTAAGCCTGATTGTTGAATTGAAAACATTGAGGCTTTCGGAATTTTTATATCCGGATCTGTTATTACAAATCTAACTTTTACGTAATTGTTTTCACCGTCAACAATAGGTGTAACCTCTTCTACCTGGCCAACCCTGAGCCCCATCATTTGTACCCCAGCCCCAGGACGCATACCATTAACATCCTTGAATTGAATTTCTATTCTGTCAGCGTTAGAAAAGGTTCTTCCTTTAACCTTGAATACTACACCAAAAAGTAATACCAGTGCAATTAAGGTTAATAAACCTACTTTGAATGATGATGAGAACTTCATTTAATCCCTCATTAATAACTAGCTACTCTTTTATTGTAGCAAAAAACATTTTTAAATGCAAAAAATTAAAGTGGCTTAATTTTACAAATAATTTGCGAGAATATTTTTTATGTAATTTTGGGTTTCCTTGTAAGGTGGAACCCCGTCGTATTTATCGACAGCGCCGGGTCCTGCATTATATGCAGCGAGTGCCAAAATTATATTGCCATTATATTTATTGAGCATAGATTTTAAATACCTGACTCCCCCGTCAACATTCTGGATAGGATTATAAGCGTCTGTTACACCCAGCCCCTTTGCTGTAGCTGGCATTAACTGCATTAACCCCATAGCTCCTGCTTTTGATTTTGCATTCGGGTTAAAACCTGATTCCTGTTTGATTAATGCTTTTACGAGTTTGTCATCTACCCCATGTTTTTGTGCAATTTGTTCTACCATATTCATTATTTGGCTTTTGGAAGGATTGCTTATATTCCCAAGATTGTTTGAAACTGCTGCCTCGGCAAGTGCCTTATTAAGACTTTCTGTTGGATCTGTTTTGGCAAGCTCTGCTTTTACCTTCATTGACTCAGGATTTAATAAAAGATTGCCAAAGTTTACTTTTTGTGCTGAGGATAATACATTTTCAAATGACTGCACGTTAGGATTTGTTGGCGGAAGTATTGTATTTATATTCGCCTGTGTTACGTTTTTGGTTTTATAAAAATTATTTATATACTGATTCATCTGTGCGGCTCGTTGCATTGCTGCAGTCTGTCCGCCGCTATTCAGCATTCTTTGTAACATTTCTGAAAACATAATCCTACCCTCAATTTTATTCTACACATTATATTGAAGTTTGGTATCATATAAATTAAGGATTTTTGCATGAATGTCAATTAAAATAAAGCTTTGAAGAGCATTATTAATGTCGGGAAGTATATATAAACATGCAGTCACCATACGAAAAAAATCGGTATTTTTCGTTTATAGCTTCTTTGTACGCCTCAAATATAAAATCTTTGCCGGCAAGTGCACTTACAAGCATTAATAAAGTCGATTTTGGCAGGTGAAAATTTGTAATTAATCCATCTATAACTTTGAATTCATAAGGCGGATAGATAAATAATTTCGATGCACTTTTGCACTCTTTTATACAGCCAAATTGCCTGTAGGCTGTTTCTAAAGTCCTTACGGTTGTTGTGCCTACTGCTATAAGTTTTTTGCCGCTTGATTTTGCTCTATTTATTATGTCTGCAGTTTCTTTGCTTATTTCAAAAGTTTCCGAGTGCATTTTGTGATCTTCTATACGTTCACATTTGACAGGTCTGAAGGTGCCAAGACCGACATTTAGAGTCACGTATGCAATCTCTACGCCTTTTTCTTCAAGTTTTTTTAATATTTCTTTTGTAAAATGTAATCCTGCTGTAGGTGCAGCGACTGATCCTTCATCTTTTGCATAGACAGTCTGGTAGCGTTCAACATCAAGTTTTTGAATCTCGGAGGTCTGAAGTTTTCTTTCAATGTATGGCGGAAGCGGTATATTACCGACCGTGTGGAGAATTTTATATAAATCTCCTTCATAAAGCATTTCAATAAGCCATTCACCGTCATCTTCAAGTCGTTTTATTGCACGGATTGTTAGTTCATCACTTATTTTTATTAATGTGTCCGGCTTAATACGTTTTGATGGTTTTATAAGACACGACCATTTATTTCCGTCTATTGCCTCCAGTAAAAATACTTCAATCTTTGCTCCGGTATCTTTTGTTCCATAAAGTCTTGCAGGAAGTACTTTGGTATCATTCAATACCAGTAAGGTATTATTATCCAAAAAATCAACTATATCATAAAAATGTCTGTGCTCAATTGTGTTATTATATTTATTAAGCACCAGCATTCTGGAGTTTTCACGTTTGTCTGCAGGCATTTGCGCGATAAGTTCTTCCGGCAATTCGTAATCATATTCCGAAACCTGCAATGTTTTTACTCCTTGTTATTTATTTTTTTTGCACCGCTTAAATCTGTATCAGTTACAACCTGTTTTTTGTGTGCTTCTTCTAAATCTATTTGTTTATTTACAATTACAGATTGCAAAATCTGAATCAGATTGCTTGTCACAAGGTATAAAAGGACACCTGCAGGAATTGGAATTATTACAAAGGTTGCAATAATCATTATAGGCATAAATGTTCCCATTGATTTTTGAATTGCAGCCTGTGTCGGATCTTGAGGTTCTGTAGTTTTAGATGTCGCCATCATTACTTTTTGAGAGATAAACATTGTAATTCCGAACAATACTATTAACAAGAGTACGTCAAAATGGAATGCTTGTTTGACTTCTATTGATGGAACTGACGCAGCTAAAATTTCTCCTTGTCGTGTAAATGTTACCTTTTCTGTTTCTTTTGTGTTTACATCGGTTATTATTACATCTGCTTTCTGGATATTTTGAAGCTGGCTGAATTTTAAGTTTAAATTATCAAGGCTTATTTTGAAGTCAATAGGTTCACCGGGTATTAATTCCCCTTGGATTTCCAGTGCTTGATTTGGTTTTGTTATTTTTACATTGTCCAGAGTTTCATCCTGCAAATATACAACAGCGGTTTTTCCAGCTATAAACCTGTCGTACTTTGAAACACCCATCTCTCCATCGTTTGATATCCCTGCTGATGCACGTAGGGTTGTATCCAGGCGATTTACGAATAAAAATGGTGCATCTCCAGCTGTCTGTATAAATTGCGGACTCATCAATGCCGAATATAATAAAATGAATATTGGCATTTGAATTAATAACGGCATGCAACCGCCCATAGGATTGAACTTATGTTCTTTATAAAATTCCATAAGTTTTTGCTGCATTACCTGCGGGTTGCTTTTATACCTGTCCTGGATGGCTTTTAATTTTGGCTGTAATGTCTGCATCATTCGCATTGAACGCTGTTGTGACACATTCAACGGCCATAAGAAAAGTCTTACGATTATCGTTAATACTATTATTGCCCAGCCGTAGCTGCCGACAATTGATGCCAGCTTGCTTAAAAATTCTATGGTTAGTGTTGTAAAATCCAATGTCCCTAATCCTCTTATTCGGGTATGAACCGCTTTTGGAAATCTATAAAAAATGGTCGGGATGACACGATTTGAACGTGCGACCCCCTCGTCCCAAG
>CAYYAG010000018.1:0-6617 GCA_964470005.1 uncultured Muribaculaceae bacterium
AAGGAGGCAAGACAGGTTCCGAGATGTATGAAGAAGCTTTTCGAAAGTGATTGAGACTGATATGTGAATCTTCAAATTGGGATACTTTTCCCTGGAAAAATTAACAAAAAAGGCGGAATTAATATTCCGCCTTTTTATATATTATTTTTTAACAGCCTTGTCTACGTTAATCGGAGCTTTTTGATCAATCGGCGGTTTCATTTTTTTATGGAAGTCACCGTTAGGTCTGTTGCGGTCGCATCTGCATTCATGATGATATGGCTGCGGTTGCATTCCCGGACACGGTACAGGCGGCTTGTGCAGTGCGCCATATAAGCTTAATGCAAAAAATACACCGAAAAATGAGCCAAAGGTAACAATTAAAAATTTTCTAAAACCTTTTGATGTGCAAATGCAATTTTTTGTTTCTTCTAATTTTTTTTCATCTGTCATAATCTTTTCCTCCTTTTGTTATAAACTAACCTATAAAGTATTTATATTATTATAACGATTTTTTGAAAGAAAAGGTTCATTTGTTTGGTGGAAAATTTTAATTGAGGGTAAATTTCCCCTGAAAAATGCTGTTATATTTGCTTAAAATATTTGTTAACAGATTGTTAAGTTAGTTTTTTACAATTGAGATTACATAATTATTATTGAAATATTTGTTTGCAGCCTCGATTATGTCGGTTTCTGTTACGCTGTTAATAAGTTCGGGATATTTGTCTTTGAATTCGTAACCTCTTTTGGAAACTTCAAACCAGCCGGAAGTAGAAGCTTTTTCAAGATTTGTCTCCTGAGCGATTACAAATTGTCCGATGAGTTTGTCTTTTGCGTCTTGAAGTTCTTTTGTCCCGACGTATTCTGTTTTGAGCCTGTTAATTTCTTCAAAAAGTTTAGTTTTAGCATGTTCAAGGGTTTTGGGATTGGTGCCTATATAGACCGTAAAGTTCCCCTTTAACATATTTGGGCTATAATTTGAGCCTAGTTGATATGCAAGTCCTTCTTGATCGCGAAGATTTTTGAAAAGTCTTGAACTCATACCTGATCCGAGTATTGAATCTATCACCTGCAATGTGGCATAATCTTTCAGGTTGCTAAGTCCTGATGCCTGCCAGCCCAAAAATATCCAGGCAGTTTCGGTATTTTTATCAATCTGTGTTGAAATTCTGGGTGATGTGACATCAGGTATCGAATAAGTTGTATAATCAAAAGCGCCACCGGCTTCGTTTTGGAACATTTTTGTAAGTTTAGTAATTGTTTTTTCTTTGTCAATACTGCCATTTATTGAGATAACCAGGTTTTTCGGGTTGAAAATGTTTTTATAAAATTCCTGAATATCGCGTTGTTCTATTTGCGGCATGGTTTTTTCTAAAATTTTTGTAGAGTTTGAATAAATACTGCCCTGATAAATCAGAGTATTATATTCTTCTATTGCCTTCTGTAGAGGCAAATCACGATTTTTTCTTATAGAATTTATTTTTTCTGATCTTGCTTTTTCCAGTTCATAGTCGTCAAGGATTGCATTATTTACAAGTTCATTTAAAATCTCAAGAGTTTTGTCGTATTCTGTTTTAGTAGTCAAAACATTTATTGAAAATGTGTCGCCTTTAGATTTTGGCGAAATCTTAATCCCGTTGTCCTCCAGAATTTGTGAAAGTTCTGATGAGGAGTATTTTTTGGTGCCTTTCATCATAACTGAGGCGGTTAACTTTCCTGTTCCAGGAATGTTTTCCAGAAATTCGCCTCCCTTACAAAATATACTTATTGCTATAATGTCATTGGCTGTGTTAGGTGTTAAAATTAGTGTGGCACCGTTTGCAAGGAGATATTTTTGTGTCTGATTATTTTCACTAATCAGTTTTGCTGTGGTGTCTAAATTCTTTTTGTTTGAAATTTGGACTTCATTTGACTTTTCCGGCAGAACAATTGACACTGCACTTTTTTCTACTCCTAAGTATTTATTTGCAACACGTTTTACATCGGCGGCAGTTACTTTCTTAATATTTGATATGTAATTCTCATAAAATTTTGTACTGCCGGTTGTGACAAATGTATATCCAATTTCCTGTGCTATATTTGTAATGGATTCTCTTGCGTAGTATGTGTCACGCTCAATTATGTTTTGGGCAAGCTGAACTTGTTCAGGTGTAACTCCTGTTTTTTGAATTTGGGTTATATCTTCAAAAATATTTTTTTCGAGTTTTTCGGCATTTTCCGGTATAAAGTTTGCTGAAATGTAAAAGAGCCCGTCATCTTTATATGTTCCATTTGAAGCTCCGATACTGAATGCAAGCTGTTTTTTATCTTTTATATCCTGATAAAGCACGGAAGATCTTCCTCCACCCAGAATTGTTGATAAAACATCCAGTGCATATGAATCACTATCGGATATCTTAACACCTCTAAATCCGATAAGCATATACCCTGATTGGGTTTGGGTATAATCTGTTTTTCTGACCTGTGCGGTTAGATTTTTTTCTTTAGGATAAGCGGTTTTCGGAACTTTTTTGTATTCTGCTGAAAATGCTGATTTTACTTTTTTCAACGCGGTCTGTGTGTCCACGTCTCCAACTATTATTGTAACCATGTTTGACGGGGAATAGTATTTGTCAAAATAATCAAGAATTTCTTCCCGTGTTATTGTTTCAATAATATCACTTCTTCCTATTACTTTTCTTTTATACGGGTGGTTTGTGTACATCATCGCTACAAGATTGTCATAAACCTTAGCTGATGGAGAGTTTAGGTCTTTACAAATTTCTTCTAAAACGACTTTGCGTTCTTTTTCCATTTCTTTACGCGGAATAAGCGGATTTTGCAGCATATCGGCATGCATATCTAATGCCAGATCAAAATCCTTTGACGGAATTGTAATATAGTAATGTGTGAAATCTTTGCTGGTGGCAGCATTGTTTACAGCCCCTTTTGCCTCAAGCACACGGTCAAATTCTCCCGGCTCATGGTTGGTTGTTCCTTTGAAAAACAGATGTTCTAAAAAATGTGATACACCGTTATTTTTATCATTTTCGTTTATTGATCCGGTTTTGACCCATGTATCTATTGTGACTATCGGGTTTGTTCGGACTTCCTCAATAATTACTGTTTGTCCGTTATCCAGTTTGAAAACCTCAAAGTCTGCTGCCGTACAAAAATTTCCGATTATAAATAAACACAAAAAAATAATTATTTTTCTCATATTATCCCCTTTTTAATAAATATATACTATATAATTTATCATAAAAAATCGGTGAAAGGATTATTTTTTTAGAACTGCATGTTTAATTATCTTGTAAAGTCCGAAAAGAGCAGCAGTTCCAAAGACACACCATACACCCGCGGGTGTCTTTTTTCTGTCCGCAGGTTTTTGAGCCTGTTTTTTTATAAATATATCATTTGAAATCTGATTAAAATCTTTTGTAGCTTTATAATGCGAGTAAAGCTCCGGTTCCAGATGATAATCCGGTGCCTGAATTACGCCCAGTACATAAGGCGGATTCTTCATCGGCAAATTTGCAATATTTTCCTTCACTACTACTTCCATAGCTTTATTAAAACAAAAAATGTGAAAAAATTGCTATTTTTTTGTATTTATATTAAGATATCATTAGCTTTTGAATTGACTTGCTGATTAATTTGATTTAAAATGAGAATGATTATCAAGTTAAGGTGTAAAGTATGAATTATTCTAAACAAAGAGAAGTTGTAATGGATGTATTAAAGGAAAATGTAATACATCCGACTGCCGAAAAATTGTATTCAATAATTCAAGCTCAATATCCTGAGTTTAGTAAGGCCACGTTGTATAGAAATCTTAGCCAGCTTGCTGATGCAGGTATAATCAGAAAAATCGACGGACTGGAACCGTCAGCACATTTTGATCATAATACACATTTACATTATCATTTTATTTGTGAAAAGTGTGGAAAAGTTTATGATATTAGTCCTGATGTTGCGCAGGATGTTGTGCGAAAGAGTGAGCAAGAAACAGGCTTTAAAATTACAAGTCATGAACTTGTGTTCAAGGGTTTGTGTAAAGACTGTCAGGAATAAAAAAGGAGAAAAGAACTATGGAAAAGTATTTATGCACAGTGTGCGGATGGGTTTATGATCCGGCTGAAAACGGGGATATTCCGTTTCAAAAACTTGAAGATGATTGGACTTGCCCGTTATGCGCAATGCCAAAAGAAATGTTTGAAGTACTGGTAGAAGAATAGGAATTTTTAATATGGAATTAAAAGGAACAAAAACGGAAAAAAATCTGATGACTGCTTTTGCGGGAGAGTCAGAGGCAAGAAACAAATATACTTATTA
This sequence comes from uncultured Muribaculaceae bacterium, assembly GCA_964470005.1. GTDB lineage: Bacteria > Cyanobacteriota > Vampirovibrionia > Gastranaerophilales > Gastranaerophilaceae > SIG32. The sequence goes on from CAYYAG010000018.1 coordinate 4,294, forward strand.
TGCTTCACAGGCTAAAAAAGAAGGCTTTGTACAGATAAGCAGGATTTTTGAAGAAACTGCTAATAATGAAAAAGAACACGCAAAAATATGGTTTAAATACCTTCATGGCGGAAAAATACCTGAGACGATGGCTGCTCTAGAAGATGCTGCGCAGGGTGAAAACTACGAGTGGACTGAAATGTATGCACAATTTGCAAAAGAAGCAAAAGAGGAAGGCTTTACCGAGCTTGCAATACTTTTCGAAATGGTAGCAAAAATTGAAAAAGAGCACGAAGATCGTTACAGAAAACTTTTAGAAAATGTCAAAAATAATACGGTATTTAATAAATCTTCTGCTGTTTTGTGGGAATGCGCAAACTGCGGGCATGTTTTTGAAGACGAAAATGCTCCCGAACTTTGTCCTGTTTGTAAGCACCCGAAAGCATATTTCTTTATGAAAGCAAAAAATTACTAATTTTGTATAGCCTGTTCGGGCTTTATGGATTTAATCTGTCCGTTATATAAATAGTAAAGGAGAAAAGATGAAATTCGGTGAAATTAAAAATAATATTTTTTATTGCGGATTGAATGACAGAGAGCGTAAAATATTTGACGAGCTTATCCCTTTAGAGCATGGAACAAGTTATAATTCATATCTCGTAAAAGGCTCAGAAAAAATTGCGCTTATTGATACAATGTATCCTCCTAAATCCAATGAATATCTTAAAAACTTGGATGAAAATAATATTACAAAAGTCGATTATATTATTGCAAATCATGGAGAGCAGGATCATACGGGTACTTTACCACAGTTGATTGAAAAATATCCTGAAGCTATGGTTGTTACAAATCAGTTTTGTAAAAATAATATAATGGAAATGCTTTTTATTCCGGAAGACAGGATTCAGGTTATAAAAAATAATGAGGAAATTTCTCTTGGCGATAAAACATTAAGATTTATTATCGCGCCCGGTGTGCATTGGCCTGACACAATGTTTACATATATTGTAGAAGATAATTTACTTTGTACATGTGACTTTTTGGGTGCACATTATACTTTTGATAATATTTTTGGAGATGACAGCAAGGAACTTGAGTATGCTGCAAAACGTTATTATGCTGAAATTATGATGCCGTTTAGAAAGATGTGCCAGAAGTATACAAAACAGGTTAGAGATTTAAATCCGGAGATGATTCTGCCAAGTCACGGCCCTATTTATAAAAATCCAAAATTCATTCTGGACTTATATGAAAAATGGTCAAGCGATGAAACTGAAAACCTTGTAGTACTTCCGTATGTATCAATGTATGGAAGTGTTGAAGAAATGATTAACTATCTTGCTGATAAGTTAAATGAGGCTGGAATAAAAGCAATCAAGCACGATATTGTATCAGATGATCTGGGTGATCTTGCAATGGCGATTGTTGATGCCAAAACAATTGTTCTGGGAGCATCTATGGTTCTTGCAGCACCTCATCCTGCAGCTGCAAATGTGGCTTATATTGTAAATATTTTAAATCCGAAAGCTAAATATGCTTCTATTATTGGCTCCTATGGCTGGGGTGGCGACCTTGTCGGAAAGCTGTCTGATATGATTTCCAACCTAAAGGTTGAGCTTATTGAACCTATTTTGATTAAAGGTAAGGCTGATGCAGAAACTTTCCAAAAACTTGATGAAATGGCGCAGACTATTATTGAAAAACATGGTTAATATTTCGTAACAAAAAGTCAATAAAAGTTCTTCCCGTATTTTATATTTGCAGGAAGAACTTTTAACAGGTGTGGCTTAATGTTTGTAGATAAAGTTAATTTGAATAAAAATACCGGTAATAGCAGGCAAGTGCTGAACATGCCTGTTGTGAACAGTAATTCTCCGACAGCTGTTCAAACCTCTTTGTATAATACAAAGGGAATGAATGTGTATTTCGGACATTTAGCAAAAGGCGCAGATATAATAGAGAACGAATGTATTGATATATTGCGTGCGGCAAGAAACGGACGATGCCGGAGGTTTGCTGAAAATGATATTGAGGATGTTATAAGGATCTTGAAGCCGGTTAAAAACCCGGAAGAAAAACCTGAAATTATAAGAGAAGTTATGACTATTGATGAAGAATTTACGGAAATAATTCCTGATCGAAAGATGTTTAAAAATATTGTAGGGTTAATATCCGGCAGACCGGAAAACGAAAGGTTTGCTATTCTTCAGTTTGCGGTGAATGAGTTGCAGACTGCCGTAAAACCAATGGAAGTTTTCTTTAAACTTCCGTTCAGAACTCAGGACAAGCTGACAAAGCTTCTTGTGCAAATTGACGATGTTAATGATCGGAGGTTATTTAAATCG
>CAYYAG010000018.1:6717-13071 GCA_964470005.1 uncultured Muribaculaceae bacterium
AGACAGGGGCTTTTATGAAAAAGATAATGTATATCAAAATGAGTCTGCAAAGTCCAAGGTGCTTTCTGTCGTTGATAATATAACAGAATATTTTAAACAAAATATTTAACCGGTTTTGATTTTCCACTTTATAATGTTAAATAGCATGTAAGTTTTTATATTGTCGTAAGTCTTTATTTTGAATACGGAAAGTCCGAAAAGCTTGTATTTTCTTGTGTTGCTTGTTTTAATATCATCAACATTATGTTTAATAAAAAAATTCTGCATTTCTTTGCGGGCCCAAATAGCATCTTCATTTGTTTTTTGGGTCTTTAAAGATACTGTGGAGCCAGCCCTTCTACGGTAATAATAATATGTATTCGGCACTGTTACTAATTTTTTTAAATAATATAATGCTTGCGGTGTGAATACTACATCTTCATAAAGTCTTCCTTCGGTGAATTTTAAATTAGACTCTTTTATTCTGGATGTTTTGTAAATTTTGTTCCAAACATATGATAGCTCCGGAATATTGCATGTCTGAAGTTTTGTTTTGTAGTCATCTGTAATTTTTTCTTCTGTAAATTTCAGATGATATTTCTTGTGTGACTTAGACAGTCTAATAATACTTGCAGCGGCAATTTCCGCATCGTATTTTTGAGCGGCATTGTATAATTTTTCAAAAAAGTCCAGAGAAACCCAGTCGTCACTGTCAACGAATCCTATATATTCACCATCCGCAATATCAATACCTATATTTCGTGCCAAGGCTTGTCCCCCGTTTTCTTTATTGATAATTTTTATTCGAGGATCCTTTTGCGCATATTCCTGTAGGATTTGTGCTGAATTATCTGTGGAACCGTCATTGATACAAATAATCTCAATTTCTTTCAGCGTTTGGTTTATAAGACTTTCCATACATTGATGCAAATATTTTGCACAATTATAAACCGGTACAATAATACTAATTTTTAATAACTTCATGCTCTATCTTCCAGATTACTTTTAATATCATAAGTATTGGTTTGAGTTTGATATTATTATAAATAAGTAGAATTGTCAATATAATATCTAATATATAGATAGTTTATTTTTCTAAAATAACAAAATATAATAGCTTTATGGGTAATTTGACGAAATGTATTGGTAGCAAGATAAAGGAAGCAAGAAAAGCCAGAAAGCTTACGCAAATTCAGCTTGCAGAAAAAATAAATGTTGATCCGAAATATTTAAGCAGAATTGAGACGGGGTTTGCCACCCCATCACTAAAAACAATTGAGAAAATTGTAGAAATTTTACAGGCGGATATCGGACAACTGTTTGACTTTTCTGAATATAAACAGCAAGAAGAAGTTCTTGAAGAATTGCAGAAAAAAATGAAAATTTGTCCGCCGGAGAATTTAAAACTTATTTTGGATTTTACAAATATTATAATAACTAAAAAAATAAGCAGGTATTAAACCTGCTTATTTGTGTTAACGAGTTTTCCCGCAAACGATTCCGATGACCGGGAATGAATTTCGTTTTCTATCTTTTGAATAAAGTCGTCAACATTCATAGTACCGACCTGTCCAATGCCGCGTGCGCGTACAGCCACAGAGTTTGCTTCAATTTCTTTGTCGCCTATTACAACAACATAAGGGATTTTCTTATCCTGCAGACTCTCACGAATTTTGTAATTCATACTTTCTGATCGGTCGTCCAGTTTAGCTCTAATTCCCGCATTACGCATTTTTTTATAGACAATTTCCGCAAAGTCTACATGTTTTTCATTGCTTATCGGAACAATCGCAACCTGTGTCGGTGCAAGCCAGGTTGGGAAAGCGCCTGCGTAATGTTCGATTAAAATTCCATGGAAGCGTTCCATAGACCCGAATATTACGCGGTGAAGCATAACAGGTGTTTTCATTGCGCCGTCTTTATCCTGATATTTAATCCCAAAGCGTTCAGGCAGGTTAAAGTCTAACTGGATTGTCGCACATTGCCATGTTCTGCCGATTGCATCTTTTACTTTAAAGTCGATTTTCGGCCCGTAAAATGCACCGTCACCCTCGTTAATTTCATACTTCATGCCGCGTCTGTCCATAGCTTCTTTTAAGCCGGCTTCTGCCCTGTTCCAGTTTTCAATTTCGCCTACATAACTTTCCGGACGTGTCGATAATTCAACTTCAAAATCCATGTTAAATATTTCCATTGTATCTGCAACAAAGTCAATGATTTCATTAATTTCATCAACTAATTGTTCCGGAGTACAGAAGATATGTGCGTCATCCTGGGTAAAGCCCTGTACACGGGTTAGGCCGGAAAGCGCACCTGATTTTTCTTTTCTGTAAACAGTTCCGAGTTCTGCCATTCTGAGGGGAAGCGAACGGTAGGAATATCTGTTTGCCTGATAAATTAAAATGTGGAAAGGACAATTCATAGGCTTTAATATAAACTGTTCTTCACTGTCGTCATCTTTTTGGATAAAGAACATATTTTCTTTATAGTGATCAGCGTGTCCTGAAATCTCCCATAATTTTGATTTTGCTATATGCGGTGTGTTAACTATTACATAACCGCGTTTTCTGTGTTCTGTTCTCCAGTAGTTTTCAATTTCTTCTCTTACAATTGCAAGGTTTGGATGCCATAACACAAGACCTCCGCCCAGTTCATCTCGGGTTGAGAATAAATCAAGCTTGGCGCCTAATTTTCTATGGTCGCGCTTTTCGGCTTCTTCAAGAAAATGCAGGTAATCCGCCAGATCCTCTTTTGTCCAGAATGCGGTTGCATAAATTCTTTGGAGCATTTTATTGTTTTCATTACCCCGCCAGTATGCACCTGCAACTTTTAGGAGTTTTATTGCATTTGGTTTTATATAACTTGTATTTGGAAGGTGCGGTCCCGCACAAAGATCATTAAATAGCACATTCCCGTCTTTGTCTTTTGTTAGATACAAAGTCGGGTTGTCGTTCCGGTGTTCTTCCAAAAGTTCGGCTTTATAGATTTCGCCTTCCTTTTTAAATTCTTCAATTTGTTTGTCCACATCAGGTATAACATATTTTTCAAATGAGAGATTTTGTTTAACAATATTTTTCATTTCTTCTTCAATTTTAATAAGGTCATCTTCAGTAAAAGCATGCCCGTCTGTTAAATCAAAATCATAATAAAAGCCCGTATCAGTTGAAGGCCCGATAGCTAACTTTGCCTGTGGGAACAACTTTTGTACGGCCTGTGCCATAATGTGCGATGTCGAGTGTCTTAATACACCCAGAGTTGATTCGTTTTTTTCCATTTTGTCCCTTTCGTCCTTTGGGTTTTGATAAATTTCGTTTAAACAATAACATTTATTTAAACATTTATCGCCCGGGGCGGACCCCCCTAACGCTACAATCAAAATTTTAACACAAAATCAGATTGTCATGTATTTTATTATCAAGTGGGATAATTGAAAGCCTATAATTACTCAAGTATGATTTATAAATCTCTGTAATGTGATTATAAATCATTAGCATGGGATAAAAAAAAGGGTAATATTATTAATATGGAAAGAGATGACATAATTAGAATTTTTGCAGAGAACTTAAGAGCAGAAAGAGCAAGGAAGAAATTTTCGCAGGAGTATCTGGCTGAAAAAGCTGATATTACGCCTGAGTATCTGGCAAGAATTGAACATGAAAAATATAGTCCGTCTTTAGTGGTTATTGTTAAGCTTGCAATAGCACTCGGGCTTACTATAGACAAGCTAATGCCGCTGGATGTTTAACATTTCTTAATCAAACTGTTTTTTTCCTCAAGATTTTCGTTTTTATTGTAAAATGTAGGAAGAAAGAGGTATAAATGAACACAGTAGTAATAGTTGGTCGTGTAGGTCGTGATGCTGAAGTCAGATATTTTGAATCAGGTAAGGTTAAGGCGAATTTTTCTGTTGCTGTAAACCGCTGGGACGCAAAAACAAAAGCAGAGGTCGCTGATTGGTTTAATATTGACGTCTGGGACAAGCAGGCTGAATTTGCCGGAGAATATGTGAAGAAGGGAATTCAGGTTGCTGTAGACGGCAGAATAGGCCAAAATAAATGGACTGATAAAGCAACGGGCAATGACAGAGAAAACTTTATGATTATAGCTAATAGTATAAGATTATTAGGATCCAAGAGGGATACGGAAGCTGCTATATGATAGTTAATTCTAATGTTGTAGGAATAATAGCCGATGACTTAACAGGGGCTAATGATACTGCTTTGCAATTTCATTTGAGGGGTGCAAATACGCAAATTCTTCTTAGTGATGAGATTGAACCGTTTAATATTGCAGGCACCCAGGCATGGGCAATATCAACCGAGTCCCGAAATGTTACGCCTCATGAGGCCTACGAAAAAGTAAAACATACCGCTCAGGTATTTTTGGATGTCTTAAAACCGGATTATTTTTATAAGAAGATAGATTCTACCGTAAGGGGAAATATTGCAGTTGAAACACTTGCAATTTTAGAGGTTTTAGGCTGGGATGCGGCGGTTGTTATACCTGCTTTTCCATCCGAGGGGCGCGTAACGGTTGGCGGGTATCATCTTTTAAAGGGTATTCCTATCGAGAGAACAGAGATGGCAAGAGATCCGCATTCACCTATAATGGAGTCACATCTGCCAACATTTTTGAAGACGCAACTTCCGGAAGAATATCATAATCTGGTTGCATCATTAGATTTGTCAACGGTGATGAAGGGTGCAGGACCAATTATTATAAAATTAAATGAGCTTATAAAAGCTGGGAAAAAACTTATTGTAGCAGACGCTGTTTCAACGACAGATATAGAACAAATTGTCCTTGCAATAGAGAAATCAGAGTACAGTATTCTGCCTGCCGGAACCGCTGCCGCGGCGCGTGCATTCAGCAATGTTTGGTTTCCTGATATTGATATCGACTGTGTTACCAAAACATTATCGGAACTTCCAAAGTTTATTGTTTCAGGCAGCGCAACACAGATTACTGCAAACCAGATTGAACGTTTGGAACAGAGTGAAGAATTTGACGAAAATACCCTTATAATAAGTTTGGATTTGGAAACGGTTCTCGGTGGGGTTAAGGAGGATCTTGTAGGCAGAATTGTATCCAACCTTGCTGATAATAATATAGTCGTTGTACATACTTCAAACTTAATCAAAAACTTTGACGGATTTTCCGATGAATCCTTGCGTGCAGAGCTTACTAAGGCAGAACTGGCCGGTGTTATAACCGATTTTTTAGCAGAATTAACGAAACAGGTTATAGAAAAAAAAGAATTGATTTTAATTACACTGGGTGGTGAAACTTCCTATAAATGCTGTTCTAAAATCGGTACAATGCAATTACAGTTGATTGATGAAGTGGCTCCTGCAATCGCATTGTGTATGGATCATGATGCGCGGTGGGTAGTTACAAAATCAGGAAATCTCGGCGGAGTTAATACGTTAATCGATATTTTAAGATATTTTGATCATCATGAAGGATAGAATATTAATAACAACCGGAGATCCGAATGGTATCGGATCGGAAGTAACAATAAAAGCATTAAATAAGCTTGATTTGCCGGTTTCGGATGTTGTTTTAATCTCAAACAAAAAAATTCTTGATTTTTACGGGAAATTGGATAAAGATTACGAAATTATTGAAATCCCGTATGAAACATTGGATATTTTACCGGGACAAATTACAAAAGCGGCGGGAGAATTTAGCTTTCAATCCTTAAAAAAGGCATGTGAAGTTAAAGGCAGGGCTATAGTCACCGCGCCCGTTGCAAAAAACGCGTTGCATCTTGCAGGGCACAATTTTAACGGGCAGACTGAAGTTTTACAGGAATATCTTGCTCATGACGGACAACTTGCAGAGATGCTTTTTGTTGCGGGAAGCTTTCGAGTGCTGCTTTTGACACGGCATTGTGCCCTAAAGGATATAAACTTAACCAAAGAACTTGTTATTACAAAAATCCAAAACTTGCATAAATTTTTTGTTCAAAAATTGAAGATAAATTCGCCAACGTTTGCGCTTTGCGGTTTTAATCCGCATGCAGGAGAGGATGGGATTTTAGGGTGGGAAGAAATAGAAATTTTACAGCCTGCTGTTGAGGTTTTGCGCGGATGTGGAATTAACATTACAAACCCGCTTCCGGCTGATACTTTATTTGTAAATGCGGCAAAGGAGTATTTTAATGTAGGAACATATTCTGAAAGCAGTTATGACTGCTATATTGCAAACTACCATGACCAAGGCTTAATCCCCATTAAAACTGTTGCCGGTTCCAAAACGGTTAATATGACAATCGGGTTGGATGTTATAAGAACCTCCCCCGGGCACGGTACGGCTTTTGATATTGCAGGAAAAAATATTGCGGATGAAACCGGCATGATTGAGGCAATTAAA
>CAYYAG010000018.1:13171-33768 GCA_964470005.1 uncultured Muribaculaceae bacterium
TGAAACTTGATGGGATTTCCAAAAAAGCCTGCTTTGATGCGGCACAAAAACTGCAAGATACCTTAAAATTTTCTTTAAAGTATTAAAAAGGGCGGATTTACCGCCCTTTACATTTGGTTGTTTGAGATTTATGCTGCAACAGTTTCTTTAGCAGGTGCTTTTGGACCGTTTTTCTTATCGTTCCAGAAGTCAATCAGCATGCTGCAGAAAAATATACTTGAATAAGTTCCTATAGCGATACCTAAAATCATTGCTAAAACAAAATCCTTGGTCGTTACTCCGCCAAAGAAATATAACGCCAGTAAGGTAATTAACGTTGTTAAAGATGTATTAATACTTCTTGCTAACGTTTGATTTACGGAAGCATCTACAATCTCACCAAAGGACATTTTCTTAGAATAGTATCTTAAATTTTCTCTTATTCTATCAAATACAACAATTGTATCGTGTACGGAAAATCCGATTACTGTTAAAATCGCAGTTATAAATAAACCGTCAATCTGAACATTATAGACTAAGCCCAAAATTGAAAATACACCGCAAACAAAAAGTACATCGTGCAATATACCTAAAATTGCCGCGATTGAATAATCAAATCTAAATCTTAGAGAAAGATATATACAAATACCTAAAAATGCCAGTGCTACCGCGATTAATGAGTTTTTGAATAACTCTTTACCCATAGTCGGACCTACAGAGCTTACCTGAATAAGTTCAGGACTGTCATACTGACTGCTCAAAGCAGTTGTAATATTCTGTACATCATCCGAATTCTCGCCGATAAACTTTGTCCTTATTGAAATAATTGAGCTGATATTATTTTTTGTTTCTTCCTGCTGTGTTGAATTTACGTTTAAGATTTGCAGATAAGGGTTTTCTATCCCGATTTTTTCGAGATTAGCACGTGTGGTTGACAAATCATTGTTTGTAATATTCTGCTTCAAGCCATACTGTAAAATTGTACCTCCAGTATAGTCAATTCCCACCTTCATCGGGGCATGGTTCGGGTATGTGATTGATGAATATACCATTGCAATAATGCCCGGAAGTAACAGGATTGCGGATAATACCATCCATAAAATTCTGTACTTAACTATATGTACTAAGTGTCTTTTTAGTGCAAACATTTTATTTAATCCTTTCCTAATCTAAAATCCCGAAACGGGCTTTTTCACGTTTGGTTTCTGTTGCTTCATAACTCTTGCCGATTTCGTCTTTAGAGAGTCCGAAAAGTTCCGGATATTTTAATTCTCCTGTTCCGAATATCAGGTGCATAAAGTTCTTGGTTATTGTAATTGCACTGAACATAGAAACAATTACACCTAAAGCAAGGGTTAAAGCAAAACCTTTGACAATACTTGTACCAAGTAAGTACAAAATCGTACAGGTTATGATTGTTGTCATATTAGAGTCAAATATGCTTGTGAATGCCCTGTCAAAACCTGAATTTATTGCTGTAAAAAGGTTTCTTCCGGCTCTTAATTCTTCTTTTGTTCTTTCAAAAATAAGTATGTTAGCGTCAACTGCCATACCGATAGAAAGTATAAAGCCCGCAATACCTGCAAGTGTCAATGTTACCGGTATTGTTTTAAATAAGGCAAATAATATTAAGCTGTATATTATCAATGCAATGTCAGCAATCAAGCCCGGTAATCTATAATAAGCAACCATAAACAGCATAACCGCACCAAGACCAATAATACCTGCTAGTTTTGATTTTTCAATACTATCAGCGCCGAGTGTAGGGCCTACTGTATTTTCTTCAACAATTTTAGCCGGAACAGGCAGTGCACCTGCATTTAAAAGGTTAACCATTCTTTCTGCTTCGGCGTATTCAAATCCGCTGCTACCGCCTGAGATTTGTGCTTTTCCGCCATAGATTGCCTCTCTTATTACAGGAGCTGATTGAATTTCACCATCAAAGAAGATTGCCATCTGCTGTCCAACTAATGATTTGGTGAGATCTGCAAATTTTTTGGCACCTGCATCATTAAACTCCAGAGAAACAACCCATTGACCTGTCTGATCTGTACTGAGTGAAGACCTTGACAAATCCTGACCTGTCAGACCTGTATCTACCCAAATCTGGTTGCCTTCGGAATCTGTTCCTTCTTTTTTGAATTCCAATTGTGCTGTTTCACCCAAAAAAGCTTTTGCTTCTTTCAAATCTGTAACGTTTGGAATTTCGATTAAAAGTCTTTTATCGCCAACTTGTTGAACGACTGTTTCTGCAACACCGAGTTTATTTACACGGTTTTCGATTGCGAACTGCAAGCGACTCATAACTTCGGGTGTTATTTTTGCAATGGATTGAGTAGTTTCCGCCTCAAGCACAAGACGTGAACCGCCTACCAAATCCAGTCCGAGTTTTGTAGGCTTTACAAATATTATAACCGTTGAAACGATTACAATAAGTATAATTGCCCAAAACATAATAATCTTGTTTTTCACTTTTATTTATCCTCTCTATACTGATATAATTTTATCAAAAATAAAATTTCTTTTATAGCCGATACGGGCTAATCTGCGTGGAATCCGTCGACAGCAGAGAAAAGAATAATTTTTTCGTCGTCGGTTAGTTCTACCAGAGGCCTTCTCACATATTCATTTATCAGTTTTTTGTGAGCAAGAGCTGCTTTTATAGGAACCGGATTAGGCGCCATAAAAAGCTTCCTGAATACAGGGAAAAGTTTTGTGTGCATATTTTTTGCTGCTGTCGGGTTTCCTGTTTTAAAGTTTCTAATCATGGATTTAATTTCAGCGCCCAAAAGGTGGGAAGCGACTGAGATTACGCCATGCGCACCCAGTGAAAGCATAGGTAGAGTCAGGCTGTCATCGCCGGAATAAATCATAAAATCTTCCGGGCATAGCATTCTCATTTCGCTCACCATATCCATATCTGGGCAGCTTTGTTTTAATGCAACGATGTTATCGTATTTCCCTGCAAGATAAGCAACTGTTGCAGGTTGCATTGTGACTCCTGTTCTTGACGGAATGTTGTATAAAATAACCGGAATATCAACGGCTTCAGCTACTGCAGAAAAATGTTCGATAATACCTTTTTGCGAAGGTTTATTATAATAAGGGGCAACGGATAAAATAGCGTCTACTTCTTCTTTCTGGGCTAATTTTGCGGACATAACCGCTGTATCCGTCGAATTTGAGCCGGCACCGGCGATGATTTTACATCTGTTAGCGGCTGCACGTTTTACTGTGCTTATTACTTCGACTTCTTCTTCGTGTGTAAGCGTCGGAGATTCTCCCGTTGTACCGCATACAAGAACTGCGTCGCTTCCGTTATTAATCAGGTGCCGAGTAAGAGATTCTACACTGTTGTAGTCAATCTCTCTTTTCTCATCCATAGGTGTTACCATTGCTGTAATAACTTCACCTGCATCATATCGTATAGGCATAATTTTTCCCCCGTATTCCCTAATCTTTCTTTTTAATTATATAACAAAAGTCGAAAATATCATATAAATATTAAATATAATTAATATTTTTCTTAGTAACTTGCAGTAAAATTTACTAATATTATTTTATAAAAAGGATGTCGAGAATGAAAGAATTAAGAAGAACGCAAAGCGGGAAGGGCGAGATCTTTAAGTAGATATAGCACTGGTTTCGGGTGTATCATTAACAAAATCCTCAATCAGAACTATAACCCTATTATTTACAATATTTAAAGGTTTCTAAAAATTATGGTAGAGTTGCTTTGAAAAGCCTTGGATATTCTACTTATACAACTAAAGATGGCAGGGTTTATCAGAGTAATGAGGTTTCTCGCTATAATGTTGAATTTAATAATGGTTTAACTCAAATATTTTCTTATAATGGATTTTCAACTGAGGATGACCCTATTACTATGAGTTCTCTCTTAATCTTTGTTGCTCCGCGCTTATAAAATTAGATGGCTGGAAGATACGGATGATTGTCCATGGTAAATATTTTAATCTTAAAATTGATAATAGAATTCCTTCATGCTAAAATTTTTGTATGAACTGGTGGCGTAATTTAAGCAGGAAAAAGAAAGCATATGTTGGTGCATTTGCTGCACTTGCGTCTGTAATGGTATGGGCGTTTGTATCTGCCGGTGTAATTACGCATGACTTTAACAGAAGCCAGCTTTCAACAGAGAAAGATCGGCAAGAAGCTTGGATTAACGGTATAATTTTGACAGAGACTAAAAATGAAAAAAAATACTGGGAAATTTATGGTGAAACCGGTTCATATGATAGTAAGAATGAAGTTGCTATAATGGATAATGTAATCGGGAATTTTTATAAAGAGAATGAAGTTGCAATGAGTTTTCAATCATCAAAAGGCAGCTATAATTCCAACACAAAAATTATAGTTTTGTATCAGGATACATTTATAGTGCTTGAGGACGGTACAACATTAAAGGCGGACAGGCTACGCTACGCGGGTAATGACCAACCTATTATTGCAACAGGTAATGTAAAAATTACACGTGATGACAACTTTGTCGCAACAGCAGATAAGGTTGAAATCAGTCCTGATTACGAACATTTTAAAATTATAGGAAATACAACTTCTAAAATATATGAAACTAAGGAGACAAAATGAAAAGGATACTTGCGGTATTAACAGCGGCAATATTGATTACGGGAATTGCAGTAAGCGCATCTGATCTTGTTATTGATTCCAAAAATCAGAGCTATGCAGAATCCGAGAATAAGATTAAATTTGAGGGTGATGTAAAAGTTTCTGTTGATGACTTGCGTGTCGAAGGTCAGACTGCGGATGTTAATATGACGGAGAATCAACAGCTTGATACTGCGACTTTTTATGACAAGCCTTATGCATATGAGGTTAAAAAGAATAAAAAGCGTGAAGTTAAAGCGAATATTTTAAAAGTTTCATTGATAACAAAAGTAATTAAAGCCGAAGGTGATACTCAATCTATTGTCTATGACGGTAAAACGCCTATTGTAGTTATAAATGCTGATACGCAAGAATATGATACAAATTCCGGTGTTATGGATGCTGATGGAAATGTAACTATAAAATATAAAGACATTGAAACTTTTTCCAACCATGCCACAATTAAAACCGATAAAAACGGTGACTTAAAAAATATAACATTGATAGGTAATGCAAGGGTAAAAGAGCAGAATAACGAATCTTTTGCCGACAAGTTTGTGTACGATCCTGCGACTGAAATTTTGACAGCAACGGGAAACACTACCTCTAATGCCATAATGGAAGGCGGAGATAAATTGATTTTGAAATCTAATTATCAGGAATACAATAAAAAGAAAAATATTTATAATGCCAGCGGGAATGTTAACGTATGGTACCAAGATTATTATGCAGTAGGTCCCAAAATAACTTTTTATCCCGATAAAACCACCGGCAAACCAAATGAAATATATTTTACCGGCCGGTCAAGTATAACGCAGGGAGTAAGAACAATTTATGCGGATAAAATAAGAATGACAATCGAACCTAAAGATTTTCAGGCAACCGGAAACACAAGAACAGTTATTAAAAATATAGGCTCCGAAGCCGGTGAAGATTCAGGTATGACATTGGGACTGTAGAGGGAATATTATGCAGGAAAATTTGGAAAAAGCAGTTGAATATTTTAAAAAACGTGACTGGGATAAGGCTATAGATACTTTTACGGTAATTTTAGAAACAAATCCCGAAAATGCAGAAATTTATAACAATCTTGCACTATGTTATGCGAATAAAGGTGACTATGAAAGGGCTGAAACTAATTATCTTCATGCGCTTGAATTGAACCCGAAAATTGTTCAGGCATATATTAATCTTGCAGATATTTATTACCGTAAAAAGGACTATGAACACGGCATAGGACTTTTGAATACAGGGATTTATGAGCTGCCGGATGAATTGATTTTGTCACATTATCTTGCAAGATTTTATATGGAAGACGCCAGACTGGATCTGGCTGTTGATGAATTGGAACAGATTCTGGAAAGACAACCGGATAATTACGATGCCTATTATGATCTTGGCAGGGTACATTTTGAACTTGGCAACTACCAGCTTGCAATTGAAAATTTTGAAAATGTTCTAGAGTATAAAGAAAATAATGAATTTGTATATTATATACTTGCACAGGCTTATGAAGCAAATGATGAGATAGACAAAGCTATTTCAAATTATTTGAAAGCAATCACCGTAAATGAAAAATTCCATCCCGCATATAAAAAAGTCGGGATACTTTTTATGGCACGAGGGGACTATGATGATTCCGTTGAATACTTTGAAGATTACATAAAGCTTGATGTGCCGGATGAAGAAAAAGAAAACGTAAAGTTATTGATAGAAAAAGTTAAGAAGAAAAGGGATGAAGGGTAAGTACTGGATAGCGCTGTCATCAATTGAACAAATAGACAGTGGTTTTATAAGACGATTATACAATTATTTTGGCGATATTGAGGCGGCATTTAATGCTTCGCGTTATGACCTGATGAATATTGATGAATTGAACATCAAAAAGGCAGAAAAATTTTTGTCCCTTCGGGATAAAATAAATCCTGACAAAGTGCTGGAAGATGTGACAAGTCGGAATGTAAAATACCTAACTTTTCAAGACGAAAATTATCCGCGAATACTTAAAAATATTGCTGATCCTCCTGTAGTTTTATATTATAAAGGCAGTTTGGATGTGTGTAATCTGGAAAGGACACTGGCTATAGTCGGCTCCAGAAGGGCAACTTATAGCGCCAAAGAAGAATTAAATAAGATAATCAGCCAATTTTCGGGAACGGATATCTGTATAGTTTCCGGACTTGCTGCAGGGATTGATTCTCAGGCACATATCGCAGCACTTGAAAATAATTTAAAAACGATAGGTGTAATTGCAAGCGGGCTGGATTTTTATTATCCGGCAAGTAATAAACATTTGTATGAAAGAATAGAGAATGGCAACGGCGCTGTTGTAAGTGAATATTTTCCGACATTTGAACCATTGAAGTTCAGATTTCCACAGAGAAACAGGATTGTGTCGGGTCTTTCATACGGCACTCTTGTTGCCGAGGCATCATTGAAAAGCGGTGCTTTGATTACTGCAAATTTGGCACTGGAACAGGGCAGGGAGTTAATGTGTATGCCGGGCTTGATTTCAAATCCGAATACAGAAGGGATTTATAAACTTTTAAAAAACGGTGCAACTCTCGTGACATCTTCGGATGATATATTAAATGCCCTTAATTGGGAAGTTAAAAAAGGAGTAAGACAAACAGAGCTTCCCTTATTGGATGAAAATGAATGGATTATTTTAAAAGCTCTTGAGATAGAAGAAAAAGGGATAGATGAGCTGATTTCAATAACCGGTTTTAGTGTGGAAGAATTATTGACGGACTTGACAACTATGGAGCT
The DNA here is from genome assembly GCA_964470005.1 of uncultured Muribaculaceae bacterium. Lineage (GTDB taxonomy): Bacteria > Cyanobacteriota > Vampirovibrionia > Gastranaerophilales > Gastranaerophilaceae > SIG32. The sequence goes on from CAYYAG010000018.1 coordinate 20,546, forward strand.
TAAGGGCATAATAAAACAGGTTGGCTCAGACAGATATAAAAAGGCATAACATTGGCAGAAGCAGCTAAAAAATCAAATAAGAAAGAGAAATCGCTTGTAATCGTTGAGTCTCCTGCAAAATCTAAAACAATAAAAAAGATTTTGGGGGACGGCTACCAGATTGAGGCGAGTTACGGGCATATAAGAAATTTGCCCCAGAAAGACCCGAAAACTGATAATTTAGGCTTTGATGTGGACAACAATTTTGAGCCCAAATTTGAAATTATTCCTGGCAAAAAGGCTGTAGTTAAAAAGTTGAATGAACTTGCGCAAAAATTTGATAATATCTATCTTGCCTCTGACCCGGATCGTGAAGGGGAAGCAATTGCCTGGCATGTTAGACAGGTTTTAAAAGTTCCGGATGAAAAAATTAAAAGAATTGAATTTAATGAGATTACTCCGAAGGCTGTGAAATATTCGGTAGAACATCCGCGAATGATTAATATGGATATGGTTCAGGCACAGCAGACACGTCAGATACTTGATAAACTTGTGGGTTATAAGTTAAGTCCTGTTTTGTGGAAGCAGATGGGAAATTATAATCTTTCAGCGGGGCGAGTTCAATCCGTTGCGCTTAGAATGATTTGTGAGCGTGAAGATGAGATAGAGGCATTTGTTCCTCAGGAATACTGGTCTATCCATGCTGACCTTGCAAAAGACGGTAAAATATTTGAAGCTGAAGTCTCCAAATTCAAAGACAAACCTCTTGAAAAAACAATAAAAAACCAAGAAGAAGCACAAAAAATTGTTGAATATTTGCAAAAATCTGATTTTTTTGTGTCAAAAGTTACAAATAAATCTACAAAACGTAAGCCGACAGCACCTTTTATTACATCAACCCTTCAGCGTGCTGCAAGCTCAAAACTCGGCTTCGGTGTTCAAAAAACAATGCAGGTTGCCCAAAGACTCTATGAAGGTATAGAGCTTGAAAATGGTGCAGTAGGTTTAATCACATATATGAGAACGGATAGTACTAGGGTATCAGATGATGCAATGGAAATGGCTAAAGATTTTATTTTGAATAACTTTGGTGATAAGTATTATCCATCAACTCCCAATGTTTACGCAAAAGGTAAGCAAAATGTTCAAGATGCCCACGAGGCAATACGTCCTTCATACCCTGAAAGAACTCCTGAAAGTATTAAACAATACCTGGATAGTGATCAGTATAAATTGTATAAGCTTATATGGGATAAATTTATGTCATCCCAGATGTCAAATGCTGAAATTGCCAATAAATCGGTTGAAATCACAGCAGGCGATTATATTCTCAGAGCCGGTACAAGCAAGGTGACTTTTGACGGTTTTTTGAAACTTTATAATGATAATGAAGAAGAAAAAGTTGAAGATTCAAAAATTCCGGATCTTGAAAAAGGCGACAACGTCGAATGCGAAAAAGTTACTCCGAAACAGCATTTTACACAGCCGCCTCCGCGATATAATGAGGCTTCACTTGTTAAAGCCCTTGAAGAATACGGGATAGGGCGGCCGTCGACTTATGCAACAATTATTACGGTAATTCAAACCCGCAAATATGTCGAAAAACGTGATAAGGCACTTCATCCTACAATTCTTGGACGTGCTGTTTCAAAACAGCTTGTGGCTCAGTTTTCAGACATTATGGATTATAAGTTTACGGCCGGTATGGAAGAAAAATTGGATAAAATTGCTGATAAAAAAGCAGTTTGGAATAAAGTTTTGAAAGACTTTTACGACCCGTTTATGGAAGAAGTAAATTCGGTGATGAAAACAGCTAAAAAGATTAATATAGAAACCGGTATAAATTGTCCGAATTGCGGCAAGCCAATGGTTGTAAGAACCAGTAAATTCGGCACACAATTTTTGGGCTGCTCAGGCTATCCTGATTGCAAAACAGTTATGTCAATGAATGTATTAACAGAACAGGCTGAGGATAATATAGAAGAAAGACAGCAGGAAGTTTGTGAGGAAAAATGTGAAAAATGCGGCTCTGATATGGTATTTAAAACCGGTCCCTATGGTAAATATATGGAATGTACAAACCAAAACTGCAAGAATAGAAAACCATTCAGAAAATCAACCGGAGTAAAATGCCCGAAATGTGATAATGGTGAAATTATTGAGCGAAAATCCAAGCGTGGTACTGTATTTTACGGTTGTAACCGGTATCCGGAATGCGATTTTGTCCTGTGGAATGAGCCGACAGGTGAAGTTTGTCCGACTTGCGGGTCACTTTTGGTAAAGAAAGTCTTGAAAAAAGGTGATACAATTGTCTGCTCTAATCTGAAGTGCGGATATAAAAAAGAGGTTACGGAAGATGCTGAATAAAGATCTTTATGAAAGATATTTACAAAAAAAGGCTAAAAAACTCGGAATTTCTGTTGAAGAATTACAAAGTAAAACTAATTCTGAAGCTGTACAACCCGAACCGGAGCAAACGCCTCCGCCTGAAACTGTAAAACCTTACATTGCGACACAATCTTTTAACCAAGAGCCACAGCCTGTTATGGTGCAGCCGCAACCTAATCAGCAGTGTTCACAAGTTGATGCGCCGCAAGTGGCGGACAGACGCGAAAACAAATTCTGTGTAATCGGTTATCCTTTGGGACATTCACTGTCCTCTGTTATTCATAAGGCAGGATTTAAAAGTCTAGGTATTGCCGCAGAATATGAAACTATAGAAACTCCGCCGGAAACTCTTGTTGAAAGAATTAAGTATTTGAAAAATAATAATTACAAAGGATTTAATGTAACTATTCCTTTGAAACTTCCTGTTGCACTTTTTATTGATGAAGTTGATAAATATGCAGATATTGCAAGTGCTATAAATACGGTAATTATAAATCCTGATAGGACTATGAAGGGTTATAATACAGATGTTATTGGTTTTAGAAATGCTATACCTAAAGAGTTTAGTCTGACAGGGAAGGTGGCCGGGATTTTAGGTACGGGCGGTGCGGCGCATGCTGCTTCTGTTGCGCTTGCGGATTCCGGAGTTAAGGAAATTCGATTTTATACCAGAAGTATCCCGAATTCTCTGGAGTTATTGAATTATATGCGTAAGGTGTTTCCTAAAGTTCAATTTGATGCCTATCAGATAGAGTATATCAGGGATTTGTCAATGGTGGATATTCTTGTTAATACTACCCCGATTGGCATGCTGGGAAGATCTGCTGATATGACACCTGTAGAGAAGCTTCAATTGGGAACACTTCCTCAGGGCGCGCTTGTTTATGATGTCATTTATAATCCGAAAAATACTGTATTTTTGAAGTTGGCGCAAGAGCTGGGATATAAAACCGTCAACGGTGTTGATATGTTTATCGGACAAGCAGCCGCGGCAGAAGAAATATGGACAGGGCTAAGACCTAATACGGATTTGATGAAAATAGCTTTGTTGGAAGCTTTATAATTATTCATACCTCAGGGCATCAATAGGGTTAAGGAGAGAGGCCTTGTATGCCGGATAATATCCGAATAGAACTCCTATTGCTCCGGAGAACCCTAAAGATAATAAGATTGAACCGCTTGAAATGGCGACAGTCATTGCATCTGTAAGTTCAACTATTTTTGCACCTAAAATTCCTATGAAAACACCTATTATACCGCCAATTATTGATAAAAGAAAAGATTCAATTAAAAATTGTATTCTGATATCGGACGCCTTTGCTCCTATTGCCATTCGGATGCCTATTTCTTTAGTTCTTTCAGTAACTGATACAAGCATAATGTTCATAATGCCAATGCCGCCTACTAAAAGTGATACGGAGGCTATAGCTCCGAGCAAAATCGACATTGTTTTTGCGGAGGACTTAATAGTCTCTTGCATTTCTGCGAGGTTTCTTATTTCAAAATCATCCTCCTGATTCTTACCTATATTGTGTCTTGTTCGTAAAAGTTCAGCTATATCTTCCTGTGCGGTTTCTAAAACTTCCGAATTCTGGGCTTTTACGTTAATCATTTTTACAGTTCCGGGATAATCTGTTCCGAGAACTTTTTTCTGTGCGGTTGTAATAGGTATAAATACCAAATCATCTTGATCCATACCGTTCCCGCTTTCCCCTTTGGTTTTCAAAAGACCGATGACTTTAAAAGGAACATTGCCAATACGCATTGTCTTATTTATCGGATTCATATCACCAAACAGTTCTGTTGCAATTGTACTGCCGATAATCGCAACTTTGGTGTTATTTTTTATGTCTTCTTCAATAAAGTTTCTGCCGGAATCAATTTCATAATTTCTTATAAAAATATATTCAGCAGTAGTACCGCCTACTGTTGTAGACCAGTTCTGGTTTCCGTAAGTTAGTTGGCTTGTGTCGGAGGAATATGGTGCAACTGCCAGAATTCCGCGGCAGTTTTTGTAGATTGCATCAGCATCTTTCAGTGTCAATGACGGTTTTGTTCCGAATCCCATTCTGACCCCGCCGGAAGTAGCAGATGCGGATCTTATCATTAATAAATTGCTGCCCATTGATTCCATATCTTTTGCAATTTTTTCCCTTGCGCCAGATCCTACTGCAAGCATTATGATAACTGCGCTTACACCTATAATTATACCAAGGCTGGTCAGTATTGAGCGCATTTTGTTTATCTTTAGTGATACTATTGCCATTTTTAAGGTGGATTTGAAATCTATCATCTTTTCACCTCGTCGGAAATTATATTGCCGTCTTTAAACCTCACAACACGCTTGCAGTATTCTGCAATGTCCGGTTCATGGGTTACAAGTACGATAGTTTTATTCATTTGTTCGTTGAGTTTTACAAAGAATTCCATAACCTCAATACTTGTTTTAGTATCAAGATTACCGGTAGGTTCGTCTGCCAGAATCAGAGGAGGATCATTTACAATAGCACGTGCTATTGCAACACGCTGTTGTTGTCCGCCGGACATCTGGTTCGGCATATGATCTTCCCTGTTCTCAAGTCCTACAATTTTTAAGGCTTCTTTTGCTCTAATCCGGCGTTCCTCCTCCTGAATTCCCTTATATATCATCGGAAGCTCAACATTTTCAAGTGCTGATGTTCTGGAGATCAGATTAAATCCCTGAAAAACAAAACCCATTTTAATATTTCTAACCTCAGCCAGTTCGTTTGAGCCAAGTGAAAGCATGTCAATACCGTCCAGAAAGTAACTTCCGCTGTTGGGTTTGTCCAATGTACCGAGCATATTCATAAAAGTTGATTTGCCGGAACCGGACGCGCCCATAATAGCGACAAATTCCCCTTCGTCAATGCTTAATGATACATCATTAAGGGCGTTGAAGCTGTCATCACCGGTTTGATAAGTTTTTATTGCATTTTTTACTTCTATCAGTGCCATTAGAACATCCCCGGACCGCGTCTTCTTGTTTGTGTTGTTGTCTTTTTACTTCCTGTGGAGCCGGTTATTACCAGATCGCCTTCTTTAATTTTATCTGATATAATTTCAAATCTTGAATCATCACTTGCGCCCTGTTCAACCTCAACCCTGACCGGCTTGTTTTTTTCCAAAATCCAGATACCCTGATTTTGGTATTTTTGCCCGGATGTTTCGGGTGTATATTTTAATGCAACATTCGGCGCACAAAGCACATTTTCTTGTTTATTTGTTATGATTGAAACATTTGCTGTCATACCCGGTATAAGCTTTAAGTCTTCATTATTTACGTCAACGATAACAACATAGGTAACTACGTTTGATACGGTTGTAGGTGAAATTCTTACTTGTGTTACCTTTCCGCTAAAGTTCAAATCGGGGTATCCGTCAAGTGTATAGGTTACATCCTGTCCCTCTTTAACTTTTCCGATATCAGCTTCTGAAACATTCACTTCGATTTGCATTTTTGTTAAATCCTGAGCAATTGTGAATAACTCAGGCGCCTGGAAGCTTGCTGCAACCGGCTGTCCAAGGTCTATTTCACGTGAAACGATTGTACCGTCAACAGGTGCTATAATTTTTGTGTAGCCAAGATTGGTAATTGCAGTGTTATATGTAGCTTGAGCCTGATCAATTTGTGCTTTGGCGGAGTTTACCTGTGCTATATTTGCCAGATAATCACTTTCTGCCTGATCAAGTTCACTTTTTGCTATAAAATTTTTAGCGTAAAGGTTTTTGTAACGGTTGTAAGTTTTTTTTGACATTTCCATAACTGCCTGTGCATTTGCAAGGCTTGCCTTTGCGTTATTGATTTGTGCTGAGGCCTGATCTACTGATGCCTGAAATGTTGCAGGGTCAATCTGGGCTAAAATTTGCCCCTGTTTTACTACAGAGTTGAAGTCTACATAAATCTCTTTTATCAAGCCGGATACAGTTGAACCTACGCTGACTGTATTGACAGGGTTTACGGTGCCCGATGCCTCAACAACCTCGGTTATTGTGCATTGTTGGACTTTTCGCGTTTCATATTTTATGCCGTTTGTTTTAGTACTTATTATCAAAAATATGATAACTGCCAGAATAGCTGCTGCTAATATAATTAGGTATTTTTTGTTCATTTAATTTACATCCTCAATTGTTATTGTAACATCCTGCTGCAATGCCATTGCTTTTTCAAGTTCTGCACGGGCTACATTATAATTATACACCGTTTGTACGTAGGTATGCTGCGCGTTATTGTATTGAACCTTTGCGTCCTGAAGCTCAATAAAATCTCCGAGCCCTACTGCATATCTGCCGTCAGCAAGTTCAAAATTTTCTAATGTCTGCCGGACTTTTACTGCTAAAAGCGGAATTTGTCTTTCTAATTCTATCATATTTACATAGGCATTTTGTACTTCAAAGTATACATTTTGTTTTAAAAGATCAATTTCATTTTGCGCCAGCATAACTTGAAGTTTTCCGCTGTCGATTTCGTGTTTTTTGCTCAAAATATTTAGGCTGGTGGAAAGGTTTACTCCAACATTGAATGAGCTTGTGGAATTTGTGTTTCTGTATCCATATCCAGCACTGGCAGAAATTTCAGGATAATATTCCCGTTTGATATATAAAAGATTCTGTTCCATTGCTTTTAAAGTGGCTTCATAGGCTTTTATATCAGGTCTGTTCTGGTATGCAAGCTCTACTGCTTTTTCAAATGTATACGGAAATTCTTCAAACTTATAGTCTGTCAGGATATCTGTTTTTTCGACAGTTGAGGTAAGTGTTGCATCTGATACCTCGGCTGGTAGTGAATCTAAATCATTTTTTTTGTCTAATTCTTCCAGATTTATTATATATGTGCTTAAGTTAAAATTTTCAGTAGGGGTTATTTCATAATCCGGCGAGAATGCTATATACATGGAGTTATTCAGCGATACCATAGCATTTTTGTAGGCTTTTTCCGCATCAACCAGGGTAACTTTGGAATCGCTGAGGTTAACTTCGGCATTTACAAGATCAATCTTTGACCTGATACCCTCATCGTAATATGCTTTTGTCCTTTGATAATTTCTTTCATTTATTTGAACATTGGCTTTGTTTATATCTACGGAGGCTTTTGCAGCAAGTACGTTGTAATAATTCGTTTTTACCTCATAAATTGTATCCAGAACCCCGTCGTCAAAGTTAAACAGTGCTGTTATGAGGTTGAACTTTTGCATACGTATGTTTGCGTTTGTCTTACCAAAATTCCAGATTAATTGATTCAGTGATGCCTCTACAGTATAGGCATTGCGTCCATTTATCATATTGCTGTATCGGCCTGAAGAAGATGTTTCTGTAAACGTATATCCTGTGCCTACGCCTATTGTCGGGAAATATGCAGCCTTTGCAATTCCTACGTTACTTTTAGAAACACCGTAATTATATTTATATCTTTTTATAATAGGGCTGTTTCCCAGAGCTATTTTTATACAATCATTGAGAGTAAGAATACTGTTTTTTTCAATTGTAATTTCTTCTATAGCAAATGCAGAGGTGCTTGCAATAAGAGTAAATGATAAACCTAGTATTATAATTTTTTTTATATTTAAATACAAAATAGCTATCCTCAAAATCGTTTCTTCTTTATAACGATTTAAGCATGTTTTTTGTTCATTTCAATCATTTATTCAGATTAATTTTGTTTAATAGACCAGAAATCACGCTGAAATAATACCAGAAATGGAATTAATTCCAAGCGGCCGACAAGCATATTCGCAATAAAAATTAGTTTTGTAGCAATATGCATACTGCTATAGTTTCCCATAGGACCTATTGTTGAACCAAATCCCGGGCCAATATCTCCTAGTGCTGTTATGGAGCCTGTTATACCGGTTACTGCGTTTTGCTCTATCAGTGATATTAAGATTGCGCTGACTAAAAATATAAAGAAGTAAAAGAATACAAATACTATAATTTGTCGGATTACCTCGGACGGAATTATTGTATTGTCTATTTTTATATTCACAATTGCATTCGGGTGTAAAATTCTGAAAATTTCACTTTTCATTGATTTAAATACCAGAATCCATCTGGTCATTTTTATTCCGCCGCCAACAGAACCTGCACAGGAACCTGTAAACATTGCAATGAACAATAAAAGTTTTGCGCTGAAACTCCATTGTGTAAAATCTGTGCTTGCACTCCCTGTTGAGGTTGCAATGCTTATTACCTGATAGAATCCTGCCGTTACTGCATCAAAGATTTTATAGTTATCGTTAAAATATAGTGCTAATCCGACCAAACATGATAAAATTACAATTATATAGGTATAAACACGGAATTCTTCACTTTTAAATAATAAAAACGGATTTTTTTGCTTGATTACTCTTAACTGTAGAATAAAACTTGTACCTGCCAAAAACATAAAAAAAGTTGTTAGCCATGTTATTGTATTTGAGTGGTAACCCATAATACTGTATTCATGCGGAGAAAAACCTCCTGCGGCAAGGGTTGACATTGCATTACATAGAGCATCAAACTTAGGCATTCCGGCTGACCACAGCAAAACCGCTGCAATTATTGTAAATCCTGTATATATTCCCCAAAGCGCAGATGCAGTATTCCTTATGCGGGGGGATAACTTTTCTTCTGTTGGGCCGGGGGCTTCTGCAAAAAACATTTGCCGGCCGGCAACTGCAAACTGTGGCAATACTGCAACGAATAATACTATTATCCCCATACCGCCCAGCCATTGTGTAAAGGATCTCCAGAAAAATATTGTATGCGGATAGTTATAATGGGTTAGTATTGTAGCGCCTGTTGTTGTTATGCCGGATACAGCTTCAAATAATGAATCCACAAAATTTATTCCGTAAAATAAATATGGGATTGATGTTATTAGTCCGAAAATTACCCACGATATTGCGACGATAAACAGTGCTTCAGATTTCTTTATATCATTTAAATTATCAATGTTTCCTTTTGAAACTGCCAGTCTTTTTAACCCGATACCGAATAATATTGAGATAATTCCGGAGCTTAGAAAAGGAACTACTGAATAAAAATCTTTATAAAATAATGCAATAAGTACAGGCACCAGAAGCATTATTCCAGAATACTTTATAACAACTCCTATGGCGTAAAATAAATAGTTTAACCGCATTACCCCACCTTGAAGAATTCTTTAATAATCTCTGCATTTTCAGCCATTGTAAAGGTAATGAGCACATCATTTGTTTTTATTGTAGTGTCACCTTTTGGAATTATAACGGAGTTCTTACGGTGGATTGCACCGATAATTGCTCTTGCAGGAAGTTTTAAATCCATAATCATTTTATCCTTAAATTCTTCTTTAACAGTTATTTCCAGAACTTCGCCCTGACCCTGTTCTACAGTGGCAAGAATATCCGCGTCATTTTCCTCAAGGTCATTTTTGACTTCATTTATTGCTGAATTTTTTGGAGAAATTGCAATATCTATTCCGACTTTTTCAAACAAAGGTATATTTAAAACCTTTGCAACACGGGCTATTACGCGTTTTACTCCGAGCTGTTTGCATAAAAGAGAGCACAGCAGGTTCCTTTCGTCGTTGTTTGTAACACTAATTACGATATCGCTTGAACCGATTTCTTCTTCATCGAGAATTTTCAAATTTGTGCCGTCACCGTGGATTACGAGTGTCCTTTCCAGCGTTTGTGCTAAGAACTGGCATCTATCGTAATCTTTTTCAATAATTTTTGTTTTGATTTTCAAATCATCAAGACTTTTAGCCAGCATAGCTCCGACATTTCCTCCGCCTATAATAGCTGCTGATTTGACCTGTTCTTTTTCGTGGAAAAAAGTTCCGGCAAGAATATCAAGAGAATGCGGGGTTCCCATAAAAATAAGCTTATCTCCTTCCAGAATTTCAGTGTCACCGTTAGGAATAAATAGCTGGCAATTTCTTGTTAGTCCTACGATAATTGTGTCTTTTGTAAAACCTATGTCTTTTAATTTTTGGTTAATGATTGATAGGCCCGGTTTTACTTTATACTCCAGAAGTCTTGCTTTGCCGTCTGCAAAATTTTCAACATCAAGCGCGTGAGCAACGGTTACTATTCTGAAAATATCCTGTGTTAATAATTCTTCCGGCCAGATTATGTAGTCTATAAAAAATCCGCAATAATCATTTGGGCTTATTGCATTTTTGTATTCCCCTTTGCTGACAAAACAAATTGTTCTTATGCCGCTTATTTTTTTGGCAGCAAGGCATGCAACTATATTTGCTTCATCAATTGCAGTGCAGGCTATAAAAACATCGGCATTTCTTATATCAGCTTGTTTTAAAACTCTTGTATCGGTGGCGTTTCCATGTACAAAGCTTATATCGAGCTTATTAAATTCATCTGTTCGGTTTTCTTCTTTATCTATAATTGTTATGTCGTGATCTTCGAAAAACTCGGTTGCCAGGAGACAGCCTACTTCCGTTGCTCCAAAGATTATAATTTTCATTTCACGCTACCTTATTACTTAATATTTATTAATCCATAGAGTATGATGTTTTGTATAATCTGCAATACTATCAACGCAATAATGGGTGAAAAGTCAAGTCCTCCCAGCGGCGGAATCCATCTTCTGAAGATATTTAGATACAAATCGGTTATCTGCCGGAGGGTTTGCCAGGGCTGGAGTTCCCAGCGTATACTCGGAATCCAGCTTAAAAAAATTCTTAATATTATTAAGAAAAAATATAAATTGAATATATTATTAATACCGTGTGCTATGCTTAACATATTTTAACCTTTCTACAATTGTGAACTTTGTTTGGTTAAAGCGCATTCACAATTGTTGCGTTCAAGAGGAATATTTTCAATCATATTAAACAGTAGAGATTTAAGATTTTGTACGTTATTGTTGAAAACTTCAATTACGGCATGGTGTGAAACCGGCGGTACATCACCGACAAGCCCCGCATCATAATCGGTTATTAATGATATATTCAGCGGGCACATATCAAGTTCTTTAACAAGATAAGCCTCAGGGTATGCGGACATATTAATTACATGCCACCCCTGATTTGTGAAGAATTTAGATTCTGCTTTTGTAGAGAATCTCGGGCCGTTTATTACAACAACAGTGCCTGTTTCATGAATATCGATACCTAATTTTTTACCTTCTGCAATCGCCAGTTTTCTAAGCTCGGGGCAATATGGGTCTGCTGCTGACGGGTGGGTTACCACAGGGCCTTCAAAGAAAGTTGATTTTCTGCCGTCAGTCCAATCTACAAATTGATCACAAATTACAAAATCACCCGGCTTAATTTCTTTTTGCAGACTGCCTGCAGCGCAAGGCGAAATTACTCTTTTGCAGCCGATAGATTTCATTGCCCAAACATTTGCCCGATAATTAATTAAATGAGGCAAGATGGTATGATTGCGGCCGTGGCGCGGCATAAATGCGACATTATGACTGCCGATTTTGCCTAAAAATATATTATCGCTTGGCATTCCATACGGGGTTTCAACTTTTATTTCTTCAATATCGTCTAAAAATTTGTAAAATCCTGATCCGCCAAATACACCAATTGTTGCTAAATTTTTTTGTTCCATTTTTATCCCTCTTTTATCACAACTATTTTACCATAAACTTAAATTTAATGGAAATATATTTTCGACACCAAATGTTAAGCATTCAAAATCCGCTGAAAGAAAGCTTTCGGGCTGCTTTCAGTGTCTTTAAAAATTAAGCAGGGCTTGAAATTTAAATTTTTTGTATTACGATAGAGGTATAAAGTTTATTCCAAAGAGTTATAATTTAAAAAATTACCGTTTAAATGAGGCTTGGAGGATTTCAATTTACAACTAGAGGATTAAAATTTGAAAAAATTATTACTATTCACTATAGCAATAGTATTCATGTCATGCACACAGGCATTTGCGACAGACGTAAATACGATTAAAGCGGCTATAGTAAAACATTCTATTGAAATGGGTGTGGATCCTGCCATTGCATTAAGTATAGCAAGGGCGGAATCAGGATTCAGACATGAAGCAAGGAGCCCGTACGGTGCAATCGGGGTATTCCAATTGATGCCGGCTACTGCAAAGAGGATGGGGCTAAATCCGTATTCTTTAAATGATAATATCAAAGGCGGTATTATGTATTACAAGAATATGTACAAGATGTTCGGCTCAATGGAATTGGCACTTGCGGCATACAATGCAGGGCCCGGTAATGTAAAAAGATATAACAATACTGTTCCGCCTTATGCTGAGACAAAGAGGTTTATTGCAAAGATTATGTCTGATTACAATAGATTGAAGGCAAATCCTGATCCGGCAATGCTTAATGCTGTAAATGCTCCGAAAATAGAGACACCAAAAGAAGTACCGGTAGTTTCCAAAGTTGAAGAAAATTTACAGGTAGAAGTTGTGGAAGAAACTCCGGTTGAATTAGAGTTAGAGCAGGTAACAGTGTCAATTTAGATTACAAAAATATGGGAAAAAGCGGCGCTTATGGCGCCGCTTTTTCTGTGTAAAAATGTAACAATTTCTTTACATAATTAAAGAACCCTTTCCAAAACACCGTAAATACATGTGTATACAAGATGAAAGGAAACTATGGGTTTAGCAGCATCACAAGCAAGATTATTAAGTATAACCGCAAGGCTATCTGATAATGAGCTGCAGTCACAGCAGATATCAAATGCCAAAGTTCGTCTGTCTGACAAAACGCAAGAGGCAAGCCAGGAGTATATTAATGCTTTGAGTGCGACAAAACTCATGTACACAACTTATGATTCGCAGGGGAATTCAACTCAAACAGAATTAACACCTGCTTTAATGTATCAATATAGCGATATAAAAAATCAGTACGGGATTTCAAATGCATCAGGGCAATTG
>CAYYAG010000019.1:0-32534 GCA_964470005.1 uncultured Muribaculaceae bacterium
TTAATTTTTTTTGTCTTTTTTGTAATATTTCGTTACAATAGAGGATGCCATAATATTTATAGAATTTTTTTGAGCCTTGCTATGACTACATTTAAAGCACCTTTTTGGTCTTTAAAAATATTTTCACAATCTTTACATGACTGATTATAAAATTCCTTATCAGATAGTAAAAGTCTCATATAATCATGTAGTTCCTTAGGATTTTTAACAACTTTACCAGCCTTTGTTTGACCTAAAAGCCAATAAATATCTCTAAAATTATGTATAGATGGACCGGAAATTGCAGGTTTAGAATATATTACTGCTTCAAGCGGATTATGCCCGCCGGTCTTATTAAAACTTCCCCCTATAAATGCAAATTCACAAATTGAATACATCTTGCTTAGTTCTCCGATTGTATCCAGAATTAGTATGTCTTTTTCGTCAAAGCTGTCATTACCGGAGCGTGTCCCAAAAGGTAGTCCTGTATCTTTAAGCAAATCTTTTATTTGTGGAACACGTTGAGTATGTCTTGGTGCAATAAGAAGTTTTATGTCGGGAAATTCTTTCTTTAGTTTTATAAATACATCTATGACAATTTTATCTTCACCTTTGTGTGTGCTTCCAGCAATAATAATACGTTTATTTTTTCCACCAATATCAACAGTTTCGGTAGATCTTTTAACATCAAACTTTAAGTTTTTCATAACGGATGTACGTTCTTTCGGGGCACCGATTGAGATTAATTTTTGCATATCTTCTTTACTTTGGGTTAGTATTTCAGTGTAATTTGCAAAAACATATTTAAAAAATCCCCTAAATAGCTTGTATAATTCGTATGTGCTATCAGATATTCTCCCGTTAATCGTAAATAGCGGGATATTTCTTTTTTTGCAACTGTCTGCAAATATAGGCCAGATTTCTGTTTCGGCTATTAATACTACATTCGGTTTAATCTTTTTTAAAAATCTGTTTACACAACCGGGAACATCAAATGGGAAATATGTTATATAACTGGCAATGTCTGAAAATTTTTTCTTAGCGGTTTCCTGTCCGGTTTTTGTGCCCGTCGTAACAACAATTTTATAATCAGGAAAAGTTTCCTTTGTCTTTTTTATCAGGTTCTCAAGAGCTGTAACTTCTCCTACAGAAACCCCATGATACATAATTACCTTTTTACCCAGATGGGGGCACTTGAAAAATCCTAGTTTTTCCCTCCATCCGTATAAAAATTTTCCGTTAAAAATTCTTACGATATAATATATCGGAAGTAAAATTGTAAACAAAATAGTTGATAAAATTCCGTAAATAAACATTCCAATTATTATTATATATCAAACATGAACGTATATTGACAATGCCGGTAAAAATTAATAGAATGTAATTATGGCAATAGTATATTTAAGTTTGGGGTCAAATAAGGGTGACAGAATAGGTTATGTTCAGCAGGCAACGAGATTGCTTGGTGCTGTTGAAGGTATAAATATTATAAGAACTTCTGCATTCTACGAGACTGAACCCTGGAATATGACTTCAGATACATGGTTTGTGAATGCTGTTGTCGAGATTAAAACAATATTAAAGCCGGAAGACCTCTTGAAAGAGTGCCAGCGTATTGAGAAACAATTGGGGCGTATTCAGGAAAAAGAGGACGCCTATGATGACAGAACAATTGATATTGATGTGTTGTTTTATAATCAGGATATTATTAACGAAAAAGAATTGACAATACCCCATAAATTTGCTCATTTGCGGGCTTTTGCACTTGTCCCGTTATTGGAACTGGCACCGGATTTTGTTCATCCTGTTTTACATAAAACTATATCCGAGTTGCATAATGATTTGGAAAATCCGGAAATGGTATTTTTATATGGAACAAGAGTTGAATTTAATTTCTAAAGTAGCTATAATCGGAGCAGGTCCCGCAGGGTGTCTTTGTGCATATTTTTTACAGGATTATTGTGACTTGAGCTTATTTGATTACGCAAGCCCATTGAGAACGCTTCTGCCTACCGGCGGCGGAAGGTGCAATATAAGTTTTGCAGAATATGATTTCAAAGAGCTTGCTAAAAACTATCCGCGCGGTGAAAAGTTTTTATACTCTGTTTTCTCCAGATTTGGCGTGGACGAAACAATTAAAACATTTGAAGAAATCGGTGTAAAAACATATGTACAGGACGATTTTAGAATATTTCCGATTTCTAATAGTTCCAAAGACGTACGGGAAAAACTTTTGAACTCACTAAAAAAGGTTAAGCTGAAAAAGGAAATGGTTTCCAAACTTGATTTTGATTACTATGACTATATAATCGTGGCAACCGGCGGGCATTCATCTTATACTATGTTGAAGAAAGCAGGACATAATATAATTACGCCAAAGCCAGCACTTGTAGGATTGAAAACATCCGAAAAATTCCCGCCCGGGGTTTCTTTGAAAAATGTAAGCTCATGCGGATTTAAAGATGATTTGTTGTTTACTCATGAGGGTGTTTCAGGCCCTTTAATCTATAAAATATCATCTGTTAATGCGCGGTGTGAGTTTCCTTATGTGATAAATTTTGACTTTTGCGGGCAGATTGATTTGCAAAAATATTTAAATGAAAACCCCCATAAATCCATTAAAAATCTACTTGCGAGTTTTGTTCCCAAATCTTTCGCTGAGTATTTATTGTCAAAAGTAGATGTAAATCCAAATGAAAAAAGTTCTATGATTAATGCTATGCAGCGCGATAAAATTATGCAAACTTTGAATAACTTTGAGATAGAAGTCAGCGGAACATCAAAGTGCGGAGAAGTTGTAACATCAGGAGGTGTTGACCTTAAGGAGGTTGATGCAAAAACAATGCAGTCTAAAATAGTTCCGAATCTCTATTTCTGCGGTGAAGTGTTAGACATTGACGGCTTTTGCGGAGGTTTTAACCTGCAAAACTGCTGGTCAACTGCTTATGTGGTAGCACAGGCCGTTATTGAGAAGTTAAGCGTTTAGAGCAAGTTCTTTTTCCAAATCTTCTTTTACTTGAAATTCCTTATTGCCGCTTAAATATCTTACTGCAATCATTGCAATCGGTACTGCAATACCTAACACGGCTATGCATGCTCCTAAATTTTTAAGTACGGAGCTTCTTTTTAGGGTTTTAACTTTTCCTAAAAATGCCTCTGGCGTTTCACCGGAATCGTCATACTGCTTTAACAGGGTTTCAATTTTGGCATATACACCCCGGATACCGGTTTTCTTTTCGTAGCTTCCAAAATCAATAAATTTTCTGTTATCAATTATGTCAGATTTTGGAAGTGTCGGTATTTCGTCACATTTTTTTGCCATTTTTACGATAAAATCATCCGGATTATTGTGCAGGTATTCAAAAATCTCAACGTCAGCAGCATTTTTGGGGAAATTTTTAAGGCTTTCTTCTACTATCTTCTTGTTTGAAAATGCGTTTTTTAGTTCAGCACTTTCGATAACCCTTGCATCTAAATCTATGGACTTGTTATGTGTTTTTAAGGATTGCTTTTCTAAATATTTTTGTATAGGTTTGCTTGCAAAATACATAAATGCCCATGTTGCGCCTTCTTTAATTGTATATCCTATAAACTCTTGTGAATTTCTTGATTTTGACAGCCTTTCGCCCGTAATTGAGGCATCTACTATCATGAGATTTTTAACGGGATCAAACATAAAGTCTTTCATGTTCATGGCAAGACTTCCGGTACCGGTAAAGGATACTTTGTGGGAGGAAAGTTTATTTTTTTCTTTCCCATCATCATTTTTAATAAAATCACCGAAAGATGTTCTTCCGTTATTAAGTTTGGTCTGTTTAATTTGAGTTTGTTCAGCCAGAATTTCTTTTTTCACGGCTTCTTTTGTCTGCTTGTGTCTGTATTTTGTAAGTAGTGTGTAGGATGCAATAGTAAGCGCTGTGGCGATACCAAATTTCGAAAGTGCAAGTGTTCTTGAGGATTTGGGGTTATTTTTTAACTTTAAAAGGCTATTTTTAATTTTAGCATTTTGCTCAAGTTCAATTGCTTTATTTAAAATATCAGGGGTATCAAGAAGTCTTACATCAGCCTTCGGGTCAATTTTGAAAGCTTTATATAAAGTTAAGTCTGTTAGTTTTTTAAATCCGGGTAATCCAAAAAGCCAAATTGCCTGTGTTCCGAATTCGTCAATAAATCTGTCTTTACCTTCTAACTTGTCTCCGACAATATAAGAGCCGGTTGTCATGCCTAAGCTGTTTGCTACATCTTTTACTGCTAACGGTATAAGTGAACTGTTATTTCCTAATGTTGAATATATTGCGCTTGCATTAATTGCGGGTATCATAATTATTTTCCTTTTTTATAACCTACTACAAGCCCCAAATTAAGTTCATTAATTTGACGATTGGGGCGTTCGCCTTTTTAATTATGTTTCGTCGCAGATTATAAATCATTTGAATCTTCCTTTCATTTTTATTAAATTCGTAAAGTGTTTTTATTGCTTTGTTAGTAAGTGAATTTTACTTTTTTTAACAAAAAATAAGACCTTTGCTGAAAGGTCTTGTTTATAATTCTATATTTACGACAAATAACAAAAATCCCGTTTATATAAACAAGCCTTTCTTAAAGTTATTTGTTAATCGTCGTAATTGAATTACCATTTTTGATTTTCCTATTAAATACTCCCAGGGGAATTCGAATCCCCGTCTACACCGTGAAAGGGTGTTGTCCTAGGCCTCTAGACGATGGGAGCAAGTGTATTCACGTTTTTAATAATAACCGAAGCATAATTAATTGTCAACTATAACTTTTGATTCAATAGAGGTTTTTTCAAGTTCTTTTATTATATCTATAATTTCGGGTGAAAGGTCGCTTTTACTCTGAAGATTCTCTTTAACTGCCTGTGCAAAATCGGATTTTTTAAATTCGTGTAATCCCCGGTGTTTAAAAATATCTTCAAGAAATGTAACCATTCGTGTAGTTTGATTTACTGCTTCAAGTTCAAGCATAGAAATATTTTTTAGGCTGTTTGCAAGTGTGCGTTTTATTAAATCTAACGGAAGGGTATCTTCAAACTCTCCGCATTTTAGTACATATACCCTGTCAAATTCTCTGAGCCGTGGTTGAATTTCCTTGCGGTTTTCTTCTGCGTCTTTATCAAGCAGTACAAAAATCGGTATCCTTAATTCTTTTGACAATTGGTAAAATAGTTTTACTACCTGATTTTTCCCCCCTGCAGATATAATATAAACACCATTTTTGTCAAAATCATATCCGTATATTTTTGCAAATTCCGGCATAAGTATTTCTTCAGTTATTCCCTCGGAGATTATGATTTTTTCTAAAGGGAACTTCAATGAAAAAGTATTCCTGTCTGATAGAATATCTTTTGATTCGGCAAGATTTTTCAGCCAAATTAGGTTAAAAGGGCAACTATTATCTATAAGGTTCAGGCATGCTTTATAATTTATTTTGTTTTTTAGTAATTTTTCAGTGTTTTTATCTATATTGAATATCGACTGTTCATAGTCAAATAATCTTTGATTGATTAGAAAGTCATTGTCTGGCGGATATCCTAATTCTAATAGTGAAAAATTTATAATCTCTTGAGCAAAGTTTGTAAGTTCATCATAATCCATTAAATCCAGATGTGCTTTTTTAAACTTAGGATCGGTAAGGTTGTTTGCAATAATGTCTTTGAAAACCCTTAGATATTTAGTTTCGGGATTTTTAAATCTTGTTAGTCTATCAATAGATATTAATATTTGTTCTTTTGTAAGCTGTTTTATTTTAAGCAAATTGTCCTCAATGTTAAATTTTTTTATAAATATGTTATATTTTAGCAATTTTTAATGTGTTTAATTTTTAATATAAGTGTGGAGTAGGAATGGTAGATTCAGTTAGCAATATTCAACAATATAATTATAACACAGTTGCAAATATTAAATCCGATAAACTTAATATTGCAGCACAAAATACTGCGTCTACGGTCTCTAGTCCAATAAACTTAATTCCGTTTAATTCTTCAAATAGAGTGCTAAATAAGCGTACGGAACTTTCATCTTCAGCAGAAAAGAAAAAATACACTGAATTGCTAAAGGTTGCCGATAAGAATACTAAAAAACAGCTTGAAATGCTTTTGAAACGCGGGATACTCCTGAACAGTGAATCAAACGATAACTCCACAGTTTTAGATAATCTTTATAAGATGGCAACTACTCCAAGGGCAGAAGGGCTGAGTCAGCAGGGTTTGTTACGAGATACAGTTGCCACAATTTCGTACCCGTTTATTATAACGCAGCAGTTCGGGGATATTCCGCAAGCATACAGACAGAGAGCTTTGTCGGCGAATACTGATGGTGAAACAAATTGGGTGAAACGTTTCAAGGCTCAAAACGAAATAGACGTTGAACATTCCGGAACATGCGTTGCGGCCAGTATTGAGTTCAGTCTTGCCGAAAAAATGCCGGCTGAATTTGCTCGTTTTGCTGAAGGGTTATCTTCTCCGTCAATGTCGGTTAAAAAAGAGATAAAATTACGGAATTTGGCGGATAATGCACTTGATGCTATATGGCTTTTGAATGCATTTGAAATTCCTTTTGAAGCCACTAGTTTTGACAGTGCGGTTTTGACATTTGCACCAGATAAAAATGCTATTATTCGCGCACAAATTCAAACTACTGATAGGGATCCTTTAGAACATTCACCTTTGGATGTATTAATGCAGTCTACTTTTATGCAGATAGGGTCTCAACAGTCTTATAACTCTTTAACCGACAGACGTCTTGGTAAGTTTAACCAGAATGACAAGGGTTTGATTGAATTTGAAAAAACATTTACCGAATCTGTTGTTGAAGATAAAAGCAAGTTATCAGTTACTTATCAAACAGTGGATGACAATGCGCGACTTATAGGTTATGAAACTGATTTTGATACAATAAAAAAACACTTAACAACGGCATTGGATATGGGCGAAAATATTATTATCGGTTATACTCAGGTAGATCATAATAATATTATAATTAACGGACATGAAATTACTATTGTAGGATATAAACAAAATCCTGATGGTAAATTGGTGTTTATCTGTAATGATACGGATGATAATTTATCAAAACCCATAGAATACAGTGAAGACTATCTCCTTCCTAAAATTCATCATGCTGCACTACCAGAGAGTATTGTAGCAGATGACTTAACCGTGACGCCAAACTGGGTGGAAGGTTTAAATATATATAAAGAGATGAAAAATAAGGCGGCATGAAATGATTCAACCTGTTCAAAACTATCAAACCAATAATAAACCGGCAAGCGTGAGTATTTTGCATATGAACGATTTTCATGCAAAACTTCCAAATCTTGAAAGGATGTATACTGCTTCCAGAGCGTTTGACAGTTTTGAGACCTCTGCAGATAAGCTTAAGTTTTCTTCTGGCGATGATGCGCTGGGAGAAGATCCGGTATTGAGCCGTGCGGTTAGCAAAATAATGGATATGATTGGGATTACACAACGCCAGAACGGTAATCACGAGTTTGATGTTAATCCGGCAGTACATCTTGAAAATGCTAAAAATGCGCGTTATCAAGAGTTGGGCGCAATTAATATTCATGCAAAAGAAACAAGTCCGTTAAATGGTATTATGGCAAGATCCGCTATTGAAATACATAATGGTAATAAATACGGTATAGTTGGAATAGGTCCTTCAGATATGTTTAAAAGACTAAAAGACGGGGTGTCAAAGAATGATTTATCTGTTGATGATCTGCCGACAACGATTATTAACCTTCAGCAAGAGGTGGACAGATTAAAAGAGCAAGGTGTGAATAAAATATTTTTACTATCACATAGCGGGTATACCAATGATGTTCAAATAGCCCGACAAACCAGAGGTATTGACGTTATTTTGGGCGGTCATTCACATGATTTGTTTGAAGGGGTTCAAGAAGGTAAAAACCTGTTTTATAATTTGGATAATGAGCCGGTCGTTATTACTCAAGGCGGAAAAGATGGAGAGTACTTCGGAATTTTAAATATTGATTTTGATGAAAATGGTATTATACAAACAGTGCAAAATAATGTAATTCCAACAAGTATTTTTAACAGAACCCTACCGGCTAAATATGTTGTAGAAAATATTATAGGAAAGCCCGAGCATGTCGGGGAGATAAATTCTGTGGCGCCGGCACCGGTGAATAGATTGATAGAAAATAATCCGCATGGAAACTTTCTTGTTGATGCAATGAGAAAAGAACTCGGCGTTGATATAGCATTGTTGAATGCGGCAAACATTCGCGGCAATTTTGAAAAAGGAAAAGTTGATACTAGAAAAGTGGCTGAAATTACCCCGTTTAAAAATAATCTTGTAGTGGCTAAAATAAATGAAAAAGAACTTGTTGATGCCATAAAACTGGGAGGCCTTTCATTTATACATCCCGATAATAAGCCGGGGATAGTTATGGTATCAGGACTTAAATATACTATGAATGATAAAGGTGAATTGCTAAAACTTGATTATGTTGATGATAACGGAAATGAAACTCCTATTGATATAAATAATCCCAATCCTGATAAAATCTTAAGAGTTGCAATGGATGATTTTTATGCGACAGGCGGTGACGGATTTTCAATGCTAAATAAAAAACACGAAGCAGAGGTTGTTTTTGATTTTGATAAAGATAAGCTCGCATGCGACTATATTAGAAAGCAGAATGGGGCTGTAGATATTGTTGACGATGAAAGAATTAAAATTGTCAAAACAGCAGTTTAAAATCCGTATTGCTCTTTAGAATTAAGATATTCTCGAATGGTGTTCAAAGATGCCTGAACTATGCGTGTAACACGAGAAGATGATAACCCTACCTGCTTTGCAATATCTTTTACCTGCATATTCCTGTAGAATCTGTATTCTACAACGGTTCTTTCTTTTGGTGGAAGTTTTGAAATTGCTTCTCGTATCATCCGTCCCATCTCGGTAATTTCGGCATTTTCATCAGGAAGAGCATGTGGGTCTTTTACAAAGTCAAAAGGGGAATCGTTATCACTTGCTGCAGAGGCCAGACCGTCAATAGAGAGTATTGTTTCATAAACAGCCTCTCTGACTTTTGCACGCTGCATATCCATCCCTTCTACGGCTTCTTCTTCGTCGTATTCACCTTCCGCCTTGTGCTTCATTGAATACCATTTATAACGGATTCTTAATTCATTTCGTATTGCCCACCGGACTGCGGTTGCTATGTATGCGGAATTGTATTTTTCAAGTTGTTCAGGTGTTTTGTTTTTAATCAAAACCTGAACTGCTATTATACCTATTGAAAGTAGTTCTTCATATTCAACCATATGAGAGGGTATTCTTCTATGTTCTACCCTCGCTACTTTCTGCACAATATCTATGTATTCTTGTAATTTGTTTTTATCTTGCATAATCATGATTACAGAATTATATTATTACAGTTTAAAATCTTTTAACCCATTTATTTGGTGGATTTTTTCATATTATAAACAAAAAGCAGGATTTCGGCAATTGCTTTGTACAGTTCTGGGGGAATCTGGTGATTGAGCTCAACCATTTTAAACAAAGCGCGTGCCACAGGGGCGTTTTCAATGACCGGAACATTATGTTCTCTTGCAATAGAAATAATTTTTTTTGCGATAAGCTCTGTTCCTTTTGCAATAAGCATAGGTGATGACATTTCTTCTGCCTTGTATTTTAATGCACAGGCGATATGTGTGGGATTTGTTACTACAAAATCAGCTTCAGGAACAGAATCCATCATCCCTTGCTGAAGCATTTGCATACGGCGTTGTCTTAGTGCAGCTTTTACATTAGGGTCGCCTTCAGTGTTTTTATACTCATCTTTAATTTCTTTGAAAGACATTTTTTGATCTTTCAAGAATTTCCATTTAGTAACGCCGTAGTCGGCTGCAGAAATTACTAAGAACGCTATACACGCTTTAAATATAAATTCTGTAATTAACTTACCAAACTCTATCATTACAGCAAAGTTGTTATCAATTGCAGCAAGCATTAAAATATTCTCGATATGCGACGTATAGACACTCCAGCCTATATATCCGAGTATTATAACTTTCAGTATGTTTTTGAAAAGTTCAAATAAAGTTTTAATTGACATAATATTTTTAAAATACTTTGTCGGATTAAGCTTATCCAATTTAGGAACAAGCGGTGCAGTGGCAACAAGAGGTCCTACCTGAATAAAATCTGCCATAATTGCAACAAACCATGCCAGAAACAGTATTGGTCCTATAATTAAAACTGCGGATTTAAGGGTTACGGTAAGGATATATGTCAGGCCAATATTTGATAACTGTCCGTTAGGGATTTGTTCATACAAAAGAGTATATAGTTGGACAATCTGATTCCAGATAAAAGGTGCAAGGCCAACTATGGCAGAAAAAAGTATCAATAGTGAGATTGCTGTCGAAAAATCTTTTGATTTTACAACCTGACCTTCTTTTCTTGCCTGTTCCAGTTTTCGTGGAGTGGCATCAAATTGTTTATCCTCATCTGCCATAGATACCTATTGAACGATTTTTACACCTGAACTTGTGCCGAGTCTTGAGGCACCTGCCTTTATCATCTTTTCAGCAGTTTCTCTATCGCGGATTCCTCCTGAGGCTTTGATCTGCAAGCCGTAAGGTGATACTGTTTCATACATAAGTCTAACGTCTTCTTCTTTTGCGCCGACACCGTTTTTAACAAATCCGGTCGATGTTTTTACAATATCAGCTCCGCCGTCTATACAGAGTTCACACGCTTTCTTAATTTCATCCTTTGTCAAAAGATCTGTTTCAAGAATTACTTTTAAAATATGAGAGCCTGCTGCTTCTTTTATCTTTTTAATTTCATTTACGATTAAGTCATATTTTTTATCTTTGAGCCATGTAACATTAATAACCATGTCAATTTCATCGGCGCCGTCTTCGATAGCGCATTTTGTTTCGTAAACTTTTACATCTGTCTTATTCGCACCAAGCGGGAAGCCGATGACTGTCACGATTTTTACATCGGAGTCTTTTAGATAATCTTTTGCATATTTGACGTAACAGGGATTTATACAAACACCTAAAAAATGATGTTTTTTGGCTTCTTCGAATAAGTTGATAAAATCTTTTTCCGTTGCATCCTGCTTTAGCAGAGTGTGTTCAATATATTTCTCCATAACTGCTCCTTATATCCTAATGAAATTATAACATAGAATTTATTTGTAATATTTCAATTACATACCGGATGCTTAAAACTTTAAAAAGAAGTTTTTAAAGTTTTTTAAAAATCGTATTCCGGAATTTCAAATTTTTCATTATTTGCATCTTTGGCGACAAATGCAAGGTAATATTCCATAGCTTTTTCTTTTGTATTGTCATAAAATTCATTTGAAATATATTTTTTATGCATTTCAGTTCGTTCACTGGAATAGTTCCCGAGAATTGATGCATATTTTTCAATATCATTTTTATTCAGTCCTCCACCGTAGGCTTTTGTTTTGGCATCAGTGCCGGATGGACGAATTTCAATGTATTTGTCGGAAAATTCCATATAAGTTCCGTCGCCTACAAATTTTATGGATTTAAGGTTTGAAAAATCCAGTTCCATAAATGCATCCGAGAGGATATTTGTAACATCCTCAAGAGTTAAGATACCTTCTTTTATACCCATTGCAAGTGAAAGGTAGAATAGATCGTTTTTAGTTCGTAATTCTTCACCTTTTAGCTTTTCAAGTTTTAATTTTTCAATATCCGGTTCTGATTCATTGTAATACGCTATATCAACTCTTGTATCAAAGCGTCCTATAATATTATTTTCGTCAAATACTCTTGCAAGATATTCAGAAAGGGGCATATCTTCCGATTCAAGCTTTGCAATCAAAGAGGATGCAACAATAATTGCTTCGGTTGCACTTTTTTCCCGCATCGCAACGGCAACTCTGCCGTGTAATGATTTTATAAGGTCTTCTGTCCCCATAATCATACCGCCGGATTCCTCACCGCCAAATAGCAATCTCGGGTTTTTGCCTAAATTAATGCTGTTTCCAAACACATCATCAAGAATTACATCTTTTTCGGGATTGTTTTTTAATTGAAGTTCAGCTTTTTTCATTATATTGGCAATTTCTTTGAAGCCTACTGGTACATTGATAACGTTTACACTGTTATTTTTAGCCCATTCATCCCAGGATAGAGCGGATGCTGTTGTTTTAATCATAAATCGCGGGTGATTAGTCCAGAGATTTTGTGCCTTTAACTGCTTGGACCAGAAGTCCATAAGCATTAAAAATGCTTGGTTTGCAGTAAATATTGTTAAAATTGTTTTGTCATTCAGTTTAATGTAATCAATTCCGGCTTTTTCAAGTTTGGATATCCTGGAAATGTTTTCAGTCTGGGTAATTGTCAGCCTGTCATGGTCGGGATCGGTTATCAGAACAGCAGTCCCTATAGGCATATCTTTTAATTTATCCTCATAATGTAATGTGTCTATTACCGGGAAAAATTTTGTCCCGTCAGGTTTATGTGCAATAACTGTAGCGTCAACTGAATAATCATAAAAAGCCTTTTCACCTTTTGGAGTTACGTTATATTTGCCTATTGAATGGAAAAAAGGATCTTCTTCTGTATTGAACCAGATAAATTTATTGGAGATATCAAGCTTTTTTAATACACGCCCGAGCGTTCTGTAAGCGGAGCCTCCAACATTTTCAATTACAATTTTTTCATTCATATTTTTAATCAGGTTGAGGTTAATGTCTTTTGCAACTCCTGATCTTAAATACTCAACATAGAGGTTTACGCCGTCCTCAAGTTCGGTCATTACCTTCTCGTCAATAAGAGGATTGTTGCATGCAGCCACTTTAATCTCATAAATGCCGTTTTTACGTGTTAATTCAAAAATCTCGCGTATTTTGTCTACAAATTCCATGGATTCTTCTGGAAGATATTGGCTGCCTTGTGAATTTAAGTCTTTTGTAGCGTTTTTAACGGAGATTCCATGGCTTGATGTGATATATTCCCCTCCCAATAGGTCAAGTTTAAATGCTAAAAACGATGCAAGCCATATAGGAATTGTTTTTTTGCCTTCCGGAACAAGTGTTCTAATCCCCTGTGATGCCTGAATACGGGCTATTGCATTTAAATATAGGTCGGAGTTATACCTCACCTCTCTGCCGGCTATTTTTATGATTTTTTTGTCAGGGTATTTTTCTTTGGCAACAAGTGCTTTTGCTAACGTTGCAAGAACAATTCCTACAAGATTTATTGGAAACCGCGTGTCCTGTGGATATAAAATATTTTGCGGTCCGCGGATGCCGGCTGTTGAAACTTTTGCTTCTTTTTCGTAATTATCAAACCATTCGTCAAGGTTTAGGCCTTCCGGATTGGTGTTTGCGTCGTATGGCAGGAGATGCTCTTTTTTTAAAGTGAAAATAAATTCGTTTTCATCGTTAAAATTTATTAAAGCTAATTCTTTTATGTGTTGAGGTGTTTTTTCATATACACTGTCAAATAATTCTTGTTCCAGTTCGTTAGTCATAATAGCTCTCCTTATTTTATGTGATTATACTAAAAAAATGCCGGTGTGTCCATTTGCTAAAATTGTTATTTTTATGTATAATTTTGAATATTAGGGAGTTATATTTATGACCTTAACGATGGAAAAACACAAAAAAGAAAGACGAAGTTATAGCAAACGTGATGCTTCGGAATATAATTTGTTTAGAAGAATATTTCTTTTTCTGGTGACTAAAGTCGGTTATATGATAAGATTTAAGCTTGTTTTTCGTCTGAAAGTATATGGAAAAGAAAATATTCCCAAAGATAATAACTATATAGTTGCTGCAAATCATTTGTCAACGCTTGATCCGCCATTGATAGCTGCTATCATGCCCCGACCGGTATGTTTTATGGCTAAACAAGAATTATTCAATATAAAGTTTTTGAGATGGTGGCTTGACTGGCTCGGTGCTTTTGCGGTAAATAGAGAACACTTAGGTGCGTCTACAATTAAAACAGCTAAATCTATTAAACAAACAGATTGGGTTTTGGGACTTTTCCCCCAGGGAACAAGATGTGAGCCGGGTGAAATCAGAGATGTGACAAAAGGTTTTGCAAGCCTAGCTAAGGTGACCAAATGCAGTATTTTACCTGTCGGAATTACCGGTACAAATGAGATTAAACGCCTTCCGTTTACGGGTAGGATTGTTGTAAGAATCGGTAAAGTTATTCCATATAATGACAATTTGGATTTAATGGTTGAGCAGTGGATAAAAGCGATTGAGGAACTGACCGGTTTCAAGTATGTTAAGGATTAGGAGTTAAAAGATGAAAGAAAGGAATTACAATAGACGGTATGCAAAAGAATATAACTGGTTTCGCTCGTTATTTTATTTGACATTTCTTGTAACTGTTGTAGATAACTTTTTAAGAATATTTTATGACTACAAAGTTTACGGACGTGAAAATTTGCCTAAGGATAACGGAAAATATATCTATGCGGCAAATCACGTATCCAATTTTGATCCTCCGATAGTTTCGTTTGCAACCAGAAAACTCATAGCTTTTATGGCAAAAGAAGAATTATTTGAACCGGGAGATAAACGTCAGTGGCTTGTAAAACGTTTAGGAGCCTTCGCGGTTAATAGAACAAAACCCGAAATTGCGACTTTTAAAACAGTAAGGGATATATTTACAACAAAATGGTCTTTAGGTGTATTCCCTCAGGGCGGTACAAATCCTTACGGAAAATTGGATGGTATTAAAAAAGGATTTGCTGTTATTGCTAAAAATGCCAAAGCAGACATTGTACCTGTTGCTATCTCGGAATTTAATGGTTATCCTAAGCTGAAGCCATTTACGCGACGTAAGTTTAGAATTTATATAGGGCATCCTATATCATATAAGTTGTCGGAAGATGAGATTATCTATGA
The DNA here is from genome assembly GCA_964470005.1 of uncultured Muribaculaceae bacterium. Lineage (GTDB taxonomy): Bacteria > Cyanobacteriota > Vampirovibrionia > Gastranaerophilales > Gastranaerophilaceae > SIG32. The sequence continues at coordinate 14,890 of CAYYAG010000019.1, forward strand.
GTGGTGTAAATATATAGCCGAGCATGCTGATTATGAAAATTGTGCTGCTGTACCGGAAACCGCTAAAGAAAAAATTGCTGTTAAATAATAGGAAAAGCCCTCTTTAGAGGGCTTTTCCTATTTAAAGAAAGGAATTCGGTTATGTTAGATTTGATTTAACTTATCAAGAGCGGCAGTAGCTGCTTCTTGTACCCCGGTGTCTTGATCGTTTTTAGCGATTGTGAACAATGTAGTTAAATCTTTTTTGTATTCGGGGTTCTGAATATAGCTTAAAGCTTCAATTGCTGATGTTCTTACCATCGGGTTAGGATTGTCTTTCAACTGATCAACAATTGTCATTGCTGCAGGTAACTCTGTAAGGGGAACGATTGTACCTGTTAACTTCTGCACTTCGTCAGCATAGAGTTTTTCAAGAATTGCTGATGTGAACAATGCATAGCTTTTATTCCGTTCAGCCTGCTCCATTGGGGTTATTGTTGTGGCCAATGCTTTTTCCTGATCAGAAATTTGCTGACCGGACATTAGTTTTTGTCTTGCAACAATTTGTTCTTGAGTAGGGCCTGCTAATTTACTTGAATCTGCATTAATTATATTTGTCAGTGCATCTATAATTTGAGAGTCCAATAATTCGGTTGCTTGCGCCTTTTTGGATTCATCATTTACCATATTGGCAATTTCTTCCATTGTGTTTGCCTGAACTTCAAAGTCAGGATCATTCAGTCGAGCAAGGAAAGCATTTAAATCAACCTGAGGTCCTGCCTGAACGGGAGGAACAACTTTTACTTCAGAAGGTGCTGCCACTTCGGGTGCGGTTGCTACAGGTACAGGCTGCGGTGCCTGGTTAATATTTACCTGCTGTGGTGCAGGCTGTGCAACTGAAACATTTGCAGCGGCTGCGGCTTCTGCTACCTGCGGTGCCGGAACTGTCGGGCATGGTGGGCATACTACAGGCTGTTGCACGGGTTGGTTGATTACCGGCTGCTGTATTACTGGTTGTTGTACTGTAGCACTTGCTGTTGTATTAGCATTAACCAGCTGCGGTTGATATACCGGTTGATAATATGGCTGTGCATTATTTATTTGCGGATAGTCATATAATTGTGTCTGCGGATATACATAATAGGGTGCAGTTACCGGCGCATATTGCGGATTGTACTGTGCTTGCTGAATAGGGTATGTCACACCGCCTGCTGACGGGTTGTGAATATCAATTTTTACAGCATTATAGTTTGGCTGAGGTAATTGATAATTGGGCAAAGTTGGAACTTGTAACATTAGTAAACTTCCTTTCAATAAATGTTGTTATATTTCTATTCTACCGTTTAAATACTCCTCAAGAAATTAAATTGCTTAATTTTGCTTATTTTTTAATAAAACTTAACAATAAAAATTTAAAAAGCATATCTGGAGAGCTTTTTAGATATATTCATATTGTAAATATTGGGTAAACATATTACAACGGGTAATTTGTTTATGATATAATGTTTTTGTGGGGCTGGAATGTGCCTGCACGTATTGATTTATACGGGGATATAATGATAATAGATAAAAACAACAAAAAATCCATACGTTCTGCTTTTGGTACTGCATTAACAGAAATTGGTGAGATTAATCAGAAAATTGTTGTCATGGACGCAGACTTGTCATGTTCAACCCAAACACAACTGTTCGCCAAAAAATTTCCGGACAGATTTTTTGATTGCGGTATTGCAGAACAAGATATGATAGCGACAGCAGCAGGTATGGCATCAGAAGGCAAGATTCCTTTTGTCGCAAGTTTTGCGATGTTTGTGACTGGCAGAACTTATGACCAGATTAGGAATTCTGTTTGTTATCCCGAATTTAACGTAAAAATTGTCGGGACGCATGGCGGAATTACTGTCGGCGAAGACGGTGCAAGTCATCAGGCACTGGAGGATGTGGCTCTTATGCGTAATATCCCGCACATGACGGTAATTGTACCTGCCGACTCAAAAGAGTGCGATGAGGTAATTAAATATGCAGCTTTGCATGACGGACCTATGTATATAAGAATTGCGCGAAGTAATGTTCCGGATATATTTGGAGAAGACTATCACTTTAATATACATAGGGCAGTTGTGCTTGAAGATGGAGCGGATGTTTCAGTGTTTACAAACGGTGAAACTCTTGCGGAGGTGCTTGGCGCAGCCGAGATTCTGAAAAATATGGGAATATCAGCAGAAGTTGTTCATGTACCGGTTGTAAAACCTCTGGATATTGATACTATAGTTAGCAGTGTGAAGAAGACAAATTTTGCGATTACTGTTGAAAACCATTCTGTAATAGGCGGACTGGGGTCTGCGGTTTGTGAAGCATTATGCGGCAGCTATCCGGCTAAGGTATATAGAATAGGTATTCATGATGAGTTCGGGCAAAGCGGTGAGGCTGCCGAGCTGCTTGAATATTACGGGCTCACTTCTGAAACACTTGCAAAAAGGATTAAAGCAAAATTAAGGGATGAAAAATAATGATACAGTTTCGTTCGGTTACTAAAAAATATGATAATGATCACTATGCATTGAAAAATGTAAATCTGGATATATTATCCGGAGAGTTTGTATTTATTGTAGGTGCCTCCGGTGCCGGTAAATCCACATTAATGAAACTATTATACAGTGAAGAAAAACCGACAAGCGGTACGGTTACGATTGGCGGGATAAATGTTGCTAACCTCTCAAATGATAGGGTGCCAAATCTTAGACGCTGTATGGGAATTGTGTTTCAGGATTACAAGTTGTTGCAGAATCATACTGTATTCGATAATGTTGCATATGTTATCCGTACACTCGGTATTAGCTCAAGAGAGATTAATGCAAGGGTTTCAGGAGCTTTGAAAATTGTCGGGCTGTATGATAAAAAACATGCAAAACCATCCGAGCTTTCCGGCGGTGAACAGCAAAGGGTTGGTATTGCACGTGCTATTGTAAACGGGCCTCCGCTTCTTATTGCGGATGAACCTACTGGCAATCTTGATCCGAAGAATTCTATGGAGATTATGCAAATTCTGGATCAGATTAACCAGCGGGGAATCACTGTAATTGTATCTACCCATGATAATGCTATGGTAGATTACTTTAGAAAACGTGTAATTACGCTTGATAATGGCGAAGTTGTGAGAGATATTCAGGCAGGTACTTATGAGTAGTCAGAAAATGCAAATTAAGAAAAAGGTAAAAAAACATATCCCTAAAGACTGGTTATGTGAATTAAGAATATTATATCGTATATCTATGGAAACATTTAACGACATAAGAAGAACCGGCATTGTTAATTTGGTTATTATAACAACAATGGCGGCTATTCTTACAATATTCGGCGCATTCTTCAGAACCGCGTTGACGGTTTCAACTTTTGCGCATGAATTGGGAAATGTTCTGGAGATTTCTGTATATTTAAAACATGGCGCAGACACAAATGCTGCAAAAAAACGTATAAGGGATTTTGAGCATGTTGAAGCGGTCAGAGTAATATCAAAGGATGTATCATGGGTTAATTTAAAGCGCGAAATGGGGCTTCCTGATATTGAAAACCCTCTGCCGGATACTTTGCATGTTAAGGTTGATAAGCCTGAAAATATTGATAAGGTGTTTAATGATGTTAAAGGATTGTCAATAGTTGAAGATATGAGTTATGCCCAGGATCTTGTTCAAAAAATTGAGACACTGAATAAAGTAGTCAACTCAATTACGGTAGTTGTAATAATTATCATGGCAATACTTACTATAACAATTATTAATAATACTATTCAGCTTGTAATCCAGTCCCGTAAAGATGAAATTGAGATTATGCGTCTTATGGGAGTGAGCAACTGGTATATAAGATTCCCATTAATAATTCAGGGGGCATTTTACGGATTTAGCGGTTCTGTGATTGCGCTTTTCCCTTTGAATGTTGTTCAGAACGGGTTGAACCACATGCATCAGTTTTTTATGATACCTTCACCGTTATATGCACAGAACATTGTTGTGATTACAATGTTTGCTATGGGGATTTTGTTTGGTGCAGGCGGAAGTTTCTTGTGTATTAAAAAGCATTTGCAGGTATAGGGATGATTGATGACAATATATTGTTGATAACTGATGATGAAGCTGTTGCAGAAATCGTACTTTCTAAACTTGTACTGTTGAGGGAAAGCGACAGTATAGCTGTAGCTGATTACAAGATAGCTAAAAGATTGTTAGAGACTCCGAACGTTTCGATTGTTATTGTTCATGAATATTTCGATAGGGAAAAGACAATAAATTTTATCCGTAATATAAAATCTCCGGATTATGAGATTATTCTTCTTGTTAATGAATATGATCAGGATTTTATATTACAAGCTTATGATTCAGGTGTATCAGATTATTTTTCCGTCAACTCAGATTCTTATGAAATGCTTATCAGAACAATAAACTGTTTTAAGTTAAGGTCTTTAAAGGTGCGCCATGCCCGTGATAGAGCGTTACTTGAGGGACTTTGCGTCGTTGATGATGAAACAGGTTTTTATAAATATAAATATAGCAGAGCGTTATTGTCGGAACTTATTAAAGACCGGCATGTACGAAATGGTATGTTTATAGTAATGGTATTGGATGAAGATTGTAAGACTCGTTTTTCCGCTGATAAATTCTCAAATGCAATTAAGAGGTCTGTAAGGTGCGATGATATTGTAGCTATCGCACGAGGCGGAAAGTTTTATATGATACTTCCAAATGTTGATAAACTTGGAGCTTTTTCTGTTGTAAATAAAGTACAAGATATTCTTGGTGCAAGGCTAATTGTAAGGGCAGGCATATGCAGGATTGAGGATAAAAGTTTCGAAAGATTGGAAAAGGAAGCTTTTGCTGCGCTTTCCGAGGCATGCCAGACAAATGAAACGGCCGTATTTTTGGAAGAACATGTTAAGACTCTTGACCAGTGGCTTGATGATGATGAAAAAGATAATAAAAACTTTAAGATATTTAAAAATGCATACAACAATAAGTTAGAAAAAGTTATAGCACCTGTATTTTTTCGGCTACAAAAGTCTTATGAAGAAAAGCTTTTTAATACTAAAATTGAACAGTATTCAGATGAATTGCAGAGTGTTTTTCAGCTAAAATGTGATGATAGGGAGAGCCGGCTAAAGATTACATATCCAGGTTTTGCTAAAATCATGATATATATAACTCATGAAGGGCTTGATTCTCCGGAAAATCAGGAAATAAGTTTAAATTTGAGTGAAGTAACTCAAAAAAGTTTGGCAAAAATTATAGAAGATTTCATAAAAGAGTTTAAAAAGTCATTAAAGGATTAGGATTATGTTAAATATTGAAGATAGCGTGGTTGTAATAATTGATATTCAAGAAAAGCTTGTAAATGCAACGGGCAAGTACTCGCCGGTTGAGAGTTCATGTAAATTGGCACAGGCAGCTAAAATTCTGGGTATTCCGGTTTTAGTCACCGAACAGTACCCTAAGGGGCTGGGTGAAACTGTTACAGAATTGAAAGGGTGTCTGGCTGAGGATACCCGATTTATAGAAAAAACATCTTTCTCTGCGTTTTTGACTCCTGAATTTTCTGAAGCATTACGGGATTTAGGCAAAAAACAAGTTGTAATCTGTGGAATTGAAGCCCATATATGTGTATACCAAACAATATGTGATTTGTTAGAAAAAGGTTATGAAGTTTGCTTTGTAAAAGATGCCTCTGCAAGCAGAAATAAACATGAATTTAAGTCAGGTGTCGACCTTATCAGACAAAATGGGGCAAAAGTTTCTTGTTCTGAAATTGTTTTATTTGAATGGTTGAAAACCTCAAAACATCCGGATTTTAAATCAGTGCAAGCACTTATAAAATAAAACGAGAAAAAATGACAACTTAGTAAGTTATTTATTAAAATATACAAATAGGATATCATAAGGCAAAAGGAGGAAGGAAATAGAAGAATTGAAAAGAATACAAGTCGCGGGGTAACGTGTGCAGAAGCTATAAAGCGTAATGGCTGGCAAATACCGGATTTGTATCCTATAAAATTTTAGAAATATCGTCTGAAATTTGTTTTTTAAGTTCTTCAACAGAGTTGAATTTTTGTTCTTTGCGGAGCATTTTAATAAATTCAACTTTTATTATTTCGCCATAAATATTTTTGTCAAAATTTAAAATATGTGTTTCGCAAATGGCAGTATTTGTATTGCTTATCGTGGGTCTTATACCAAAATTTGCTATGCCTTTGCCGTAACTTGTTTGGACTTCATATACTCCGAATGGAATTTCAACAAGTTCTTTTGGATAGATTAAATTTGCGGTTCTAAAGCCCAGTTTTCTGCCAAGTCTTTGACCTTCAATAACTTCCCCTTCTATAAAGAAATGATATCCAAGCATATCATTTGCATTTGAAATTTCGCCCTGTTGTAGGAATTTCCTTATTGATGTGCTGTTTATAATATCTGAATTGATTTTTTGTGGCGGTATTTCAAAGTATTTGTAGTTGAATTTTTCTTGATTTTTTTGTAAAAATTCAGCGTTACCTGATTTATTAGCCCCAAAATTATGATTAAAACCTGTTGATATAGACACAGGTTCAAAATATTTTACCAAAATGTTTTCTAAATATTCCTTTGCTGTAAGTTGGCAGAGGTTTTCATTGAAATCTAATTCATACAGATAATCAATTCCAAGTTTAGAAATAGCATCCTCTCGTTGTTTTCTTGTCAGAATATATTTAGGGCATACTCCATAAAAATAGCAGCAAGGATGATCTTTAAATGTAATAACTGCGGATTTTTTACCGTTTTGTCTTGCATAGTCAACCGCGGATTTTATAACCTTCTGGTGCCCGAGATGTACCCCGTCAAAATATCCAAGTGCAAGTGCTAAATGCTTATTCTTATTTAATTGATAAAATACCTGCATAAATTTATTATAATACAAATTAATAAAGCTTTACATACTGGCAAAAAATATTTTTAGGTGACTTATACTTTCTATTAAAGGAGAAGATAATGTTAGCAATTCAGCCTGCAGGCTTTAATTACAAAGCACAGCAACCTACATTTAAGGCACATCTGACAAGGAATTTTTCGTCAATGATGAATTATATTTATAAGAAAACACCAGAAGATTTATTTGATTGTAAAGATATTATGCATGTTGAAACAATCTTAGATTGCGGCCGTGAAGTTGGCGGAACAGCTTATTTCTTGCATGGTAAGTATCATAGTCTTGTTATGGATGAAGGCTGTGAAAATTTTCGCCAGGAATTTATGCGCACTGCTTTAAAACGCTATAATATGCATATGGCATCTCCGAAGCTGCAAAAAAAACTTGGCTATATAGCATAGAGTCTTATTTGTTTTGAACAGTACTTTTTAGATGTAATTCTCTTAATTGTTGTAGAGAAGCTTCACCCGGGGCATCACTCATGAGATCTTTTGCCCCTGAATTTTTGGGAAAAGCAATAACATCACGTATTGAATCTGTTCTCGCAAGAAGTGCAACAAGTCTGTCTAAACCGATTGCAAGGCCTGCATGCGGAGGTGTGCCATACTGCAGCGCATTTACCATAAACCCAAATTTTTCTTTTGCTTCATCTTCGGTTAATCCAAGAGCTTTGAAAATTGCTTTTTGAACTTCAGATGAGTGAATTCTTACGCTGCCGCCGCCGAGTTCAGTTCCATTGTATACAATATCATATGCAATAGATTTAACATTACCTAAATCTCCGCTGTTTAATTTGTCTAAATCTTCAAGGCATGGTGACGTAAACGGGTGGTGCATAGCCATATATCTGTTTTCTTCATCACTCCATTCAAACATCGGGAAGTCCACAACCCAGAGCAAATTATGTTTAGAATCATCAATAAGATTGAGGGATTTGCCGAAATGTAACCTTAACCTTCCCATAATGTCATAAACAAGTTTAGGTTTATCAGCCACAAAGAATATAATATCTCCGGCCTCGGCTCCTGCCCTGTTTTGGATTTGTTTTGCCTGTTCTTCTGTTACAAATTTCAATACAGGAGATTTTGCAGTTCCGTCTTCCAAATAGATAATATTTGCAAGTGCTTTTGCACCGAAGGAAACCGCAAGTTTTGTTATGTCATCAATATCTTTTCTTGAGAACTTAGCACCGCCGGGGATTCTTATTCCTCGTACAATTCCACCGTTAAGAAGCGTATTTTTAACAATATCAAAATTCGATTGTAGAATAATATCGCCTATATCAAACAGCTCAAGTCCAAAACGGGTATCCGGTTTATCTGAACCGAATCTATCCATTGCTTCCTGCCATGAAATTTGTATAAAAGGCGGTTTTATATCAACTCCGGCAGCCTTGAAGGCATCAACCAGAAGTCCTTCAACAACCTTAATTACATCTTGCTGTTCAACAAATGACATTTCAAGGTCAATTTGTGTGAATTCAGGCTGTCTGTCTGCCCGTAAGTCTTCATCACGGAAACATTTCGCAATCTGGTAATATCTTTCAAGCCCTCCAACCATTAATAATTGTTTAAAGATTTGCGGAGATTGCGGAAGTGCATAGAATTTACCTTCCTGAACTCTTGAAGGTACAAGATAATCCCTTGCCCCTTCCGGAGTTGTTTTAATTAAAATTGGTGTTTCTACTTCAAGAAAGTCAAGACTATTCAGGTAATTTCTTACGGCCTGTACAATATTGTGGCGCAATACCAGTTTTGATTTCATAAAATCACGTCTTATATCAAGATATCTATATTTCAAGCGTACATCTTCCGATACGTTTTCATCCTCCAAAACAAAGGGAAGTGTTTTGGCTTCGGATAATATTTCTATTGTTTCCGGGTACATTTCAACCTGTCCGGTGGGGTGTTTCTCGTTATAAGTTTCTTCAGGACGTCTTGTAACTTTGCCTTTTACGGTAATAACATATTCACTTCTTACTTTTTCAAATGCTTTATGAACCTGGGGATTAATCTGCGGGTTTGCAACTAATTGAAAAAATCCTGAACGATCTCTTAATTCAATGAACAAAATTCCGCCCAAATCACGGATTGTGGCTACCCAGCCGGATAGTGTAATTTCTTCTCCAATATTGTTCAGGTTAAGCTCTCCGCAATTATGGTCTTTCATTTTTGTCTTAATCATTATTTTCCTCTCCTAGTAAATCTCTACCAGAAATATTACCAAAAACATAAAAAAAACGCTATAATTAATTAATAAATTATAGCGTTTTGTGAATTTTGTTTTACATAAAACTATTATTTAGCGGGTGTGCCTTTAAACATCTCTTTAATTCCGTCGACTGAGGATAGAATACCTGTTGCCTCATAAGGCATATAAACGATTTTATTATTTTCACCGCTTGTAATAGCCTGCATTGTTTCAAGATATTTCATAGCCACCAGATACTGATCGGGCTTTCCTTTATCCGCGAGAGCAGCAACAATTCTTCCGATAGCTTCTTTTTCAGCGTCAGCTTCAATAACACGAGCCTGTGCTATACCTTCGGCTTTAAGAATTGCAGCCTGTTTTTCACCTTCTGCCTGATTTATAGCGGCTTCTTTTTGTCCTTCGGCTTTAAGAATAGCAGATTTTTTCAAGCCTTCGGCCTCCAGAATTGTCGCGCGGCGATCTCTTTCCGCCTTCATTTGTTTTTCCATTGCGGATTGAATATCTGACGGAGGAATAATATCCTGAAGTTCTACACGATTAACCTTTACACCCCATTTATTTGTTGCTTCATCCAAGATGGCTCTTAATTCACTGTTAATTTTATCTCTTGATACGAGTGTTTCATCCAAATCAAGCTGACCGACAAGGTTTCGTAAGGTGGTTTGTGTTAATTTTTCAATTGCATCAGGCAGGTTTTGAATTTCATAAACTGCGCTTTTAGGGTCTACAATTTGGAAATATAAAAGGGCGTTAATGCTGATTGAAACGTTATCCTTTGTAATTACTGCTTGACGCGGAAAGTCATAAACTGATTCTCGTAAATCAATTTTTGTTCTTTCTTTTATATATGAATAGCTTGTGCCGTCATAGCCTTTTTGTGTTACTTTCCAGGCAATCCCTCTCGGGGCTTCCAGAATAGGAATTATATAATTCAAACCGGATTCAAGTGTTCTGTCATATTTCCCGAGGCGTTCAACAATTACAACTTCTGCCTGCTGAACAATTACGACGCCTTTTGCAACAAAAATTACTGCTGCGACAATTAAAATTAATAAAAATACACTCATTTTATTCCCTTTCTTTAACGTACATAATTAAGCTCTCGTTCCGTTCTATAACCACTTCGGAACCTTGCGGAATTTCATGATCGGCACGTGCATCCCAGCGTTCGTCGTATATTGATATAACCCCGCTCTGTGGAGTTATTGTTTCAACAACTTTAGCTGTTTTACCTATATATTTTGCAGAAATACCTGTTTCCTGGTTTTTATTTGGTTTTTTCATCAGCATCGGACGTAAAAATGTCAGGGAAAGCATTGAAATCCCGACAAAGATTAATATCAACGCATACCAGTTTACTATATATATTGCGCAGATTGCTGTTAGAAAAGCACCTACGGCAAAATTCAAAAAGAACATGCCGGATACTGTCATTTCAAGTATCAAAAAAATAAGACCAAGCCCTGCTAAAATTTGCCATTCAGCCATGCAATTCTCCTTTTGAATAATTCTAACATTATTCAGCAGTTTGGTCAATATATAATTGGGTTAGACACTAAATATTTCCGGGGCTTTTTTAATAAGCTATACAGGGCAACGACAGGATTTAAATTACTATAGTTTGTAGTAGAATGTATTTATGATTGACAGTGTTACTTTAAAACTCTGGTTAGAGAAAAATAAAGAATTTTTGACAGGTGCCAGAATTCAAAAGATTCAACAGCCAACACGCCGTGAATTTATTTTCACTTTACGTAACCGTGCAGAAACAAAAAAACTTTACATAAATATAGATCCTCAATTTTTTCATATTTGTTTTATGAATAAATTGAATGAGGAAAAACGTTTAATTGAGATTCCACAAAAGCCTCCAATGTTTTGTATGCAGTTGCGAAAATACCTAGAAAGTTCGCGGCTTGCCAGAGTTAATCAACCTGAATATGAAAGAATTGTGGAGTTTTATATAGAAACTTATAATGAGTTGTCTGAAAAAATTTATTTGTGTTTGGCCGTAGAATTAATGGGAAAACACTCAAATGTTATTTTGTATAACTACGATACTAATATGATTATAGGTTGCGCCCATAATGTAGGTGCTGAAAAAAGTCGTGAACGAGAAATGGCGGGCGGACTTCCTTATATTTACCCTCCGCTTCATAATACTTTTTGGTATGCTAATGAGGATTCTCTATCAAAATTGACAGGGGATATAAATGATAATATTGATACTTACTTTGCAGATTGTATATATCAGGATAAGTTTAAGAAACTACAGGAAAAATATTTGCAAATTGCTTCAAGGCGTTTAAAAAAAACTAAAAACTCTCTTGATAAAATTGTAAAACAGCTGGCGGTCTCTGATAAAGCTGATAACTACAGGCTATATGGCGATTTGATTATGGCTAATATTTATAACAATTCAGATTTTTCACCAGTTATAAACGTCTTTGATTATGAAAATAATGAAAATATTTCTATTAAGCTGGATGAAACAAAAAACCTAAAAGATAATGCAAACAGATTTTACAAACTTTATAATAAAGCGAAAACTGCGAATTTAAAGCTTTCGGAGTTTGAGAAAGAACTGAATGCGGAAAAGAAATATCTGGAACAGCTTTTGTATTCCATAGAAACAGCAAATAATATTGATGATTTATTTGAAATAACCTCAGAAGTCGAGCCCGATACCACGATTCGCGAGAGTAAAAAATATTCATTTATTCCGGAAGAACTTAAAACAGATGAGTATACGATTTTTATCGGAAAGAATAATAAACAGAATGATTACATAGTGTCAAAACTTGCAAAAGATAATGATATGTGGTTTCACACACGCGACTGTGCGGGAGCCCATGTGTTATTACGCTCCGATAAAAAGCCTGATGAATTAATCTTGAAATGTGCAAGGCTGGCAAAAGAACATTCAAGCGGTGCGAAATCCTCTAAAATCGGTGTAATTTATACTTACGCTAAATACCTTAAAAAGCCGCCGAAGGCTAACTTGGGTTATGTTACTTATTCTCATGAAAAAGAAATTATTATTGATTAGGTGTATAATTTTATTATGAAGGTAATAGCATTAGTAGATTGTGATTCTTTTTTTGTGTCCTGTGAACAGAAGGTTAATCCGGAGTTAAAAGGAAAACCGGTATGTGTACTTTCCAACAAAGACGGATGCGTAATTTCGCGTTCTAAAGAGGCTAAAAAAATGGGCGTCAGAATGGGACAGCCGTATTTTTTAGCTAAAAACGAGTTTCCTGAGGCTGTATATGTTTCCTGTCATCATGATTTGTATGGTGAAATATCAGAACAGGTTATGAATGTTTTACGGGAGATTAGTCCTAATGTTCAGGTCTATTCTGTTGATGAGGCATTTATTGAGCTTACCGGGCTTGAGAGGCTTTATAAAAAGGATTACTTTGAACTCGCTCAATTTATTCGTGAACAAATAAAGGAAAAAATTGATATTCCTGTGTCAATAGGGGTAAGCTCCACAAAAACGCTTGCAAAGCTTGCCTCAGACAAAGCAAAAGAGTCTGATACAGGTGTTTATTTAATCGCTGATAATAAAATAAACTCAGAGCTTAAGAATACTAAAATTGAAGAAATTTGGGGTATAGGAAGGAATTTGACACTGCTGTTTAAAAAGTCGGGCATACTATCAGCTGCTGATCTCGTTGCAAAAGATGATGTTTGGCTTGATAAAAAAGTAGGCATACATGCTCTTGAAATGAAGCATGAATTACTCGGGGAAATTGTATCTCCGGTTGTTAATGAGGAAAAATTGCCAAAATCTATTCAAAAAACAGGCGCGTTTGGTATTTTTACTTCGGATTTGGACTTTATAAAAAATCAGTTAAATTATCATATTCATTCTGCGTGCCGAAAATTAAGGAAAATAGATTGCAAGGCGCAAACAATCGGCATAATGCTTAGAACAAAAGACTTCAAAGTTTTTTATGACAAAAAAACTCTTTCGGTTCCGACTTCATTTGAACTGGAAATTTCGGATATAGCCTTTTCGTTGCTGGAAAAAATATATTCTCCGTCTGTCACTTACCGCAGTACGGGCATAGTTCTTGATAACTTACGTTGTAATAGTGAAGAACAACTGTTTTTATTCTCCGAAGAAGCCTTGTCCTCAAAAAAGGATAAACTTTCAAATTGTTTTGATAAATTGGAAGCTAAATTTGGCAAAGATATTGTACAAATAGGTTTTATTAAAGATAAATGTTAGATGGCCGTAATATAAAAAAACAAAAAAGAGCCTCTTTTGAGGCTCTTTTTTTATTCAATTATCCATCCGTTAGTCAAATCTACAGTAACTGGCTGTAAAAGTTTCATATTAACCATTCCCTGAGCAGGAACTTCGAGAGTTTCACCTTTAAAACAGAATCTGACAAACTTCATAAACCAATTTCTGTCTTTTGTAATATTAGCAACTGCGCTAAAGTTAGTTGTCTGATCATTGTCTGTGGTGATTAGTGAGTTGTCCAGAACAAGTACACCGTTTCTTACAAACCATCTTCCCGGTCTTACATCAGTTAGCTGACCTTTTAGTGTTGCCCCTTTGCTTACAAGAATGAATTTTTCTTTAGTGACGTAATTTTGGGCTGCAAAACCAACAAATAAATCACCAGGTTCGGATGATTGTGAGCTGATATATTTAGTAAGTTCCACAGGTACAATAGTGCCTGCCGGGATTGTTCCGATACTTCCTTGAACTGTTGCATTCTCAATTACAAATCCATCGCCGGTTTTTTTCTTCATTGCTTCTGCTAATTTTGCATTTGGATTTAATTTGGCCTGCTCCATCATATTGAATAATATAGCGGCCACCTCTGCACGTGTTGCAGGTCTTTCGGCTTCCATTTTAGCTTTGTTTGCCGTCGGCATAATGACTACCATGCCCAAAATTTCAGCCTTGCCGGCAGGAATCAAAAACCATTCCGGAATAGTGTGTGTATCTATATAGACTTTTTCAAGAACTTCTTTTGCTTTTTGTACACTTATTTGCTCGGTTGTAAGTGCATTCACTGCAACGGATAGGGATTCTGCCCTTGATACGGAATCGTCCGGTCTGAATAAGTCACCTTCTTTAGGTACGGACACAAGGTCAAAATATATTGCCTTTTGAATTGCATCATATGCCCAGTAATCTTTCTTGATATCTGAAAACTTAACCTGTTGCACAACTTTTGTATTCTGCTGCCCGAGTGCTTTTATCGCCATTGAAGCAAATTCAGAACGAGTAACATTGTCGTCAGGTTTAAATGTTCCGTCAGGGTAACCTACAATTATTCCTTGCTCGGATAATTCCTTAATCTGCGGTGCAGCCCAGTAACCATCCGCAACATCAGGAAATGCATTTGCTGCAGTAATAGTTAATGCTGCGGCTATTACCGCAAATAAACCTTTTAATCTCTTTTTCATATAATTCCACTCCTATATAACCCTGTAACATTATCTATATTACATTTAAAGCATTTCCCTTGCAATTAATTGTAAACATTAGTTAATAATTTGTATAAAGAGATTAAAGTTTTTTACTCTATCATCCGTTATATTGGTTGTAAGTTGAAAGGAAGCCCCTATGGAGTTTAACGTTAATAATATCGGTAAAATGGTTGGTACGAGTGAAGTTTCCAAGACTCAAGCTGCAAGGGCAAATGAAGCTATTAATAGTGTGTTTGTAAATGGCGGAGAGAAGAAATATGTGACAAATACTCCGTTTACAGGTGAGGAACAACATATATTAGGTATTTTTGCTTCTGTTCAAGATAATGTTTTAATTGAGGAATAATGTTTCTTAATATTTTTGATTAATATCTCACTTTTGTGCTATATTTTAAGTGTTATTTACACAATTAAAAAAGTGAGGTGCAGCTATGAGAATTGGTATTTTAGGTTATGGAAATCTCGGTCGTGGAGTTGAAGCTGCTGTTAGACAAAATCCTGATACGGAGCTTGTTGCAGTGTTTACACGCAGAAATCCTGAAACAGTTAAAATTCAAACTGAATCAGCAAAAGTTTTAAGCGTGGATGAAATTGAAAGCTGGAAAGACAAAATTGATGTTTTGATTCTTTGCGGAGGCAGTGCAACTGATTTGCCCGAGCAGACTCCTAAATATGCAAAAATGTTCAATTGTATTGATAGTTTTGATACTCACGCAAATATTCCTGTACATTTTGAAAATGTAGACAAGTCTGCAAAAGAAGGTGGAAAAGTTGCAATTATTTCTGTCGGCTGGGATCCGGGCTTGTTCTCTTTGAATAGAATGTATGCAAATGCAATTCTTCCGGAAGGCAATGATTACACTTTCTGGGGTAGAGGTGTAAGCCAAGGCCACTCTGATGCTATCAGACGAGTTAAAGGTGTTAAAGATGCTAAACAGTATACAGTACCTGTTGAAAAAGCACTTCAATCTGTTAAAAATGGAGAAAACCCTGTTCTCACTACACGTGAAAAACATACAAGAGAGTGCTTTGTAGTCTTGGAGGAAGGTGCTGATCCCAAACAGGTTGAGCATGATATTGTGACTATGCCTAATTACTTCTCAGATTATGACACTACAGTACATTTTATTTCCGAAGAAGAATTAAAGAAAAATCACAGTGGAATCCCCCACGGTGGATTTGTACTCAGAAGCGGTGTTACAGGGTTTAATAAAGAAGAAAAACATATTATTGAGTACAGCCTGAAGCTTGATTCTAATCCTGGCTTTACATCAAGTGTACTCGTTGCATTTGCAAGAGCTGCACTTAGAATGTATAACGAAGGTCAAACCGGTTGCAAAACAGCATTTGATGTTCCGCCGGCTTACCTGAGCCCTAAATCTGCTGATGAATTAAGAAAAACAATGCTTTAATTTTAAACAGATTTGATATACTTGACAAAGCTTTCCGAAAATATATAATAAAGTTAGATTGGGCTAACTTGAGGAAATATAAATTGGAAAGCTTTGTTTTTTAAACAATACTATTTTTATTTATTATTATTTGCGGACTTATCCGGCTTCCTTTTAGGAAAATCTGCAAAAGAAATCGCAACAATAAATCTGTGAATGCTGGGTTTGAGATGACAAAGGTTTTCATAGCATGGCTTGGAATGTGTTTAGTTCCGTTTATTTATGTTTTTAGCGGTATTTTTGAAAGATATGAAATGCATCTTCCATTGTGGGGAGGGTTGTTGCATCTCTGCGCTTGTTATTAAATGCAGTGCTTTTTTATTATGTGCATAAAGAGCTTAGCAATAACTGGTCGCCGGTTCTGGATATTTGTGAAAATCAAAAAATTATTAAAACAGGGGTATATAAATACATAAGACATCCTATGTACACACAGTCATGGTTATGGGTTATATTGCAGGGACTTGTTGCGTCAAACTGGTTTGTTTTGGTTTTTGGGATTGTAACTTGGGGGGTATGTACTTTACCAGAGTGTTTAAGGAAGAAAAAATGATAATTAATGAATTTGGTAATGAATATCTTGAATATAGGAAAAATACAGGCAGGCTTTTTCCAAAAATATTATAATTTGGTCTCCTTTTTTATATAGAAAAAACGGTGCTGTTAGCACCGTTTTATTTAAACTGTTCATCAGTTACCGGATCAAGCCAGGTTGTTTCGTTATTTGGAATATTGGGCTCGATTGATATATGAGCAAAGTAGCTGTCAGGTGCTGCGCCATGCCAATGTTCAACGTTAGGCGGAATTTTGACCACATCACCTTGTTTAAGAATTTGGATTTCTTTATTTTTTTCCTGATAGCGACCTTCACCTGATGTGACAAGAAGAATTTGACCGCCGGAATGTTTGTGCCAATTCGTTCTTGCACCGGGTTCAAAAGTTACGTTACCTATTGATGAATTCCATACATCATCTCTTGTGACAAGCATATTAAGATATGTTGTTCCTGTAAAAAATTTGTTGTAAGGATTAATATCTCCTTGTTTAAACGGTTGTTCAAAATCTTGTGCCATAACCATTGTGCCTCCAATACATAAAAATGCGCCTAAAATAGATAGTGTTTTTTTCATATATATCTCCAATATTTGTACTTTATTATTGTAATATTTGATAGTTGCTATCAGTCAAGAAGGAAAGCCTATAATTTATTCATCGGATTCCAGACATCGTTCAGACCATTTTTGATTACATTCTGGTAGTACTTTTCTTTAAATTCAAGTAAACTAAGCTGCTGATTCAATTCATTTATTTGCTGCAAAGTTCGTTCTTTTGTTTCCCTTATAATCTCATAGCGTTCAGGAATTGTTGAATCCCCTATAATGCACAAATCAATATAACGTTTGATTGATTTGTTGTTTGTTCCGACTGCTCTTAGGCATTTTACTATTTTTACCCAGCTTAAATCATTTTCAGAAAATTGTCTAATATTATTTTTGTCGCGTTGAACAAAAGGGAAAAAACCGCTTTTTGCCCAAAATCTCAAGGTGTGTTCTGAAACATCCATTTTCTCGGAAACTTCTTTTACTGTATACATAATACATT
>CAYYAG010000020.1:0-28216 GCA_964470005.1 uncultured Muribaculaceae bacterium
ATTATCATGCATGTACAACTATCCCCAAATCTCCTCCCAAGATTATTGTTCAAAGTCACGACGATGTGACTTTTTTTTTCTGTTTCCCGGAAGGAGCGGAATAATAGCACGAAAATATCGAGAGCCTATTATTGATAGTTACCGGCAAGATGAATGAGAGGGTATTATTCCAGAGAAATTTTTGAAGAAATTTCTGCCAGAATTCTAGCGACATCCGCACCGCCAATGCAAACCTCAAGTATAAGCGGACTGTGAATCAAGATGGTTTCGCTGTACTCCATAGTATCGACATCAATAACGTCAAATTCTATAAAATCTTCACCGGCATAGGTAAGCTTGCCATACTCTCCCCCAGTAGCCCATCTAATAAACATATATTGATTTTCAAACTCTTTTAATTTTTCTATTAAACGCATATACACCTATACATATATATTAGTCATTTTTTTTTAAATGTCAAATATTAAATTGTTTTCGTGCACCTTCTTCATGATAAAAACCTCCGCCGCATATGGTTTCTACAACCTTTAAGACGAATTCACGCGGAGCATCAAGCTGATTAAGATAAAACTCTCTATTAGATAAATGTTTTATTTTCAAAATAGTATTTTGATTTGTTTCAGCAGGGATATATAGTGATGCCACTTCGTGTTCAAGCAGTCTCCCCATTTCGTCATCATGGTTTTTAACCCCCTGCATAATCTCATTATAATTACCCTTAACTGCCATAATACGGCCGGAGAACAGGTGCTCGCCATTTTCTCTGTAAAGAGCCTGCGGCTGATGATTGCAGCGGGTGGTAAAGCTTATTTTATGCCATAGGATATTAATTATAGCAACAGATTTCTGTGCATCGGTATCTACATATATATTTTGGGTCGTTATTCCTCTTGAGGAAAAGGATTGTTTAAGGGTTTCTGATACAGCCTGAAGGTTATCAATCATCCTTACAAATATTTCGTTTGTATTCACAGTTGCGTGTTGATAATCCAAAAACTGCTTGTACATGTGCGTTGATACAAGGCCTACTCTTTCTTGAATAAGGGAGGATTTTCTTACGGATGTTTCAGAATTATCAAAATTTTCGAAATTATTTAGCAATACAGGATTCCCTTCTATAACTTATTTTAATAATAAACATGTTTTTATGTAAAGATTATAATATTTTTTTTTACAATTTGGAATACTTGTTGGGATGTATTTTCAAAAATTATTATTTTAATTAGGATTTTATCTTTGCAATAATGATAACAGGGTTGTATGTCAAATGAGGAGAGGCAAACTTTTCCAGATAATTTTCGCAGAAAGTTTTTACTTCTTTGATTGTCCATTTATTTAGGGAATTTACGCCGGTATTTTTCATGTGCTTCAAAATTGCGAGCGGACTTTCAAAATCCATAACCTGAAGTTCATCTTCTGCATATAATATTTCAAAATCCGGCTCAAGAATTTTTATTATTTCATCTTTTGACAGATAGTTAAGTGTCAGGCCGGATATTTCCTTCAGCTCGTAAAAGTTTTCTTTTCCAAAGGTTGAAAAAGCGAGGATTCCTTCTTGATTCAGAAACTTTTTATAATAGTCTACGATTTGCGGTAAATCGTAAAACCATTGAAAAACGGCATTTGAAATGATTAAATCGGTTTTTGCGGGCGGTTTTATCCTCATGGCATTACCGGTTATAAATTTATTTTCGGGAATTATTTTAGCAATATAGTTTTTGGACTTTTCAACCAAGTCATTGGCATAAAACTCCTTAAAAGTCATTTGAGAATTAATCTGTTTGGTTAAAAGTCCGGTTCCTGCACCTAATTCCAGAATTATATTATAGTTTGTTCGGATTTTTGCGGTTTGGGATGCAAGTTTATGCGCTAAATTTTTCTGGACAATTGCATTTTCATCATATTTATCCAGACTTTTTTCAAATTGTTTTTTTATTGATTTGCTATTTAAAGTTTGCATATTTCGTCCCAGCTTTTAAAATTATAAAACGGAAAATGTCCGCAATCAATTATTTTTGCTAAATCTCCCCACATATTTAGCTGGTTTTTTGTTGGAATAATCTTATCTGAGCTGCCAACAATTGCTTTGTCATAGAAACTGTTGTCATACGAAATTTTAGTGTTTTTGATAAGATTATGCAATGAAATCAATTCATTTATACGGTTTTCAACGGATCTTTGTACAGGATTTTGTAGGTATTTTTCTAAAAGCAAATTGTCAGAGAATACATTTTCATAGAATTTTCCTTTAAGTCCCGTATCTGCGTATTTCAAGGTTAGATCAAATGTTCTTGCGGGGATTCCGTATTCATTGTCTATAGGGTACGGGGTACCGTTTATAGCGATTTTTTTGTCAAATTCCAAAAACATATCTTTTAAAAGATATGCGGTAAAAACTCCCATTGACCAGGCAATAAGTATTTTTTGCCTGTAGTTTTTCGAAAAATCAGGAAAATCCAAATTACTGTAGTTATAGAGCATTATTATATCGTAATCCGTCGGGTTTAAGCATTCAAAAGGATGATTATCAAAGCTCCAACCTCCGAAAAATACTATTAATTTGTTATTGTTTTGTCTGTTAAGCCAAGCAAATTCCATAGAGTTTCCAAATCCTTTTCAGTAATTTCTGTAGTCAAAGAGAGTCTAATCCTTGAAGTTCCTTCAGGGACAGTTGGCGGTCTTATCGGTAATGTGAAATAGCCATTCTGGTAAAGTAATTCACACATTTCAACAGTTTTTTTATTATCGCCGATAATATGCGGGATTATGTGGCTTTCACTCCCCATTTTTTGTGCAAGTTTAAGCATAGTAGTACGTTTCTCATATGTATTCGGGAGTTTATTTTCAATAATCCATTTTGTAAAAGCTGTATTTATGGGTGGTATTGCTGTCGAGAATATAAACGAACGCGATTTGTTAATCAAAAAATCAACCAGAGTTTTATTTCCTGTAACAAATGCCCCCATAGAGCCTATAGCTTTTCCGAAAGTTCCTATTAATAAATCAATATCATTAATAACACCAAGAACTTCTGCAATTCCGAGGCCCTTTTCGCCAAAGACCCCAAATGCGTGTGCT
The DNA here is from genome assembly GCA_964470005.1 of uncultured Muribaculaceae bacterium. GTDB lineage: Bacteria > Cyanobacteriota > Vampirovibrionia > Gastranaerophilales > Gastranaerophilaceae > SIG32. Next base: position 3,079 of record CAYYAG010000020.1, read on the forward strand.
TCATCGACTGCAAGCATACAATCATATTTTTTCTTTAATTCAATAATTTTTTTTAAATCTGCGATGTCGCCATCCATACTGAAAACACTTTCGGTAATTATTATTGCATTTTTATAGTGTTTGCGTTCTCTAGCAAGCAGAATTTCAAGGCTATCCATATCGTTGTGCCGGTATCTGAAAAATTTACCCTGTGAAAGCTGCATTCCGTCAATTATGCTGGCATGATTCAGTTTATCAGAAAATATTACATCACCTTTTTGTGCAATTGAACTTGAAATTCCGACATTGGCATGGTATCCGCTATTATATAAAAGAGAGGCTTCTTTATTGTACAAGTATGACAGGAGTTCTTCCAGTTCCTTGTATACGGGCAAAGAACCCGTCAAAAGTCTTGCTGAAGCACTCCCGAATGAATATTTGCCGCCGACGGTTTTCATAAATTCTTCCGTAATTCTCCGGTTGTCTGCAAATCCAAGATAATTGTTTGAGGATAGATTTAAAAGCCTTTTCTCCCCAAAATAAACGTATTTTTCATCTTTTTTTGAAAAATTTTTTATTGAACGCAGATGTGTGTTTTTATCAAGTGTTTTTAAAATATCAGAATAACTTTCATACATAATGTCATTTTAGTATAAAAATAGAAAGCTTAAAACCTTTGATAAAATATGTAATAAATATTTATAACAAACGGAGGGAATATTTATGCAGTAGATACGGTCTGGCCGGTTCTCAACCGTTTGACAAAGACGGATATTAGCATTTACAAGACAATAATTGTTCAAGTAAGTGATATCCTGTTAATGTTAGACCTTATTATAAGGTGGCCATTTTTTTAGTTATCTTTTTTCTTCAATGTAGGAAAGGCTATTACATCCCTGATTGAAGGTGAATTTGTCAAAAGCATTATCAGTCTGTCGATGCCTATACCTAAACCGCCCATCGGAGGGACTCCGTGTTCGAGTGCGCAGATGTAATCTTCGTCAATAGGCATTGCCTCATCGTCGCCTGCTGCTTTTGCCTGCATTTGTGCTTCAAATCGCATTCTTTGATCTATTGGATCAGTAAGTTCTGAAAATGCATTTGCAACTTCCCAGCCGTTAATTCTTGTTTCAAAACGTTCTGTTAAACGGTCATTATCCCTATGCACTTTCGCAAGCGGTGATATGTCACGAGGATAATCAATTATATGAACAGGCTGGATTAGTCCTGGTTCAATTTTTTCTTCAAAAACTCTTTCTACAACCTGTCCCCAGTTGTCACAGTCGTCTGCGTTAACTCCGGCAGATTTTGCTTTTGTTTTGGCGTCTTCAACAGTATATATTGTATTAAAATCAATGCCTGTTGTCTCTTTGATTGAGCCGAGCATTGTTTTTCTGTCCCATGGCGGTGTCAAATCAATTTCATTTTCGCCATATTGGATTTTCATTGTCCCAAGAACTTCCTGTGCGATTGATGAAACAAGGTTTTCAGTTAACACCATCATCTCATTATAGTCTACATAAGCCTGATACAATTCCATCATTGTGAACTCAGGGTTGTGGCGGGTATCAATACCTTCATTTCTGAAGCTTCTGTTAATTTCAAATATTTTTTCGGAAAGTCCGCCAACCATAAGCCGTTTGAGGTAAAGCTCCGGTGCAATCCTCAAATACATGTCCATATCAAGTGTATTATGGTGTGTAATAAAAGGTCTTGCATTGGCTCCGCCGGCCTGAGGGTGAAGCATAGGTGTTTCAACCTCTAAAAATCCCTGAGATGTTAAATATTCTCTGATTTTTTGAATAATTAAGCTTCTTGTTCTAAAAGTTTTTCTTACATCTTCATTTATAATCATATCAACATAACGTTGACGGTATCTTGTTTCAACATCCGTAAGCCCATGAAATTTTTCCGGCAGCGGCAGTAATGATTTTGAAAGTAATTTTAACTTTGTGGATTTAATTGAGAGTTCTCCGCGCGGAGTTCTTCTTATAGAACCATAGAAACCTACAATATCGCCTATGTCAAGAAGTTTAAGTATTTTCATCTGGTCTTCTGAAAGGTTTTCTTTGTGAGAAAATACCTGAATCTTGCCGGATGAATCCATTAAATCAATAAACATTCCGGTATTACGTATTGCCATAATGCGTCCGGCAACAGAATAGAAATCTTCCGTATCTTCGCCGGCCGGTAAATCTTTATATTTTTCCTGCAAATCCGCAGCATTAGCATCTTTGTCAAAAACGTACGGGTACGGATTTACACCTTTATCTGCTAAGTCAGTCAGTTTCTGAATTCTTGTTTGTCTTATTTGTGCTCCCGGTGAAAGGGTTTCTTGAATTTGTTGTGTCATATTTTTTCCTCTTAATTCTATTCTAATTAAATTCTAACACAAACAAATTCCGGAATAAAATTAAGCACCCTGTATTTGTCTTTTTAATTCATCAGGTCTTGAAGAACGAGCCATAGCATCTTCAAGTGTTATTAATTTATTCTTATATAACTTAGAAAGAGACATTTCAAGGGTTTCCATACCAACATTCTGGCTGGTTTGAATTGTTGAATATATCTGAGCAGCTTTTGCTTCTCTAATAAGGTTTGCTATAGCAGGAGTTACAAGCATGATTTCCTGAGCCATAACACGACCTTTTTTAGTTCCGTCCGGTTGCAATTTTTGCAAAAGTGTTTGAGAAAATACTGCAACCAGTGAGTTTGCAAGCTGAACTCGAATTTGTTGTTGTTGACCTTCAGGGAAAACGTCGATGATACGGTCAATAGTTTGGGAGGCACTTGAAGTGTGGAGTGTTCCAAATACTAAGTGACCGGTTTCTGCTGCCGTAAGTGCAAGTGCAATTGTTTCGTGATCCCTCATCTCACCTACCAGAATAATATCAGGATCTTCACGGAGTGCTGCTTTCAGGGCATTTGCAAATGATCTTGTGTCAGCCCCTAATTCACGCTGGTGAATAATACTTTTTTTAGATGTGTGAACAAATTCAATAGGGTCTTCAATAGTTAAAATATGTTCCGCACGGGTTCTGTTGATATAGTCAATCATCGCGGCAAGTGTTGTTGATTTACCGGATCCTGTCGGTCCTGTTACAAGAACAAGTCCGCGTGGCCTTTCGGCTGTTTTTTTAACAATCTCAGGCAATCCCAAATCTTCAAGCTGGGGAGCAGTTGAACTGATTGTTCTGAAGGCTCCGGCATAACAGCCTTTATCTTTATAAAAGTTAACCCTGAATCGGCCTACATTATCTATACCGTAAGAAAAGTCTAATTCCCAATCCTGCTCAAGGCGTCTTCTCTGTTCATTTGAAAGCATCGGGAATAATAAAGACTCAACTTCATCCGGTGTCAGAGTTTTTGATTCATATCGTACAAGCTGTCCGTCAATACGCGCAACAGGCGGTAACGCATTTGATATATGTAAGTCACTGCCGCCATCTTTTACTAATCTTTCCAATAATTCTTCAATAATCATATTTTTCACCCTATTCTACAAAATTCATTAATGCATCGTTTTCTTTTGCTGCCAGTTCTATTAGAAGATATGTCATATAAGCGCCAAGAGCAACCGCTTTTGGATCCAAATCGGTTTTATTTGCTGCTTCAATTATTGCAGTGTTTACTTCCGGATTTTCTTCTTTAATATAGTGGATCATTTGTTTTCGCCACGCAGGCATATCTTTGAATATTTCTTTAAAAGCTTGTGCGGCTGTTTCTTCTGATATTATAGGCAACATTGCTCTTTCCTTATTTTACAATATTTATTATATATATTATATACTAATTTTTAACAAGAGTCCAGACTCAAGATAGAAATACTGTATTTGTAGTATAATTTTTTTATGAAACTTGCAGGTTTGGTGTTGAAAAATTATAGGAATTGTTCGGATTTAAAACTTGATATGAATTCGGCAAAAATTCTTATTATAGGTAAGAATGCTCAGGGTAAGACAAATATTCTGGAAAGTATTTATTTTTTGTCAACCTTAAAAAGTCCCAGAACGTCAAATAATCTGGAACTTATCAATTTTACGGCGGAAAAGTTAGAGCTGAATGCCGAAATTATTAAAGCTGGCACTGATATTACGCTTTTTTATTCTTATGATAGAGAAAAAACACGCGAGGTAAAGGTTAACGGCGTAAAATCAGGTTTGAAAGACTTTAAACAGGTATTGAAAACAGTTTTGTTTTCATCGTCGGATCTTCTTTTGCTGAGAGGAAACCCTCAAGACCGGAGGGATTGGCTGGACAGGGCAATCTCCCAGATTTATCCGGCCTACGATGACAGGCTATCAAAGTATGATAAAATCCGTGTGCAGAAAAATAATTTTCTAAAAGATGCTGCTAAAACAGGTAATTTTAATGAAACACTTCTGGAAGTGTATAATGAACAACTCGTGATTACCGGAAGTAATATTATTTTTCTTCGTAAAAAATTCCTTAACGAGATTGAAAAAATAGCAAGGGAAAAGCACATAATAATTAGTGAAACCGAGAATTTGAAAATAGATTATGATTGCTCATTTTTATCAGGTGAAGAAACTGAAATTGATGAAATCGCGGAAAGATTTAAATCTGAGCTTGCGGATCGGAAACTTGAAGAAATCAGGCGCTGTCAGGCTTGTGTCGGACCCCACAGGGATGATATTATATTTTATATAAACGAAAATGAAGCAGTAAAGTATGCATCTCAAGGCCAGCAAAGGACGATTGTTCTTGCTCTTAAGCTATCCGAATTGGATATAATCACTGATAAAACCGGTGATGAACCTATTTTGCTTTTGGATGATGTTCTTGCAGAGCTGGATGATGTAAGACAAAATTATCTGTTAAGATCTATTGGACCAAATATTCAGACGGTTATAACCTCTGTAGACACATTACTTTTTGAAGAAGAATATTTGAAAGATGTTAAAATCTACAAAATTGAAAATGGTATGTCAGCTTAAGCAATTTTTATTGTGATTGTTGTTATTTAAGTATGGTAAAAGTAAGTAGTGTTTTAGGAAGCATAAAAGGCAAACTTTTTGTTAAATCCGAACGAGTAAAAGAAGTAGTACCGCAATCTGTCGCAGCAAAAAACAATAATAATATTGTCTTGGAGAGGTTTGCCCCTGAAAAATGTTAATCATTGTTTGAATTATTAAATACCTTGCAAATGTTCTATTTTTAATTCGGGTTTAAGGGTAATTCCAACTATATCAATTCTGTAGTTTTTATAATCGTGTTCTGTTAGGTAATTTAGTGCGCCTTTTTTAATATTTTCATATTTTGTTTTTGTAATAGCTTCAAACGGGGTGCCAAAATCTGTATTTTTTCGGGTTTTAACTTCAACGAAAACAACAGTATTTTTTTGTTTTGCAACAATGTCAAGTTCACAAAATCTTGAGTAATGTACATTTCTTTCAAGAATTTCGTAACCATTGTCTTGCAAATATTTACAGGCGATTTCTTCCCCAAAACTTCCAAATTCACGGTTATTCATTGTTTAACTCCGTATCTTGCAAGTTTTTTTAAGTCAATTAATGTATCAATATCATTAAGCTTGCAGTTATATCTCAAGGGGGAAATATCAATACCGCCGCGTCTTGTGTAAAGGGCACAAACAAAAAGTTCATCATTTGGGGCAAGCAAATCATAAAGTCGTTTGAAAATCATTTCACAGCATTCTTCATGAAAATGGTATTCGTTACGAAATGAGCATAAGTATTTAACAAGGCTTTTTTCATTTATGTGCGTTTGGGATTTATAATAAATAAATACATCGCCGAAGTCCGGCTGGTGTGTTACCCGGCAGTTTGAGCGCAATGAATCAAAGCTTAAAAAATGTTCTTTTGTTTCTATTCCGACTTCAGTTTTCAAAACGTTTGGATTTTCTTTAAAATCGTCTATTTTTAAGTCATTTTCATTTATAAAATCCATTATATTTTTAAATTTTTGAAAAATTTCGCTTCTTTCTGTATTGTTTTGTATAAAATTAGCAGTAACTTCTGTTTCAAGCTTTTGGCTCAAATCTTTTTCAATAATTTTTTTGCAGATATTAAGACATTCTGTTGAGTTTTTGCCAAAACGACTCATATTAAATGAATTCAGATACAGTTTTAAAGATTTTGATTCAACAATAAATGGACTTCTGCAATCATATTTAAGTTTTAAAAGTCTTGTGACGGGCACACCGGATTCCGTAAGGCATGAAAATTCGTAAGCGTGCCAGATATCAAAACCATTAAAAGGTAAACAGTTCTCATCAATATTGTATTGTTCTCTGTTTTCAAGTCTGGGTACAGCAACCAAAAGATTAGGATTATACCGGGTGCTTCCCTCAACATTTTTACCTAAGAATTTTGATGCTATTCTGTCTGTATTCAATTTAGGCAATATCCTCGTATGCCGCCGGATTGTTTAATAAATCATAATTAATTTCGTTTTCATTATCAGCAATTGCAGCGGTAACTACAGCGTCTGATGTCACATTAAGCAGGGTTCTGAACATATCGGTAATTCTTTCAATAGTAAACAGGAACGCAAAGCCGGCGACGAGCTGTTCGGGACTTAACCCCATACCGTTAAGAATAAGTGCAATCGTAATCAGTCCGGCACCTGGAATACCGGCGCAAGTACTTGATGCAACTATAGCTAACAACCCGATTTGAATTATTAAAAACGGAGTAAGTGCAACGCCATAAGCCTGTGCCAAGAAAATTACGGCTACGGTTTGCAGCAAGGCTGTTCCGTCAAAGTTCAATGTGGCACCTAATGGCAATACAAAGCTTGAAATTTTATGCGAAATCCCGCGTTTTTCACAGCATGCAATAGTTAAAGGCAGGGTTGCAGAAGAACTTGCAGTTCCAAAAGCAACCATCATAGCCTCTGCAATAGCTGAAAATAGCATTGTAGCAGAAACTTTTGAGAAGAATTTTAAAAACAGCGGATATACAATAAACATCTGGATGGCAAAACCGATTAGTAATACTCCCAGATATTTTGAAATACTCATAAATATATCAATACCAAAGCTTGAAACAGCGGATGCAGTTAGTGCAAACACACCCGGTGCTGCAAAAAACATAATCCAGTCAGTTATTTTCATTGTGGCAGCGAAAACAGATTCAAAAAATGAGACAATGGGTCTGTTCACATCGCCGACCCGAGCAAGTGCGATTGCAAGAATTACTACAAATACAATAATAGGAACCATATCACCTGTTGCAAACGAATTGAGAGGATTACTCGGGATAAAACCTAAAAACAGATTCAGTATGTTCCCTTGTTGTTGAGCCATTGCACTGGCAACAGATGCCTGAACGGATGCGGCGGTATGTTCAGCTATGTAGTGAGCAGCTCCGAGTCCAGGCTTGATAAGTAAAGCCAAAGCTCCGCCGATTATAACAGCGATAGTAGTAATTATACCGTAATATAGCACCATTTTTGTGCCGAATTTGCCAAGCTGTTTGTTATCACCTATACTTGTAATCCCTATTATAATTGCGGAAACAACAAGCGGTATAACAACCATTTGGATTAATCTTATAAACACCTGTCCGACAAAAGTTAAAAGATTAGATATTATTTGATTAGAGTGCCCATGCAGATAAATTCCTACTAAAATACCGGCAATAATACCAAAAAATATGTGCCAGTTTCGTTTGATACCCAAACCAAGCGCAATTAAAATCTGCATATGTACTTTCATAAAATCATTAACCTCTTAATTCTAGCTGACTTGATTATTATACAATCTTTTATAAAAAAATTCAATTAATTCATAAAAATATCATTTTTTTACTTGATATAAATAAAAGTTTGTAATAGAATTTATCTTGCGGAAGAATTGTAAATTGACAAATAAATAAAGTTGCTAAAAAATAATTTTTCCCCCAAAAGTATCAATATAAAATAATAACTAAAACAGTATTTAGATTTAACAACGGGATGTAGCGCAGCTTGGTAGCGCACCACGTTCGGGACGTGGGGGCCGCAGGTTCAAATCCTGTCATCCCGACCATTTTTATAGTTAATTGCTATAAGACTGTAAACTGTATAAAAGCTTAAGCGGGTGCGGAACAAATAACCAAATATTGTTTAGCGATAGGTTAATAGCGTGCCCGGCAACATTGACAAAAGAATAAGAAAAGGTAAACTTCTATGAGGTTGCCGTATAAAATAATCGGGACGTGGCGCAGTTTGGTAGCGTGCTACCTTGGGGTGGTAGAGGTCGCAGGTTCAAATCCTGTCGTTCCGATTTTTAATATATTTTTTTTAATCTTTTAATTACCCCTAATGACGGTCTTGAGTTTTTTGGAATTTTAATGTATTGTAATTAATAAAAAAGGGAGAGAAAATGCCAGAAGAATTACAAGATATAAATGATGTAGTCAAAGACATAGCAGTGTTTATTCAGGAAGATAAAAATATTAAGCCTGATTTTGAGGAGTATTTAAAAACCGTAAGCGGGTCAATGAATATTCAAGCAGCGTATTTTAACTATATTTTTGAACGCAGGCTTGGAAAGGAATCTAAAAGTATTCCTGAAATATATCTAGAAGGCAAAAAGAAGCTATCTGCGTCCCACAAGAAAATAGCAGAAGCCCTAAAGAAATCGGTTTCCTCTGTATTTGAAGTCAAAAAGGTTTTAAAAACGGGTTTTGAACTTTATAATGTAATAAATGAACGTCTTTACAGTGTTACATCCCTTGTGAAAATGACATCGTTTAGAGGTGTCGGCGGCGGTCAATATATAATAGCACGTATTTTTGAGTATAAAAAAGTTCATTATCTATTGGAGATTTCAGGAGTTTTATCAGCAAGCAGGAAGGATGATGCCCTAAGGTTTGCCGTTGCAAAAATTGTTAGTAATCCTGAGCTTGTTTATGAGGATAATCCTGAAAAATTAAAAGAAATAGAAAAAGATATCAAAAAAGTCTATAAGAGTTTTCTGGAGTACTTTGGAACAGATGAAGTCATTACAACAAATAAATACGCAGATGATTTAATAGGTATGTTTAATGACTATGCAGAAGGCGGAGAAAAAACCGACTGGAGTGATAAAATAAAGCTTCCGGATGAATACAAATTCTTTAACGTAAGTGAATTTCATAACTCGTATGATAACTTTTTGGAAAACTCTCTCGGCGGATTTTCATCACATAGTGAAGAATACGATGTGGGTGTCATTTTTGATGAAGAACTCGGAATGTATGCAATTCCTTTTTACGGTACATTTAATAAAATTTTCGAGGCAAAAGATTATACAAAAATTGTTAATTTTGATAAATGTATTGAATATTTTTTGAATAATGACAAATTTTCTGCAAATCTAATTAAAAAAGTTGCGGATAAGCACCAAAACTTTATAAAAGTAGTCAATGCTGTTCTGGGAACGAGTTTGACATTGGATGAGATGCTGCAAAAATACAAATCACGGTATTTGGAAAATAAGATTGTATCATCAACTACGGTTTTGTATCGTTCAAAAGCGTTTTCAAATACTCTTGGCATTATTGAAGAAGAAGAAAACAAGCCTAAAATTGATCATAAAGTCGGCAGGAATGATCCTTGCCCTTGCGGCAGCGGGAAAAAATACAAGAAATGCTGCGGTGCAGCGGTAAGCGTTTAAAATTGGGACAATAATTCGGCAAATGACTTAGATGATATGCCAATAATATTTTCAAAGTCGCCGTCAATGGACTTAACATAACCTTGCGGCAGTTCCTGAATTCCGTATGAACCTGCTTTATCAAAAGGTTTGTAGTTTTTGATGTAATTTTTTATCATTTCATCGGTCAAATTCTCAAAAGTCACGCTGCTTGTTGTGGAGTTTTTTTTGTAATTGCCGGTTTCTGTATCAATTATAACAATAGAAGTAACAACTTTGTGCGTTTGCGCGGAAAGTTTTTTAAGCATTGAAAAAGCATCTTTTTCATCTTTTGGTTTTTCAAGAATTTCATCACCAAGAACAACAACTGTATCTGCACCGACTACAAGAGCGGGCTCTTTTATTAAATCAGCTACGGCTTTAGCTTTGTTATAAGCCAAATTTTCTACGTAGTCATAAGAAAAAACCGTCTTCGTGTGATTTTCTACGTACGGAGACGGAATAACTTCCAATTTGTAATCCTTTAATATTGCGGCTCTTCTGGGAGATGAAGAAGCCAGGATCATTTTTCCCATTCCCTGTTCCTTTTTGCTTTTTGATTTTTGTAAAATGTCTGCAGTCATTTTCAAAAATATTTTATCACAAAATGAACAAAAACTTTTTTAGTATCGCTGTACCGTTTTATTATATCTTGCGGAACGAGCGTTTATTGCATAGCATGCAATATTCAGCCGCTGTTTTAAAAGCATCATATTCCTGTGCATGCTGGCATAATCATTCATTGCTCCAAGCATTTTTTGCGGATCAATCATTGATTCCATATTATCATGATTATCCACGCGTTCATCTGCATATTTTTTGACCAATAATTGGTCGATGTAATCCTCAGCTCCTATTGCCATAAGATCCTCCCTATTCAATTGTCCTTTTCCTAAGAAAAAATGATCCTTAATATTCCTTATATATATATTAAGTATATCTTTCCCTAAAAATTGCTTAATTCATCAAAGTATGTTTACATTTATTAACAATATAAATATGATATAATAATTTCATGAAGGGAATAACAGTCACTGCACCGGTCAAGAAACCTGAAGATATAGAACTATTCAGCCGTGAAACTAATTGCAGGGACTGTTATGTTTATTACAAGAAGTTTTTAGATAATATTTTTAATTATGTAAAAGAGTTTGTTAATGCTGCAAAAAGGTGCAAATGCAGTATATATAAACTCCAAGCATAAAATTACCGAAGAAAATCTTCCGGAAATAAAAAATGCTGAAATTTTTGAAAACTGCGGGTATAAATGGGATTTTTATGAACAGTTTTGCTATTCCGGAGGCGATAAAAGTATTTAAACTTCCGTTTAAAATCATTACTGATTCATATTTTGATATACACAACCTTGTCGGTACTTTTGAATGAATATTTTAGAACCTTATAGCTGAGAGTATTAATCTTTCAGGAAATTTTCAATTCCGTCGGCAATTGCTTTTGCGCAACGTTTTTGGAACTTCGGATCAATCAGCATTGCATTGTCTTCAGGATTTATAAGGTATGCAACTTCAATTAAAATACTTAAAGCATTTGTATTCCGGACCAATGCAAGGCTGCCTTGGCGTATATTATCATTTTGTGTTTCAAGCTGTTTTGTCATCTCAACAAGGACATTGGCGGCAAGAGCTTTTGCCTGATTATAATAAAAATAAATACTTGTTCCTCGGTGTTTGTTAGGGTCTGCGCTGTCGGGCAGTGAATTCCCATGAATACTGATTAAAAACATTGCATTGTTGGTATTTGCTATATCAACGCGTTCACGTAAACCCACATAACTATCATCGTTACGTGTCATAATAACTTTTGCTCCGCGTTTTTTGAGCTCCTGCTCCAAATATTTTGAAATTGCAAGATTAATATCTTTTTCTTGATCTCCGCAACAGCCTATAGCACCGGATTCACTGCCGCCGTGTCCTGCATCAACTGCTATTTTTATTCCGTTAAGCGGATTTTTGTTATTCACCGGCGGGAATTTTCTTATCGTGAATATGAAGTCATTATCTTCATAATTACCGCTGTATCCTGCGAGTTTTTTAGATCCTGAAATTTCCGTATAAGGGAATGTAAACGTATAAGTATTTTCGGGGTAGTCTTTTACATTATAGAACTTGAGTGTAAAGTTTTCACCTTCAATAATTTCGTACGGCGTTTTCTTATCCAGATGAAAAACAAACTTGAAGTATTCACCGTCGTCAATTCTATCATAATCTTTGACAACCGCAGGAGAATTTAAATAGCCCTCAAAAGCTTTAACATTTGTTTTTGATATCCAGGCTTTTTTATTCTCGCCTAAAACAACTCTGTAAAAATTACTTATTTCAGCATCAATGGTTAGGGGAATATCTTTTTCAAAGTGCGACATTCTGTTGATACCGGCATCCACAGGAGTAGTGCGAAGCGGGGCATTATCCACAGATGTCAAAAACTCCTTTCGTTTCTGGTATTCAACGAGCTTTGGCTGCACATAAACACCGTTGGAAGTCTTTTTAGGCCTGGTTATGATGTATGTTTTTGTTTCATCATCACTTTGAATAACAAATTTGTTTTCACCTTCCTTAAGTATTACAACGTGTGCAAATCCGCCGGAGGAGTGAATGTTCACATTTTCACCATTTATTGTCAAAGCCTTTTCAGGGTTAGATGAACCTATAAAAAAGGAGGACGGGGAATTTATGGTGACATTTGATTTGCGTGGATAGACAATGTCAAATGCATAAACAAATTGTCCGGTTAATATTAATACAAATATTATAAAAAATTTCTTCATAACTTAATCATACTCCATTATTTTTAAATAATAAATTTTTGTAATTTTATTTAATATTTAATTCTTTTAATGTTCCTTATGATAAAATATAGTAAGGGATATGCGAAACAAGAACAAAGAAAATGAAAAAGAAAAGAGAATGAAGGGCTTTGATAGAGTTCTTGGACTATTGCAGATTTTCTTTATAGTTTTTGCAGTATTGCTTGTAATTTATCTGTTTGTAGTTCAAATAATTGATGTTGGGAAATATAGGGCCAAAGCAAGAAATCAGCGTATTAACAGGAGTTTTGTAATGCGCGGCGACATATATGACAGAAATGGTATAAAACTCGCAACTGATAAAGTCTATTCAGATGTTTATGCACATCCTGCTAATTATGATTCAAATCCTGAAGACTTGGCAAGAAGGCTTGCACCTATTTTAAATATGTCATACGGTGAGCTTTTAAACCTTCTTAAAAAGCCTGGTCCTGTTATAACAATTAAAAAAGACATTGATAAAAATACCGCAAAAGAACTTGCCCGGCTTCACCTAAGGGAAATCAGCATGGGTAAAAAAAATACCCGTACCTATCCGCAGGGAAGCCTTGCAGCGCATGTTTTGGGGTATTATAACTTTGATGCGGACATTGCAAACGGTGTTGAATATACGGCAAAAGATAAACTTGAGCATGTAGAACATGCTGTTAGATATCAACGTACACGTGACGGTAAAATCATATATGATTTTATGACAGATCCGGTTGCCACAACAACAAATCCTAAAGGTCAGGATATTACACTTACCATTGATGCTGCAATACAGCATGTTTGTGAAAAAGAACTTCAAAAAATGATTAATGAAAAAGAAGCTTTACGTGGAACTGTAATTGTAATGAATCCAAAAAACGGTGAAATATTAGCATATGCTGTTTATCCTACTTATGATCCTAATAATTACAGAAAAGCCAGTGATCTTCAGATTAAAAATTGGACACTTACGGATGTATTCCCGCCGGGGTCAACATTTAAAATAATTACAGTTGCAAGTGCAATGGATTTGGGTAAAATAAATGAGCACACTGAAATTCTGGATACAGGTAAAACTTCTATCGGTAAATGGGAAATAAAAAATTACGATTATAATGTTCATCCGTATCCGGGGATGATTTCACTTGAGTATTTGTTTGAGCATTCAAGTAACATAGGGGCGATAAATGTTGCTAAAACAATGACTTCAAAAGAGTTTTACGATATGCTTAAAAAATTTGGTTTCGGGCAAAAGTCAGGGATTGACCTTCCGGGGGAATCTGCAGGACTTCTTCCGGTATGGCACAAATGGGATAAGGGTATTCAGGCTACTATGGCGTACGGTTATGGAACATCAGTTTCTGCCATGCAAATGGTAAGTGCTGTTTCCGCACTTGCTAATAACGGTGTAAGAGTTACTCCTCACATAATTAAATATCCCAAGGAAGAATATGAACAAAAGGTGCATTATACACAGGTAGTATCCCCTGAAACAGCTAAAAGCATTACAAAACTATTGGCAGCGGGTATTAATAACGGCAAGTCAACAATAAAAATGGATAAATACAATGTGGCTGCAAAAACAGGTACATCAAATAAACCTAAAGAAGGCGGATCCGGATATACTGGGATGTCCTATACATCAACAATAGGCTATCTTCCGGCTACAGATCCTCAGGTTTTAATCTATGTTATGATAGATAGTGCCAAAGTAGGTGCCGTTTGGGGAAATACGGTTGCAGGACCTGTTTTCCACGAAGTTGCGGAACAAACCGCACGAATTTTAAATATTAAACCCGATAAAATTCAACAACCTAAAAAAGAAGGAGATAATAATGAAACTTGAAGAACTTATTGAATATCTTGATTATAGAGATTTGGTTAATTTCAAAAGCGTAGAAGTCAGCGGTATATCATATAACTCCCAGACAACAAAGAAAGGTGATATATTCATATGTCTGGTTGGAGAACATACCGATGGACATGAATACGCTCAAATGGCTATTGATAACGGTGCTGTAGCATTATTGGTTGAACATCCAGTCGATATAAAAATTCCACAGGTGGTTGTTTCCAATACACGGCATAAAATTGCGGATATTGCCGATAGATTTTATTCAAGACCTTCATTAGGCCTAAATCTTATAGGTATAACAGGTACTAACGGAAAAACTACCGTAACCCATTTAATTCAGCGTATTTTTGAAGAAAATAATCAGAAATGCGCCCTAATAGGAACTTTGGGTTATAAACTATCTTCAAATGGTGAATATCGAGATGCAAAACATACAACCCCGCAGGCTCCTGAGCTACAGGCAACTTTGAGGATGATAAAAGATGTTGAAAAAATTGATAATGTGGTAATGGAAGTAAGTTCGCATGCACTTGAACAGAATAGAGTCGGCGGATGCAGATTTGACGGAGCTGTATTTACAAACCTTACACAGGATCACCTGGACTACCATATTACAATGGAAAATTATTTTAATGCCAAAGCAATTCTTTTCAAAAACCTAAAAGAAGGTTGTTTTGCTGTTATAAATATAGATGATGAATACGGGGAAAGATTTTTAAATACTGTTCCGGAAGGGGTAAAAAAATACACATACGGCGTAAAAAACAAGGCTGATGTAATGGCAAAAGATATTGAATTTTCACTAAACGGGGCGGAGTTTATTCTTGTGGCGCAAGGTGAAGAATACAAGGTAAGCCTTCATATGAACGGAATGTTCAGTGTTTATAATGTTTTGGCCGCTATAACCACAGCAATTGCGCAGGGAATAGATATAAAAATTGCTTTAAAAGCTTTGGAAAACGTAAAAGGGGTTGCCGGCAGGTTTGAAGTTGTTGCTAAAAAACCTCTTGTGATTGTAGATTACGCGCATACACCGGATGGTCTGGAAAATGTGCTTAATTCAGCAAGAGAAATTACACCAAAAGACGGACATTTGATATGTTTATTCGGATGCGGCGGAGACAGAGATGCCACAAAACGGCCTAAAATGGGTGCAATTGCGGAAAGAATTGCAGACAAAATTGTCATAACTTCGGATAATCCCAGAAGTGAAGATCCACAGCAAATTATAACTGATATAATTGCTGGCTTGAAATCAGTTAGTCCCGAAAAAATTACGGTAGAGCCAGATAGGGGACGTGCTATTGAATTGTTAAAGACAATTTCCGGTAATAACGATGTTATTGTTATAGCAGGTAAAGGGCACGAGGATTACCAGATTTTAAAAGACAGGACAATTCACTTTGATGACAGAGAACAGGCACGCAAAGTTTTTGAGGGAACGGCAGTTTAAACGGAGGTAAGATGCCTTATACATCTAAACTTTTAATTGAACAACATTTTCACGGTGCATTCGGGATTAACTTTAATAACTGCACGATTGATGATGTTTTGTATTTATCAAAAGAGATTACAAAATACGGAATTGGCGGAATTTTCCCGACCCTTGCAACTGATACGGTGGATAATATAAAACGACAGATTGCCGTTATAAAACAGGCTGCCTCAATTCAAACCGGCGGAATGGCAAAAATTCTTGGTGTACACCTTGAAGGTATTTTTCTGAATCCCGAGAAAAAAGGTATTCACGATGAAAAATTATTCTTAAAACCTACAATAGATAATTATAAATTAATTGAGGATGATTTTATAAAAATTCTTACGTACGCACCCGAATTTGATGAGAATTTTGAACTTGCAAAATATTTATTGACAAAAGACGTAAAAATTCAAGCTGGGCATTGTACGGGCGGGGATTTATCATACTGTGACGGCGCAACCCATCTTTTTAATGCAATGTCAGGAATTGTACAAAGGGGTACATCTACTGCCTTAACAGCACTTACTGATGACAGTATTTATACAGAAATAATTGCGGACGGTGTCCATATTTCAGATGCTATAATCAGGCTTATTTTTAAGGCTAAGCCCATTGATAAAATTCTTTTAGTTTCTGATTGCCTGCCAATTACAAAAAGTAATCTGAAGGAAATGGAATTTGAAGGTGAAACAATATATTTTGACGGTGAAAAAGCCACCTCAAAGGACGGAACAATTGCCGGGAGTACAAAATTTTTACCGGATATAATAAAGCGGCTTGGTATTATGGGGTTATTTAAACCGCAGTTAATTGAAAATACTTATAATTATCACAAGATAAATCTTAATGGTGAAATCGAATGGGACGATAATTTTAATATTGTGAGGGTTGACATATAAGGAAAATTATGAAAAGTGATAATATAAAAAAAGGATTAGCAAGAACACCGCACCGCGGGCTTTTAATGGCGACAGGTGTAAGCCGGAAAAATATGGAGGCACCGTTTATTGGTATAGCAAGTTCTTTTTCCGATTTGGTACCTGGTCACATAACAATGCGTGATTTAGAACGGCAGATTGAAAAAGGCATACATACGGCAGGCGGACAGGCATTTGTATTCGGGGTTCCTGCAATATGTGACGGAATCGCAATGGGGCATAGCGGAATGCGATATTCTTTACCTTCCAGAGATTTAATAGCAGACTGTGTAGAAAGTGTGGCTGAGGCACACCAGCTTGACGGGCTTGTTTTACTTTCAAATTGTGACAAAATAACCCCCGGAATGCTTATAGCGGCCTTGAGAATAAATATTCCGACCATCATTGTAACAGCAGGGCCTATGCTGGACGGAGAATGCCGTGGTGAAAATAAGTTAACAATGGTGACAGGTTCTTTTGAAGCAGTGGGAAGATACAGAAAAGGTGAAATTACAAAGGAACATCTTTTAGCAATGGAAGAAAATTCTTGCCCGTCTGCAGGTGCCTGTCAGGGAATGTATACTGCAAACACGATGGCTTGCCTTACGGAAGTCCTTGGAATGAGCTTGCCATATTGTTCTTCTTCCTCTGTTGTATCTGCGCAAAAGCGGCGGATTGCATTTGAAAGCGGCATGCAAATTGTGGAACTTATTAAAAAAGATTTAAAACCGTCAGATATTATTACTAAAAATTCTATGACAAATGCAATAATAACTGATCTGGCACTGGGCGGTTCAACCAATACTTTTTTACACCTTCTGGCTATTGCAAATGCCGGCGGAATTGATATTACTATTGATGATTTTGACAGGTTAAGCCGACAAATTCACCAGATAGTAAAAATAAATCCTTCCTCAACCCTTACAATGACAGATTTTCATCAGGCAGGCGGTATCCCTGCTGTTATGAAATCTTTGGGTGATCTGTTAATTAAATCTACCCGAAATGTAAGCGGATTAAAAATGAAAGATATAATAAATAATGCACAAAATGATATAAATATAATACCGCCATATGACAAATCAACTTATACACAGCCCGGTCTCGGAGTTTTATACGGCAATCTTGCGCAGGGAGGGTGTGTTACAAAAATTTCGGGAATCGATTCTGAATGCTATGTGTTTGAAGGTGTTGCAAAAACTTTTGACAGTGAAGAAGAAGCTATGAAAGCGCTTGAGGATGACAAAATTAAAGCCGGTGATGTTATTGTAATCCGTTATGAAGGTCCTGTAGGCGGCCCGGGAATGCGTGAAATGCTTGCTCCGACTTCTCTCCTCGTAGGAAAAGGTTTGGGTAAGTCGTGTGCGCTTATTACTGATGGAAGATTTTCAGGCGCAACACGTGGAATATGTATAGGGCATGTCTGCCCTGAAGCTGCCAATGGCGGTGTTATAGCGCTTGTTAAAAATGGTGATAGAATTAAAATTGATATTCCAAATCGTTCTATTGAGCTTATTGTAGATGAAAAAACTCTTGATGAGCGAAGAAAAAACCTCAAGCCATTTGAACCTAAAGTCAAATCCGGTTATCTTGCAAAATATGCTGCGAATGTTCAGGATGCATCACACGGGGCAATCGTATAAATGAAAAAGTTATCCGATTTTGCAGGCGACATAAATAAATGCTCAAAATGTGGAAAATGTCAGGAGGTTTGTCCTGTTTATAAGTTGACAGGAAACGACTGCACAGTTTCCCGCGGCAAATTTGTTATGCTGCAAGGAGTTTTAAGAGGTAAATTAAAACTCAACAAAACCATAGAAAAGTATCTTGATTTATGTATAAAATGCGGTAAGTGCAATGAATATTGCCCTTCCGGAATTGATGTTTGTGAAATATTTAATACGGCAAAATATGAATACGTAAAAGATAAACTGTATGGTAAACTCACACGTTTTGTACAGTCACGTGCAGTTTTTGATAAGATTTTATCATTAGGAAAGGTATTCAAAAGACCTGTATGTAAAAACAAGGGTGCCATTAAATTGTTGTACTTCAAAGGCTGTGTAAATACACTTTATCCCAAAACAGAAAATGCTATGAAAAGAATTCTATCTTACTATGATGTGGAATTAACGGAAAAAGATTTTGAATGCTGCGGCGTTCCGTTTCTGTCAAGCGGAAATCTGGAAAGATATGAAGAAGTTAAAAAACATAATCTTGAGCTTTTGCAAGGAAACTATCATTATGTCATAACAGATTGTGCAAGCTGTGAAAGTGCATTGAATAAATACTTTAATCCTTTGGATTATGCCGGCTCGTTGCAAAAAATTATTAATATATGCCATTTTCTTGCAATACAAAATAAAAAATTTATTTTTAAAAAACATCTGAAAGTCACATTTCACAAGCCCTGTCATCTAAAATCCGATGCTTTTCTAAAACCGTTACTTGCAAAATGTCAAAATATTGAGTATATAGAAGCAAAAGATTACAGTGAATGCTGCGGATTCGCCGGAGAGTTTGCACTTCACAATCCTTTGCTGTCTTTGAAAATGTCTAGCAGAAAAG
This sequence comes from uncultured Muribaculaceae bacterium, assembly GCA_964470005.1. Taxonomy (GTDB): domain Bacteria; phylum Cyanobacteriota; class Vampirovibrionia; order Gastranaerophilales; family Gastranaerophilaceae; genus SIG32. The sequence continues at coordinate 22,315 of CAYYAG010000020.1, forward strand.
CCAAAAACTTGGCTGATGCCGGTGCAGACATAATATTGACGGCCTGTCCCGCATGTATAATCGGTATTCATCAGGGATTTTTGGGCAAAAAGCATCCTAAAATCTTGAACATTATTGAATTTCTTGATTTGGCAAACGAAATAGTATGAGAAATTATTATCCTAACTCACGAGCCTTTTTAACTGTTTGGTCAATAACATCATAGAATAATCGGTCTGATTCTTCTTCTTTCATAACGTTTATCCCTACAAATGTGCATCCGCCTTTTGTTGCGACATTATCAATAAGGTTTTGGACGGTAAGACTGCCTTTTTCAAAAACCATTTTGGCAGAACCTAGTGCGGTTTGGGTTGCTAACAAAAGGGACTTTTCATAGTCAAGGCCTAATTGTTCCCCTGCACGGGCCATATCTTCTATAACTTTGTAAAAAAATGCCGGTCCGGAGCCTGAAATTGCAGTCACGATATCAAGTTGTTCTTCATTAACTTCAATACATTTGCCGATATTTGAAAGTAATTTCATAACAAATGCTACATCCTTTTCAAGTGCAAATTTACCTTTACAGATTCCGCTCATACCCTCCAGAACCAGCGCCGGCGTGTTCGGCATTACACGAATTACTCTTGCTTTCCCTAAGATTTTTTCTATTTTTACCGTACTTACACCTGCTGCAATTGACACAATGAGTTTTTCAGGCGTAATTTCATCTTTTATTTCTTCTAATATTTGTTGAACATAATTAGGTTTTACCGCTACAAATATAACATCACTATCTATAACAAGCATTCTGTTATCGGTCATAACAGGAATTCCAAGGCGACTTTGTGCAAGTTCTGCAATCTCACAATTAACTTCAGAGCCTTTAATCTCATATTTTTCTCCGCAGCAAGATGAAATTATGCCTTTAATAATTGCCCCTGCCATTTTTCCACAGCCTATAAAACCCAGTTTTTTGTTCATATTATTTAACCTCTCTATTGTTTTATATTGACTATAAACTTTTTTTTATCTAACATAAAAATCATACGACAAATATAAACAAAAAGGAATTAGAAATGAGACGTACACTAGAAGGAACTAAAGTAAAAAGACAGCACGTAAGCGGATTCAGAGCAAGAATGGCTACCCCGGGCGGCAGAGAAGTATTGAACAGGCGTCGTGCCAAAGGTCGTCATAAATTAGCTATTACTGCTAAAGAACGTGCTTAATCTTCACAAAGGCGAAATGAAAGGCGGACTATGCTGCCAAAACAATACAGATTAAAAAACAGATCCGCTTTTAAAGCAACATACAGAGTTAAGAATTCCTTCCATAAGGGAGGAATAACTTTGTTTATCGGGATTTTAAAAAATGATGACAGTCCTACAAAAGTCGGATTTGTTGTAAGTAAAAAGGTACATAAGCGCGCTGTCAAAAGAAATCGTCTTAAAAGGCTTATGCGAGAGAGTTACAGACAGCTTTTGAAGGAAAATAATCTCGGGAATTCTCAAAAATATTTGTCGTTAATCTTTGCGGGGACAGAAAAGGCCCTCGGCAAAAGTTTTCAGGAAATTGATTCTGCAATGAGAAAACTTATACAGGGGGTTCAGTAGTGCTTGACGGGAATTTCGCACAAAACGTTTTAACATTTCCGACAGTACGCCCGTACCCAATCCATCCGCAAGAAACCTCCGGTGTCGGACAGGGTGCTCAGGCAATTTACAGGTACTCACTCAGAGATTCCGACTATCCGATATTGAGTATAGTAGATAAAATTTCTGATCCGGATGGTAATATTATTGAAACAGGACATTATGAGCTGGCACTTTCGGATGAGAAAGACTTTTTAATACTTATGCAGACTAAAAATCCTATAGCCGTAATTCCCGTGTTCAAAGTCGAAGAGGATAAAGAAGCTTATAATAAAGAATTTGACAAAGACTATAAAAAAATAATGAAAAAACGCGAAAAAGAGCGGGAAGAAACAAATAAAAAACGTGCCAAAGTCGGTATGCCTCCTGATGAGGAACAAATTCATATGAATGCCACAATAGAATATATAAAAGAGGGGAATTATTACCTTTTAAAATATGAACGTGGAACAATTCGCGCATGGGGAGCAATAAAAAGTCTGTAATTTAAAGGTTTACCACTCCCTCATCACAAATCAACTTAACAACTCTCTTTGAAGCTAATCCGTTCTCAGCACATCCTTTTTCCGCTAAGAATTTTTCAACACTACTTATATAAGCGGTTTCATTAAAATTCAAAATATTTGAGATTAATTCATCATTATTTTTAGCAATAGGAAACGGTGTTGTTTCAAGCGGATAATAAAAACCTTGTGTTTTGTTATAATAGTCAAGATCACTTGCAAAGATGAAGCAAGGCCTTTTGGACAACATAAAATCAAACATACAACTTGAATAATCACTAATCATTATCTCGCTTACAGACATTAATTCCTGAATATCACCATATCTTGTAACGTCAATTATTTTATCAGATTTTGGAATATTTAAATTTTTCATTTCATGATGTAATCGTGTAAATATAACAAAATTACAGTTATACTTCTTTTCACAGGTTTCCAGAATTCTAAAATAATCTAAGGCATAACAATCATTGTATCCAGGCCTACCATGACGGAATGTTGGCGCATAGATTAATATTTTTGTATCCTTTTTGATATTATACAATTCATAAATTTTATGTTGAATCTTTTGAAGTTCCTCTTTTGGCATGAAGAAGATGTCATTTCTTGCATGACCAAATCTTAAAATTTTTCCGTTATTCCAAAATCGGCGTTTAAATACTTCCGTTTCATAACAACTATTTGATATCAGGTAATCAATCATTTTTGCTTCTTTTTCAAAAGTAATTTTGCCGCTAAAAGTCTTAGTATCGTCACCAACTTTTTTTATTCCCATAGAACCATGCCAGGTCTGTATATATATTTGTTCATCTTTCTTTTCCAAGCCCTTATTTACATGCTGGTATTTTGCTTGATTATCCACCCAAAACTTTGCAGTTGCCAGCTCTTTTAAGGCATCCTTACTTTTATAATGAACCAGTTTAATTTGTTTTGGAAATTCAGAAAAATTCACTTGCTTTGATTTTTTATCCACCAGCCATACTAGTTCATAATCCAAATTTTGTCTTATCAATTCTTCAGCTATATATTTAGGATTACATCCATATCCTCTTTTTCCATTAGTATTTGAAAATACAATTTTATTACTTATAACAGGTAAATCTTTATATAGTTTAAAAGTGTTTTTTCTATTAAATTTGAAATTAAAACCAAAAATTGTAATTATTTTGTGATTTGCCTCATTACGCACTGAAAAGATGTATTGAAAAAAGCTTTTTCGATTATACATTTTCCCTCCCTGAAATCAGTCTGTCGAACATTTCCATAAGATTTATTTGAGCCTGCCAACCTAAATCTTTCATTTTTGATATATCCAAGGATAATCTTGTTGCGGGGAAATATGAATTGTCGTTAGTATATACAAATTTAATATTTGAATCCGTATATTTTTCACATAACATCTCAGCTATTTGTCTGATAGAATAAGACGTATCAGGATTCGCAATATTATATACTTCCCCATTAACACCCTTCTCCAGTAATATAAATATGGCAACTATCGCTTCTGTTATATAGCAATAATTCCTTATAGTTTTACCTGTTGTATGCAATACTATATCTTGTTTTTTCGCAACGCTCCTCGCAAATTGTGCAAAAACTCTATTATCATTCTCCTCAATTCCTGTACCTATAATCTGGCATAATCGGGCTATTTTTACAGGAACTTGATATTCGCGGCAGTAGCAATAACACATATTTTCAGCTAATCGTTTACCCTCTGAATATGAACTCCTGGCAGATTGTAAATCAATATATCCGTATTCATTCTCTTTTAAAGGTTCAGTCTTATTAGAATCCGTAATCCCGTAAACTTCCATGGAAGATAAGTAGACTAAACCTTTAACTTTTGTATCCTTTGCAAATTTCAGGATGTTTTTAGTACCCAAAATAATTGAATTTATTGTTTCTACCGGTTGTTCAACAAAGCTGCGTGAAGATGTTCCGTTTGCAGTATGAATTATATAATCCACTTTATCCTTCATATGAATAGGTTCGGTAATATCTTGAATAATGAATTTTAAATTGCCCTTTTTGTAGTTTTTGAATTTTTCAGCAGCTTTTAGTTTATTTCTTACCAGAGCAATAACTTTTATATCGGTATTAAGCTTTTCATTGGCCAATAATAATGCAAGCACTATTTGATATCCGATTAGACCGGTAGCCCCTGTTACCAGAACAGTTGAGTTTTTAAAATAACCCCAGTTCATAAATTCAGAATTGATAATTTCATTTGTATCTGTTTCAGTTACCCAAGAATCAAACTTCATTGCGACACTCTCCTGATTTAGATAAGCCAAACGCTTCTATATCTTCTTTATACCTTATTAGCGCACGCAATATATACAAGTCTTCAATAGTTGTAATTTTTATGTTCCCGAAATTCCCTCTTATCATAGATAAATCTCTGCCCTGTTTTTTGAATAGTGTACAGGAATCAACAATATTGGTATATTCAGGATTGGTAATGCGTTCTTTTTCATGTGCATCTATAATGTCTTTTAATATAAATGTCTGCGGTGCTTGTGCTGTATATGTTTCACATCTGTACGGAACACTTGTTGGGCTGGTTCCCGATTTACTTATCAAAACTGTTTCATAACAAGGTGTGCAGGTTATTGCTGTTCCATTTTTTTTCGCGTTTGCTATGTTTTCATTTATAACTTCTTGAGTAATATTCGGACGTACCCCATCATGGATTAGAACTATGGATTTATCTGAATTTTCCGTTGCCGCCAACTTTAGCGTTTTGTATATTGAATCCTGTCCTGTTTGACCTCCCTCAATTATACCGCTAACTTTTGTAAGGTGATAATATTCAACCAGATGTTTCATATATTCAATATGTGTTGGCACAATTGCAATATAAATTTTGTCTATATTTATATTCTGTTGAAACAATTCTAATGTATGAACAATTATTGGTTTATCGTTTACTTTCAGAAATTGTTTGGGGACAGAGTCGGATCCGTTTAGACGTTTACCGACACCGCCGGCAAATATTATAGCAATATTTGGGAGGAATTCTTTAGCCATTTAAACCTGCCTTTAACTCGTATAGTACACTTTTTTCATTATCTGTTAAATCAATATATCCACTGTGCCCGTATCCTATTTTCGCAGGATAAGACATATAGTCACCATAAATCCTTTCTAAAAAAGCATCCGGATTATTCATACACGAGAATTCAAATCCCTCAAAATTTATTGTTTTTAAAGGAAATATTACGTTATAATTTGTAAACCAGTTATCCCATCTGTGGTAAAATTCAATGCCCCAGACCAAATCACATTCCTCGACATTCTTCGGTATTGGATTAGTTAAGATACTGGAAGAACGAATATTATCAATTTGTGTTTTAAGCACATTGTTATTCATGCTGTATGGAATTGTTTGTTTCAAATTCTGGGTAATTTTTTTAATATATAGAGATTTATCTAATTGTTCGTGACGGGATAATGCTTTTCCGTAAACATCAAACGGGAAAATATCTACGCAGATGTGCGGAGCTTTTCTATGCTGGACTTTAATGAGAAATTGAGCAGGATTTTTTTGCTCTCGGGTATAATCAGCATAAATATCGGGGTTTCGTGATGATTTTTTAAACGCATCAATTATTTTTTCATAATCTTCTCTTAGCATACCAATATCAATATCATCATCCCATGGGATAAATCCTTTGTGTCGTATTGCCCCAATCAAGGTTCCTGCATCAAGCCAATATTTAAGATTATTTTTTTTGCATACATAGTCGAGTTCTTTCAATAAAG